>NZ_CP009434.1:2193655-2507034 GCF_000960995.1 Burkholderia glumae LMG 2196 = ATCC 33617 | reverse complement strand
TCGGCCCGGGCGTGCCGCTGCTGTCGCTGATCCAGCTCAACGCGCTGTGGATCGAGGCGAACTTCAAGGAAGGGCAGATCCGCAACATGCGCGCCGGCCAGCCGGTCAGCATCGTGTCGGACATCTATGGCGCGAAGGTGGTCTATCACGGGCGCGTGGAGGGCTTCTCGGCCGGCACCGGCAGCGCGTTCTCGATGCTGCCGTCGCAGAACGCGGCCGGCAACTGGATCAAGGTGGTGCAGCGCGTGCCGGTGGTGGTGTCGATCGACGCGGCCGATCTCGCCGCGCATCCGCTGCGCATCGGGCTGTCGATGCGCGTGGTGGTGGACACGCACCAGCGCGGCGGCCACCTGCTCGACAACGAGCAGCCGCTGCCGGGACAGAGCACGCGCGTGCACGACGACGTGGCGGCCGAAGCCGCCGCGGCCGCCGCCGCGGTAATCCGCGCGAACCGGTAGGCGAGCGCGGCCGCGCCTCGCATCGCGTGCCCGCTCGCCGGGCACGCGCGAGCTGCGTCGTTCCCGGCGATTTCCATCCGGCCCGCGCCGCGCGGTGCCGAATCGTGTTGCAGGAGGCGCCGCGGCCCAAGCGCAAGCAGGCTGCCGCATGGCATGCCTCCGGTCATTGCAATTCGCTATTTCGATTCGATAAACGTATTTTGGTGTAACTACATAAATTATCTTTAAAATCAAGAATCCTGATTTTTTGAATTCCCTATCAGTCCGGACAGGTGTATTCCCCGTCGAACATACTATGCTTGCTTGCGGTGTGCCGCGTTGCCGTGCGTGCCGCCGCGCCCGCTTCGCCCGGCTCATTGCATGTGGCTTGTGATTGAACAGCGCGCAGCGCCGGTGCCTGGTGACGAGTCGTTCGGAGCGAGGTGTTGATGCCGCGAATCCGGTGATTTCGAAATCGGGGTGCCGAATCGACTCGCGAAATTGCCGGTGGCGCGGCAAGTCGAATCGATAATCAAGGAAGGATTTTTCCCTACTCTCGGGAGTTCACTTTGAAAACCACGATGATAAAGGGCCTGGGCGCCGCGCTGTGCGGTGCCGTCCTGACGCTGTGCAGCGCCGGTCATGCACTGGCCGCCGGAGTGGGCGCCCAGGAGCCGGTGCCCGCCGCCGCGGCGCTGCCGGCCAACTTCGTGTTCGGTCCGTACAAGGACCTCACGATCAGCCTGAACTGGAACACCAACCTCATCTCGACGGCCGTGACCGGGTCGCTGCAGCCGCTGCTGAACGTGCTGCCGGCGAGGGACAAGACGGTGACCTGGGCGTTCGCCACCGGCGAATGCGGCAGCGAGACCTGGTCGGGCTTGAGCGCCGCGCAGGTCGCGAGCGCGAACGTGCAGAGCTGGGTGGCCGCGGGCCGCAACTACATCATCTCGACGGGCGGCGCGGCCGGCTCGTTCACCTGCGGCTCGGACGCGAACTTCACGAAGTTCATCAACACCTACCGCTCGGCCAGCCTGAAGGGCATCGATTTCGACATCGAGGCCGGCCAGAGCCAGACCGACATCAACAACCTCGTGCTGCGCGTGAAGGCGGCGCAGGCCCGCTTCCCGAACCTGCGTTTCAGCTTCACGATCGCGACGCTCGGCGGCAACGCGGCCCAGAGCCTCGGCTCGACCGGCGTGTCGGTGATGAACGCGATCCAGGCGGCCGGCCTCAAGGATTACATCATCAACCTGATGGTGATGGATTACGGCAGCGCGATCGCGAGCAATTGCACGGTGGTGAACGGCGCCTGCGAGATGGGCCAATCCGCGGTGGCCGCGGCCAACAGCCTGCACGACTACTGGGGCGTGCCGTACAGCCAGATCGAGCTGACCCCGATGATCGGCGGCAACGACACGCAGGACGAGACCTTCACGCTGGCCGACGTCGACACCGTCGCCTCGTTCGTGCAGCGCAACGGCCTGGCCGGCGTGCATTTCTGGTCGCTCGATCGCGACAACGACTGCACGCAGCGCTATGCCTCGCCGACCTGCAACAGCTACGGCCAGGCCGGCACGCTCGGCTTCACGAACCGCTTCATCTCCGCGCTCGGCCTCTGAGCGGCAGCGCGCTCCGGACCGCCGATGCCGGCCGGCGCGCATTGCCTTTCGCCAAACATGGATGACGTCTCGTCGGTGAGATGGATGGCGGTGTGCCTTGCCGCTGCCCAATTTGGCCAGGCGCGGAAGATGAGGACGTACGTCTTATCGAGCGCGCGGTGCGAATGGCGGAATCGCCTCGAATATGAAAATCTCGGAAAGATCATTCAAAAAATAGACCGAAAGGGCATGGCATTCCATGATCCGGGAATATTTATTTTGTTTTCTTATATTTATCGATGGTTGTGCCACACTGTTGAAAACCAAATCGCGTTGTTTCGCGGCCCCACATCCGGTGCGCTTCATGGCTTTTTCATACGCTTGTTCGGCAAGTCTTGCGTCGTTTCGGAACCTAATCGGCAATAGCGTCTATTGCTCTGTTCGAATGTGAATGTCAATTCGGTCGGTGTCAGGCCGATCCGGTGTCGTCGCGAAATACCATTTTCGCCGGCATGATGATCTTCCGCGTCAGGTGCTCAACTTTCCGTCTGTTTGCGGCCGGCGAGTGAGGTATTGCACTCGGCATGCATGATGATGCGCGTAATACGCGCGTTCGAATAGTGGAGTTCAGGCTATGACCTTGCTGTCGAATCAGGCGCATTGCGCGCGCGCCGTCACGCTGCTCGACTGCACCCTGCGGGACGGCGGTTACCTCAATGGCCATGATTTTTCCGCGCCGCAGATCGACGCGATCCTGACGCGGCTGCTCGCCTCGGGCGTGGATGTGATCGAGGTCGGCTATTTCCGGCGGCGCAACGTCGAACGGCACCCGTCCACGGTTATCGCACGCTGCCCGCCCGCCTTCCTCGCTTCGCTGGCGCGCACGCAAGCTGTCCGCTATGCGGTGATGGTGCCGCCCGGCGACGCCGAGCCGGCCGATCTCGACGAACTCGCCGAGTTGCCGGTCTCGGTGGTCCGCTTCACCTGCACCGACCAGAACCTGCCGAAGGTGCTCGCGCTCGGCGAGCGCGCCGCGCGGCTCGGTCTCGTGGTCTGCGCCAACATCACGCGGGTGAGCGAGCGCTCGCACTCGCAGCTCGCCGCGCTCACGCGCGCCCTGGCCGAGGCCGGCTTCGACACGGTCTACGCGGCCGATTCGAACGGCGCGCTCTACCCGGACGAGGTCGCCGCGATCGTCGGCGAGATGCGCCGTCATTTCACCGGCCAGATCGGCTTTCATGCGCACGACTCGCTGCATCTGGCGTTCGCGAACGCCCTGGCCGCGATGCGCGCGGGCGCGTCGTGGGTCGACGGCACGATCGGCGGAGTCGGCAAGGGTGGCGGCAACGCGGCGATCGAGGTGCTGCTCTCGGAGCTCGCGAAGGCCGATTCACGGCCGATCGACATCGCCGGATTCTCGCAGATGCCGGCGAGCTTTCCGCACGACTTCTTTCCGGTGCGTTTCAAGGAGCGCCTCGACAACGTCTTTTACGGCCGCAACAACCTGAACATCGACAAGATCAAGTCCCTCGAGTCCCGACCCTCCCACTGACAGGAACCGCACCATGAGCGAATTCGTTCAATCCCTGCGCGACAAGATCAACAGCCGAAAGAAGATGACCAGCCGGCTCTACCAGACGGTGCTGGCCGGCAAGGCGAGCAAGCACCTGCTGCAGAATTTCGTGATTCACCGCTTCCCGATCAAGAACCACTGGACGCGCAACATTCTCGGCATCGCGTCGCGCATTCCCGACCACCAGTTGCGCGTCGAACTGGTGGAGAACGTATTCGAGGAGGAGACCGGCCATTTCAGCCACTCGAAACGTCACCTCGAAACTTTCGTCGACTTCGGCAAGGCGCTCGGCGTGACGCAGCGCGACATCGACACCGCGCCGATGCTGCCGCAGACGCAGGCCGTGATCGACCACAACGTCGAGGCCTGCAACACCACGGTCCACTTCACGGCCGGGGTGGCCTCGGTGCTGCTGCTGATGGAAGGCCAGCCGCCCGTCGTGTCGGCCGGCAACCAGTCGATGCTGTCGGTGATGCGCGACGTTTACCGCTTGCCGCCCGAGGGCTACGAGTTCTTCGTTCACCATGCGAGCGCGGTCGAACGTGCGGGCGGCGACCACACGGCCGTCAGCGACCTCGAGGAGGATCATGCCGAGACGGCCGAGATCTTGCTCGATACCTACTGCACGACCGACGAGCTGCGCATCCAGGCGCATCGCTATCTCGATCGCGCGATCGACCGGCGCCACGCGCACTTCGACGCGATCTACGAGCAGTTCCATGATCCGGCGGCCGAGCCGTTCCGCTACGCAGCCTGAGCCAGGACGAGGAGATTCGGTTTGGCAAAAATCATCTTCCATGCCGGCGATTACGTCGACGCATCGCAGGCGACGGTGCGCGTCTCGTCGCTGGCGATGCGTTACGGCTTGTCCGTGTTCGAGGGCGTGCGTGCCTACCTGTCGCGTGAGGGCCGGTTGCGGCCGTTCAGAATGGCGGCGCACCTCGAGCGGCTCGCCAGCTCGGCGCGCACGCTCGGCTTGCCCGACCCCGGCATCGAGCGGATTCCGGAAATCGTCGAACGGCTGATCGAAGCGAACGGTCTGCGCGAGGACTGCTACATCCGGCCGAGCATCCATGCCGTCAACGTCGGCGACATGGGCGCGAAGCTTGAGGCGGCGCTGACCGTGGACGTGAAGCCGATGGGCCGCAAGAAGTGGCTCGGCGAGGACCTGGCCGCGAAGGTGACGATCTCGAGCTGGCGCAAGGCGCGCCACGACGTGTTTCCGCCCGCGTTGAAGTGCATCTCGGCGTACTCGATCCCGTTCGTCGCCGATCACGCCGCGCGCGCGGCCGGCTTCGATTTCCCGGTATTCCTGAACGACGAGGGCTATCTCAGCGAGGCACCGACGGCCGCGCTGTTCCTGGTGACGGGCCGGCGGCTGCGCACGCCGGCGCTCGACCAGGCGATCCTGCCAAGCATCACGCGCGAGGCGATCCTGCAAATCGGCGCGCAGGAAGGGTTGACGATTTCGGAGGAGCGGCTGATGCCGCACGAGCTGCACTTGGCCGACGAGGCGTTTCTGTGCGGCACCGGGCTCGAGATCGCGCCGATCGCGTCAGTCGATTCGTCCGTGCTGCGCAACCATGCTCCGCGACCCGTTACACGGCGGCTCGTCGACCGCTATTTCGATCTCGTCAGGGAGGATCACCATGAGTAACCGTCTGCTCGTCGTCGCGGCGCACCCGGGCGATTTCGTCTGGCGTGCCGCGGGCACCATGCTTCGCCATCGCGCCGAGGGGCACGACGTGAAGGTCGTCTGCCTGTCGTTCGGCGTGATGGGCGAGGCCGGCAGGCTCTGGAAGGAAGCGCACGCCACGCACGCCACGGTCAAGCGCGCGCGCGAAGCCGAGGCGCGGCGGGCGGCCGAACTGCTCGACGTCGAACTCGAATGCTTCGATCTCGACGACTATCCGCTCGAGGTCACGCGCGAGAGCACGGTGCGGCTGAACCGGATCATCCGGCAATTCCGTCCCGATGCCATCGTCACGCATCCCCCGGTCGATCCCGGCAACGTCGATCACGCCAACAGCTGCGAGATGGTGCAGCAGGCTCGCGTGTTCGCGACCGCGCCGGGCCATGGGCCCGACATGGTGGCGCCGTCGAGCCTGTTTTATTTCGAACCCCATCAGCCGGAGCTGTGCGACTTCCAGGCGAATCTGTTCGTCGACATCTCGAAGCTCTGGGAGCGCAAGCGCCAAGTGTTCGAGTGCATTGCGTCGCAGCAGGGCGTATGGGCCTACTACGAGCGGGTCGCGCTGCAGCGCGGTGCGCAGGCGAGCCGTCGTGCGACGCAGACGATCACGCATGCGGAAGCGTTCCAGCGCGCCTTCCCGGCGGTGGCGCCGCTGCTGGCCTGACGGACTGGCGGGCCAGGGAGGCAACGGCAGATGATCCGGCATGGCACGCCCGCTAGGGCATTCACGGTCGATGGCGAGCACGGCAATGCCGCCTTCGTGTTCGCTACCGAGGCGGCGGCGCAGGTCGACTTCGAGGCATGCGTGGCGCTGGCGCGGCGTCAGCAGGGCGAAGTCACCTGGCTGCGTCGCGGCGCCGGCTCGGCCGATGCCGGCCTGCGCTTCTTCACCCCGGGCGGCGAGATCGCGTTCTGCGGGCACGGCCTGCTGGCCGCCGCCGCTTGGGCCGACGCGCACGACGGCCCGCGCGCGAGCCGGGTGTTCGAGATCGGCGGCAAGCCGGTGTCGGTCCTCGGCGACGGTGCGCGGCGCTGGTCCTATGCGCAGGATGGAGGGGGCTCGGAACCCCTGGATGCGGGGCTGCTCGACGACGCGCTGCGAGCGCTCGGTATCGCGCGGATCGACGCGCTGCGTGCGGCCGGCGCGACGCTGGCGCGTTCGGTCGGCGCGCCGCGCGAGAAGCTGTTGCTCGAATTGCCCGATGCGGCGCTGCTGGCCGCGATCTCGATCGACCCCGCGCAGCGCGATGCGCTTTGCGAGCGGCTGGGGGCCACCGGCATCTATGTCTTCGCCGTCCGCGACCGGGTCGCGCCGCGGCTGGCCGCGCGGCATTTCCCGCATCGCGTGGGCACGCAGGAGGACATGGCCACCGGCGGCATCGCGCCCACCGTGGTCCGTTACGCGCGCCTCGCCGAGGCGGGCACTGCTGCCGGCGCCGCTGTCGTGATCGACCAGGGCGGACCCGCTTGCGGCCTCGCGCGCCTCGTCGTGTCGCCGTCCGCAGGCGCATGGCGCGTGGCGGGCGAATGCGTGATCGAGCCCGCCGTGCCGCTGGTCGGCATCGTGCGCGAGGTCTGCTGAGCGCGCGGCGCGAGGCAAGGGGGGGGGCGCGATCCAGGTCCACGTTCGTTTCGCGCTGGCAGTCGTCACAACAGGTTCGAACCGAGGCAATGACAATCATGGCATTTCTGGTCTTCAACCGTTCCACCAAGTTCGATTTCTACAACTGGCTTGCCGATGCGCAGCAGGACGTATATGCGCTGACGAGCAAGCCGATGAACCGGCCCGGCAAGTACCGGATGATCCGCAAGTTCGACGACCTGGGCGCGCCGCTGGCCGACCAGCTCGCCCTGGAGCTGGGCCGGACCGCGCCGATCGGTTTCATCGCTTCCCAGTCCGAATACGACATGCTGCGCGTCGCGGCGCTGCGCGAGGCGCTCGGCCTGCCGGGGCAATCGGTGCAGAGCGCGCGCGCCTATCGTGACAAGGTGCTGATGAAGGACCACATGGCGGCCGCCGGCATTCCGACGGCGCGCTACCGGCGCCTGGCGCTGGCGCCCGATCTGCCCGGCTTCATCGAGGAGCACGGCTATCCGGTCGTGGTCAAGCCGGTGGACGCCGCCGGCTCGCGCGGCGTGCGCGTGCTGCGCGAGGCGCGCGATCTGCATGATTTCCAGCGTGAGCAGACAGCGCGGCAATACATGGTGGAGACCTTCGTCGAAGGCACGATGTTCCATGTCAACGGGCTGTTGCGCGGCGGGCGCTATGAGTTCATCGTGCCTTACCGCTACGTGAATTCGTCGCTCGACTACCAGGCCGCCGGCTGTTACGGCAGCCTGACGATGCAGCCCGACACCGAGCTCGGCGAGCGGCTGGTGACGTTCTGCAAGCGGGTGATCGCGGCGCTGCCGGCCACCGATCCGCTCGCGTTCCATGCCGAGATCTTCTGTGCGCCCGACGGTACGCTGCTGCTCAACGAAATCGCGAGCCGTACCGCCGGCTCGCTGATCATCGAGCTGATCGAGCAGGACTACGGCTTCAACCTGAGCCGCGCCTGGGTGCGCGCGCAGTGCGGGCTCGACAGCGGCATCGGTGAGGTGCGGCGCCCGGCACGCTATTCGGCGTCGCTGATGTTCCCGACTCGCGAGGCGGTCCTGCGCGCGCTGCCGTTGACCTTGCCGTTCGAGTGGTGCACGAACGTCTACGTGAACGGACGTCAGGGCGTCGTGAACGGCCGCGCGGCGTCCTATACCGACGACGTGCTGAGCGTGATCGTCAGTGGCGAGAGCGAGGCCGAGACGAGCGAGCGCGTCGCGCAGGCCAGCGCCTGGCTCGGCGAGCGCATCGAATGGCAGGCGTCGCATTGAGCGCCGCGTGCCGGTGAGTCGCCCCGCGCGCGAGCCGGCGCGGCTCGACGCCGCGTTCGCGAAGCCGCCGGCGGCGGCCGGGCCGCTGGTGGTTGCGCTCGCGCTCGGCTTCTTCCTGTATCTGGCCTTCGGCGTGAGCCGCGTCGGCGCGACGATCCTGATCGTGCGCGAAAACCGTCCCTCGATCCAACTCGGCATCGTGATGGCGATGTATTCGCTCGCCCCGTTGTTGATCGCGGTGCACGCCGGCGCTGTCGCAACGCGCCTCGGCCCGCGTTCGATGCTGGTCGGCGGCGGGGCGGTGCTGCTGGGCGGCGCGCTGCTGCAGGCGGTGCCGGGACCCGCCGTGCTGCTGTTTCCCGGGGCGCTGCTGTGCGGGGTCGGCTTCACCTTGATGCAGATTGCATTACAACTGCACATCGGCGAATGCGGGGCGCCGGGCGAACGGGTGCGCCGCTTCGGTTTCTTCTCGCTGACGCAGTCGGCCGCCACCTCGCTGGCCGCGCTGCTGGGCGGCTATCTGTCCGGACAATGGGGGGTCCATGCGCCGCTGCGGCTCGCGGCGCTGATGGGGGCAGTGCTGCTCGCGCTGCTCGCCGCACGGCGGCGGGTGTTCCGTTCGAGTCGGCCGGCGCGGCCCGCGGCCGAGGGCGCCGCGGCCGCCGAGCAGGCCGGCCGGCCGCGCACGCGCGATCGCGCGACACTGAGCCTGCTGCGCCAGCGCGACGTGCGCAAGGTGCTCGTGGCCGGCGCGCTGCTCGCGATGGCGTGGGACCTGCACACGTTCCTCGTGCCGTTCATCAGCCGCAGCGTTGGACTGTCGGCGAAGCAGATCGGCATCGTGCTCGGGCTCTTTTCCGGCGCCACGTTCGTGATCCGGGTCTGTCTGCCCGGGCTGGTCCGGCTCCTGTCCAGCATCTGGATCATCCGTGGCGCGTTAATCGTGGTGGGCCTCGGCTTCGCGGTCTATCCGTGGCACACGAGCTACGAGACCATGTGCGTGCTGGCGATCTGCCTGGGCCTGGCGCTCGGCACCGCGCAGCCCAACCTGCTCGCGCTGGTCCATGACGTGGCCGCCGAGCGCGACGTCGGCCGCTTGATCGGCGTGCGCACGATCCTGCTCAACGTCGGCGCGTCGCTGTGGCCGCTCTGCTTCGGCGCCCTCGGCTTGCCGGTGGTGCGTTTCGTGCTGCCGGCCGCCGGGCTGGTGTTCGTGCTCGCCGGCCTGGGGTTCTCGCTGGGGCGGGGCGCGCAGCGGCGCGATGCCGATGCGCCGGCACCGCCCGGCGCCGCGTGAGCGGTGCCGGGCTGCGTGGAGCGTGGCGCCGGTCCGGTGAGAACCGGCGCGGCTGCGCGTCGTTCCGTTGCCTTTGTCCGGCCCAACCCGCTTGCCGTCCGGCAGCCCGCCAGATGAGCGGTCCTGAGCGCGCGTGGCGATAGTACGAACGGCCGTCACGAACACCGGCACGAACACCGACACGAACGGCGGTGCCACCGGCCTGTAACGCGATGCCGGCACTCGCGCGCCGCTGCGTGTCGGCGCTGGTCAACCGCGTGTCGGGTTTTGGACATCTGGCGCCCCGCTTCGCAGACTACCCTCTGAGGGTTCGCTGCCCGACCCGCGCGCGGCCGCGCCGGGCGACGCGCAGCACGAAGCCAGACAGACAGGAGACGAAGCGATGAGCAGCAATCGAGGAGTCGTGTATCAGGGGCCGGGCAAGGTCGAGGTGCAGAAGATCGATTACCCGCGGATGGTGGACCCGAGCGGGCGCAAGATCGGCCACGGCGTGATCCTGAAGGTGGTCAGCACCAACATCTGCGGCTCCGATCAGCACATGGTGCGCGGCCGGACCACGGCGCCCGTCGGCCTCGTGCTCGGCCACGAGATCACCGGCGAGGTGATCGAGCTCGGCAGCGACGTCGAGACGCTGAAGATCGGCGACATCGTCACGGTGCCGTTCAACGTGGCCTGCGGGCGCTGCCCGATGTGCCGCGAGCAGAGCACCGGCGTGTGCCTGAACGTGAACCCGGCGCGCGCCGGCGGCGCCTACGGCTACGTGGACATGGGCGGCTGGATCGGCGGGCAGGCCGAGTACGTGCTGGTGCCGTATGCCGACTTCAATCTGATCAAGTTCCCGGACCGCGACCAGGCGATGGCCAAGATCCGCGACCTGACCTGCCTGTCCGACATCCTGCCCACCGGCTACCACGGCGCCGTCACGGCCGGCGTGAAGCCGGGCTCGACCGTCTACATCGCGGGCGCGGGCCCGGTGGGGATGGCCGCGGCCGCCTCGGCGCGGCTGCTCGGCGCGGCGGTGACGATCGTCGGCGACATGAACGCCGAGCGCCTCGCGCACGCGCGCAAGGTCGGCTTCGAGACGGTTGACCTCTCGCAGGACACGCCGCTCGGCGAGCAGATCGCGCGCATCGTCGGGCGCCCCGAGATCGACTGCGCCGTCGATTGCGTCGGCTTCGAGGCACACGGCCACGGCTCCTCGGGCCATGCCGAGGAGGCGCCCGCCACGGTGCTGAACTCGTTGATGGAAATCACGCGCCCGGCCGGCGCGATCGGCATCCCGGGCCTGTACGTGACCGACGATCCGGGCGCGAAGGATGCCGCCGCGCAGCACGGCAGCCTCAGCATCCGCTTCGGCCTGGGCTGGGCCAAGTCGCATACCTTCCATACCGGCCAGACGCCGGTGCTGAAGTACAACCGCAACCTGATGCAGGCGATCCTGTTCGACCGCCTGCCGATCGCCGAGATCGTCAACGTCACCGTGATCTCGCTCGATCAGGCGCCGGAGGGCTACCGCAAGTTCGATGGCGGCGCGCCGCGCAAGTTCGTGATCGATCCGCACGGGCTGATCGCGGCCTGAGCGTGATTCGGGCGGCCCGGAGCGGCCGCGCGGCAAGGCCGACGGCCCGCGTGCGCGCGGGCCGTCGTCATTTTGTTGCGGATGCAACCAGGCGGGGCCGCGCTGGAGCCGGCGGTGAGGGTGCGGGCCGCCGCTTCAGGCTGCCCGCCCTGCATGGTCCCCCGCGCCCAGCGCCGCGGCCGCCTCGGCCACCGGCGTGCGCCAATCGCCCAGCACCGGCTGGCGGAACAGCCGCATGGACGGATACCAGGGCGTGAAATCGACGTGGTCGAGCCAGCGGCTGTCGCCCGCGTGCGAGAGCAGCAGCCAGACGGGCCGGCCCATCGCCGCGGCCAGATGCGCGGTGCCGGTGTCGATCGAGATCAGCAGGTCGAGCTGGCCGAGCACGGCGGCCGTGTCGGCGAAGCGGTGCAGCGCCGGCGCCAGATCGACCACGCGGTGCGCGGCCAGCGCCGCGCGCTCGGCCTCGCCGCGCGCCTGGCCGGCCTCGCCCACCTGCAGCGAATAGAAGCGGCAGCCCGGCTGCGCGAGAAGCGGCGCGAGCGCGTCGAGCGCGAGCGAACGATAGGGCTCGTGGCGCACGGCGGACTGGCTGCGCCAGACCAGGCCGACGCGCGCGAGCCCCGGCGCCTCGAGCGCGGCACGCACGGCCTCGGGCAGCGCCGAGGGCGGCGGCGTGTCGAGGTAGGGCGTGTCGAAGCGCGGCTGGTAGGGGCTGGTCTGGTAGCGCGCGAACAAATTGAACAGCCAGGTCACGCAATCGCACTGGTCGGCCAGCGCACCCACATGCGGCCCGCTCTCGCGCACGAAGCCGTCCTCGCGCAGCACGCCGCGCGCGGCCTCGGCAACCTGCACGTCCACCGAGGCCGCGCCTTCCTCGCGCAGGCAGGCGAGGTAGCGCGAATGCATGAACAGGTCGCCGGCGCCGCCTTCCATCATCACCAGCACGCGCTTGCCGGCCACCGGATCGTGATGGCCGAGGAACTTGCGCTCGGCCCAGTCGAAGCTGCCGCCGTGGCCCGGATAGAGCGTCTCGACCACGCGCGCGCGGTGCGGCGCGTCGCGCAGCTCGCGGAACAGCCGGTGCGCGTCGCGATAGCGGCCCTGGCCGTAGCGCGCGATGGTCTGCTCGAAGCGCACCACGTAGCGGTTCGGGTCGCCGCCGAGGCCGGCCTCGGCGCGCGCGAGCAGCGCCTCGGCCTCGGCGAAGCGGCCCAGGTGGTTCATCTCGATGCCGGCCAGCGCGAGCGCGAGCGGCGTGGCCGCATCGGCGGCGCAGCGCGTGGCCTGCGCGGACGCGGCGGCGGCATGGCCGGCCTCGCGCAGGCCGCGCGCGAGCGCCAGGCCGGTGTCGTCGTTCGGGGTGTGCAGGTAGGCGAGATAGGCGCTCGCCAGCGCGGCGTCGTCTGACACGTGGGTTGTCCTCGGGCGCCTTGCCGAGCCCCCGCGTCCGGCCGCGGCGGAGCGTCAGGCGTGCAGCGCGAGCACCGGTTGCGATGCGCCGATCGGCAGCATCGGTTGCGCGAGTGGGGCGACCTGCTTGCGGCGCTCGCGGGTCGGCGCGGTGCCGAACGCGTCGCGGTAGCTCTTGCTGAAATGGCAGGCCGACTGGAAACCGCATGCCATTGTAATGTGCATGATGGACATGTCGGTCTGCAGCAGCAGCTCGCGCGCGCGGCGCAGCCGCAGCGTCAGGTAGTAATGGGTGGGCGTCATGCCCAGGTGCTCGCGGAACAGCCGCTGCAGCTGGCGTTGCGACATGTTCGCGAGCCGCGCCAGTTCCTCGCGCGAGAGCGGCTCCTCGATATTGTTCTCCATCAGCGCGATCACCTCGAACAGCGACTTGTTCGCGGAGCCGAGCCGGGCCACCAGCGGCATGCGCTGCTGGGCGCTGGTGTCGCGCACGTGTTCGACGATGAACTGCTCGGCGATCTGCGTGACGCGCGCCGTGCCGACGCGCGGCGCGATCAGGTTCAGCATCATGTCGAGCGGCGCGACGCCGCCGGTGCAGGTCACGCGATCGCGGTCGACCACGAACAATTCCTTCAGGAAGCGCGTGTCGGGAAACTCCTCCTTCAGCGCCGACATGTTCTCCCAGTGGATCGCGCAGGCATAGCCGGCCAGCAGGCCGGCCTTGGCGAGCGCGTAGGTGCCGGTGCAAAGGCTGCCGAGCGCGACGCCGGCGCGCGCGAAGCGGCGCAGCGTGGCAAGGTGCTCGGCGCTGGTGGCGTGCTGCACGTCCACGCCGCCGCAGACGAACACCATGTCGGGCGCGCCGATGCTGTCGGCCGGCACCGTGTCGACGCTCAGTGCGTTGCTCGCGGTCACCGGGCCGCCCGCCGGCGTCACGATCGACCAGCGGTAGAGCGGCTGGCCGCTCAGGTAGTTGGCCATCCTCAGCACCTCGATCGCGTTCGTGAACGCGATCATCGTGAAATTGGGCAGGGGAATGAACGCGAAGTGGGACAGCGACGCGGTACGGTCGGGTGACATGGGGAAGCGTTCCTTGAATCGGGACTCTGTGCGGCCGGGGAACACGGCACGGCTATTGTGGGATCGTGCGCAACAAGCGTGCCATACGGCTAAACCCTGAGCGGGCCGTGCTTTCGGGGCTCGCCTCTCATGCTGCAGCGCACCGTGCCGGGGCCGGACTGCACCGCCGCGTGCGCGGCCGGCACCGCGCCGGTGCCGGGGCGCCCGCGCTGGGCGGGCGCCTGCCGGCGGCGGGCAGCTCGCTTGCGTGACGGTGGCGCCGCGTGCGGGCCGGTTGCACCTCGCGGGGGCCGCCGGCACCGGGCGCATGGCGCACTTGTACAAAACGGACGCGCATGTCGGAAAAGGCAAAGAAAGCGTCTGAATTCATCAATCGGCTAAAAATCCGAACGACAAGAATAGAGCCGTCGGCAAAAGAGCCCGTGAAACCCGCTCAGAGGCCTTGCAGGGCGGGCGTCTGGCGGCAACGGCGCCCACCGGTTCGAGACCGGGTCGTCCCACCCCACGCGACATTCTGGAGAAACGCATGAGCACGCTGCATCAGGACAGCATCATCATCGATGGCCTGAACATTTCGAAATTCGATCGGTCGGTCTTCGAGGACATGCGCAAGGGGGGGGTGACGGCGGCGAACTGCACGGTGTCGGTGTGGGACAGCTTCATCAAGACGGTCGACAATATCGGCACGATGAAGCGGCAGATCCGCGAGAACAGCGAACTGCTCACGCTGGTGCGCACCACCGACGACATCGCGCGCGCCAAGCGCGAGGGCAAGACCGGCGTGATCCTCGGCTTCCAGAACGCGCATGCGTTCGAGGACAACCTGTCCTACATCGAGGCGTTCGCCGACATGGGCGTGCGCGTGGTGCAGCTCTGCTACAACACCCAGAACCTGGTCGGCACCGGCTGCTACGAGCGCGACGGCGGCCTGTCGGACTTCGGACGCGAGGTGATCACCGAGATGAACCGCGTCGGCATCATGGTCGACCTCTCGCACGTGGGCGGCAACACCTCGTCCGAGGCGATCGCGTTCTCGAAGAAGCCGGTCACCTATTCGCACTGCCTGCCCTCGGGCCTCAAGGAGCACCCGCGCAACAAGAGCGACGCGCAGCTGCGCGAGATCGCGGACGCGGGCGGCTTCGTCGGCGTGACGATGTTCGCGCCGTTCCTCAAGCGCGGCATCGACGCGACGATCGACGACTACGTCGAGGCGATCGATTACGTGGTGAACCTGATCGGCGAGGACGCGGTGGGCATCGGCACCGACTTCACGCAGGGCTACAGCACCGAGTTCTTCGACATGCTCACCCACGACAAGGGCCGCTACCGCCGCCTGACCAACTTCGGCAAGGTGGTGAACCCGGAAGGCATCCGCACCATCGGCGAATTTCCGAACCTGACCGCCGCGATGGAGCGCGCCGGCTGGAAGGCCTCGCGCATCCGCAAGATCATGGGCGAGAACTGGGTGCGCGTGTTCAAGGACGTCTGGGGCGCCTGAGCCGCCCGCCGCCCGCGGCCAGCCGGCCCGCTCCCTTCATATCATCCGGTCCGCGCTGCCGCCTGGCGGCGGCGCGCGGGCCGGGTCGCGCCCCGCTCACGGCGCAACCCGTCATTGCCTGGAGTCAACGATGCAACCGCAACTGCCGATCGACGTCGATCCGAACACCGGCGTCTGGACCACCGACGCGCTGCCGATGCTGTACGTGCCGCGCCACTTCTTCACCAACAACCACGTGGCCGTGGAGCAGGCGCTGGGCCGCGAGGCCTATGCCGAGATCCTCTACCAGGCCGGCTACAAGTCCGCCTACCACTGGTGCGACAAGGAAGCCGTGCAGCACGGCCTCACCGGCATGGCGGTGTTCGAGCATTACCTGAACCGGCTCTCGCAGCGCGGCTGGGGCCTGTTCCGCCTGGTCGAGGCCGACCCGCAGCTCGCGCGCGCGCGCATCGAGCTGCGCCACTCGTCGTTCGTGCTGCAGCAGCCGGAGAAGGTGGGCAAGCTCTGCTACATGTTCGCGGGCTGGTTCGCCGGCGCGATGGACTGGGTCAACGATACCGCCCCGGAGGGCCGCGGCGCGCCGCGCGCGTTTTCGCAGGAAACGCAGTGCGCCGGCGAGCATCCCGATCACCAGGGCCACTGCGTGTTCGACGTGTCGCCGCTGGCGGCCTGATTCCCGATCCCCCACCCGACTAGAGTCCCCTCCCAGAGGTCGCCCGCGATGCGTTATCCGAACCTGTTCAAGCCCTTGACGCTCAACCAGCTCACGCTGCGCAACCGCATCGTCAGCACCGCGCACGCGGAGGTCTATGCGGAGCCGGGCGGCCTGCCGGGCGACCGGTACATCCGCTACTACGAAGAGAAGGCCAAGGGCGGCGTGGGCCTGGCCGTCTGCGGCGGCTCCAGCCCGGTGTCGATCGACAGCCCGCAGGGCTGGTGGAAGTCGGTCAATCTGTCGACCGACCGGATCGTCGATCCGCTCGCGCGGCTGGCCGAGGCAATGCACCGGCACGGCGCGAAGATCATGATCCAGGCCACCCACATGGGCCGCCGCTCGGCCTTCCACGGCGAGCACTGGCCGCACCTGATGACGCCCTCGGGCGTGCGCGAGCCGGTGCATCGCGGCAACGCGAAGATCATCGAGGTCGAGGAGATCCGCCGCATCATCGGCGATTTCGCGGCCGCCGCGAAGCGCGTGAAGGACGCCGGCATGGACGGCATCGAGATCTCGGCCGCCCACCAGCATTTGATCGACCAGTTCTGGAGCCCGCGCACCAACTTCCGCACCGACGAATGGGGCGGCAGCCTCGAGAACCGCCTGCGCTTCGGCGTGGAAGTGCTCACGGCGGTGCGCGAGGCGGTGGGCCGCGACTTCTGCGTGGGCCTGCGCATGTGCGGCGACGAATTCCACGAGGACGGGCTCGACCACGAGCAGCTCAGGGAGATCGCGCAGGCGATGTCCGAGACCGGCCTGATCGACTATCTCGGCGTGATCGGCTCGGGCGCCGACACCCACAACACGCTCGCCAACTGCATGCCGCCGATGGCGCTGCCGCCCGAGCCGTTCGTGCATCTGGCGGCCGGCATCAAGTCGGTGGTGAAGATCCCGGTGATGCACGCGCAGAGCATTCGCGACGCGGGCCAGGCCGAGCGGCTGCTGGCCAGCGGCATGGTCGACCTGGTCGGCATGACGCGCGCGCAGATCGCCGATCCGCACATGGTGATCAAGATCCGCGACGGCCGCGAGGACGAGATCAAGCAGTGCGTGGGCGCGAACTACTGCATCGACCGCCAGTACAACGGCCTCGACGTGCTCTGCGTGCAGAACGCGGCCACCTCGCGCGAGGCAACCATGCCGCACGTGATCGAGAAGTCGCGCGGGCCGAAGCGCAAGGTGGTGGTGGTGGGCGCCGGCCCCGCGGGGCTGGAGGCCGCGCGCGTGGCGAAGCTGCGCGGCCACGACGTGGTGCTGTTCGAGAAGAACACGGAAGTGGGCGGCCAGGTCATGATCGCGGCCAAGGCACCGCAGCGCGAGCAGATGGCCGGCATCGTGCGCTGGTTCGACATGGAAACCAAGCGCCTCGGCGTGGACCGCCGGCTCGGCGTGGCCGCCGACGAGAAGCAGATCATGGCCGAGAAGCCCGACATCGTGGTGCTGGCCACCGGCGGCGCCAGCTTCACCGGCCAGGTGCCGGCCTGGGGCGTGGCCGAGGGGCTCGCGGTCAGCTCGTGGGACATCCTCACGGGCCGCGTCGAGCCCAAGCAGAACGTGCTGGTCTACGACGGCGTGAGCACGCACGCGGGTGCGGGCGTGGCCGATTTCATCTCGAGCCGCGGCGCGCAGGTGGAGATCGTCACGCCCGACGTGAAGGTGGCCGACGACTGCGGCGGCACCACCTTCCCGATCTTCTACCGCCGGCTCTACGCGCAGGGCGTGATCCATACGCCGAACTACTGGCTCGATCGCGTCTACGAGGACAACGGCAAGATCATCGCCGTGCTGCGCAACGAGTACACCGAGGAGCAGGAGGAGCGCGCGGTCGACCAGGTGGTGATCGAGAACGGCTCGACGCCGAACGACCAGCTCTACTGGACGCTCAAGCCCGAATCGGTCAACCGCGGGCAGGTGGACGTCCACAAGCTGTTCGCCGCCGAGCCGCAGCCGAGCCTGTCGGAAGAACTCGGCAACGGGCGCTTCCTGCTGTTCCGCGTCGGCGACTGCATCTCGATGCACAACATCCACGGCGCGATCTACGACGCGCTGCGCCTCGTGAAGGACTTCTGACCATGAATCCGGCTTTCCTGATTACCGCGCTGCTGTGGCTGTCGGTGGCGGGGCTCGCGTTCGCCGTGGCCAGGCGCTCGGCCTACTGGCGCGGCGGGCGCGCCACGGCGCCCGGCGCGTTCGGCATCGGCCACCTGTTCACCATCCCGAAGCGCTATTTCGTCGACCTGCACCACGTGGTGGCGCGCGATCCGTACATCGCCAAGACCCACGTGGCCACCGCCGGCGGCGCGATTGCCGCGCTCGCGCTGGTGTTCGTCAACTACGGCCTGGCGATCTACTCGCCGTGGCTCGACCGGCTGATCTTCCTGGCCGCGCTGGCGATGCTGGTGGGCGCGGTGTTCGTCTGGCGCCGCCGCGCGGCGCGCGAGGTGCCGGCGCGCCTGTCGCGCGGGCCCTGGAATACGCTGCCCTGGCTGCTCGGCTCGTTCGCGCTCGGCCTGGTGCTGTTCGCGCTGGTGCCGGCCGGGGCGATGTCGGGCGCGTTCGCGGTGCTCTGCGCGCTGCTGATCGCCGTGGGGGCGTTCGCGATGACGTTCGGCGCCGCACGCGGCGGCCCGATGAAGCACGCCATCGCCGGCCTCTTGCACCTGGCGTTCCATCCGCGCCAGGAGCGCTTCGCGGCGAGCCGCGAGAGCTATACCGGCAACGGCACGGCGGTGCCGCCCACCGCGCTGAAGCTGCCCGACATCGAGCAGCGCGAGTACGGCGTGAGCAAGCCGGTGGAGTTCCGCTGGAACCAGCTGCTGAGCTTCGACGCCTGCGTGCAGTGCGGCAAGTGCGAAGCCGCCTGCCCGGCGTTCGCCGCGGGCCAGCCGCTCAACCCGAAGAAGCTGATCCAGGATCTGGTGACCGGCATGGCGGGCGGCACCGATGCCGGCTACGCGGGCAGCCCGACGCCGGGCATCGCCGTCGGCCGCCATGGCGGCCGCCCGGACGGCCCGATCGTCTCGGGGCTGATCGAGGCCGACACGCTGTGGTCCTGCACCACCTGCCGTGCCTGCGTGGAGGAGTGTCCGATGCTGATCGAGCACGTGGACGCGATCGTCGACATGCGGCGCAACCAGACGCTGGTGCACGGCACGGTGCCCGGCAAGGGCGCGGAAGTGATCGCGAACCTGCGCGAGACCGGCACCATGGGCGGCTTCGACACCGCCGCGCGCTACGACTGGTCGGTCGATCTCGAAGCGCCGGTGGCGCAGCCGGGCCGCCCGGTGGACGTGCTGATCGTGGCCGGCGAGGGCGCCTTCGACATGCGCTACCAGCGCACGCTGCGCGCCTTCGTGAAGGTGCTCAACAAGGCCGGCGTGGACTACGCCGTGCTCGGCCGCGCCGAGACCGACACCGGCGACACCGCGCGCCGGCTCGGCGACGAGGCCACCTTCCAGCAGATGGCGAAGCGCCTGATCGCCACGCTCGACGCGCTGTCGTTCAAGCAGATCGTCACCGCCGACCCGCACGTGATGCACAGCCTGCGCAACGAGTACCGCGCGCTCGGCGCGCGCTACACGGTCAAGCATCACACGGCGTTCCTCGCCGAGCTGGCCGAGGCCGGCCGGATCGCGCCGAAGGCGAGCGAGACGCTGCGCGAGAAGACCGTCACCTACCACGATCCGTGCTATCTCGGCCGCTACAACGGCGAGACCGAGGCGCCGCGCAGGCTGCTCAGGACGGTCGGCATCCAGGTGGTGGAAATGGAGCGCCACGGCATGCGCGGGCGCTGCTGCGGCGGCGGGGGCGGCGCGCCGCTCACCGACATCCCCGGCAAGGCGCGGATTCCCGACATCCGGATCGCCGACGCGCGTGCGATCGGCGCCGAGATCGTCGCGGTGGGCTGCCCCAACTGCACCGCGATGCTTGAGGGCGTGGTGGGGCCGCGCCCCGACGTGCTCGACCTGGCCGAACTGGTCGCCGCCTCGCTGGAGTGAATCGATGAACCCGATCAAACGACTCGATCCGCGCCGGCCGTTCGTGGTCACGGCGGCCGGACTCAAGCGCATCACGCTCGGCGAGACCGCCGCGGCGGGCGCCAATCTCGCGCGCTGGACCGGCCACGCCCACGGGCGCGAGGCGGCCAAGCCGCGGCGCACGCTCGAGGCGGCCGACCAGGTGCTGCTGGTGGCGGCGCATCCCGAGCGCGGCGCGCTCGACGATCACGCGCGGCAGGCCGTGGCCGCCGCGGCGCTGATCGCCGACGCGCGCACCGCCGTGGTGCTGCTGTCGTTCGGCGAGCTGAAGGACGACCCGGCCGCGCTCGGCATCGACCGGCTCATCGAGCTGCGCGGCTTCGACCGCCGCGCGTTCGCGCCCGACGACGAACTTCACGCGCTGCTCGGCTGTGCCGCCGCGCTCGCGCCGCGCCACGTGTTCCTGCCCGACAACGCCACCGGCGACGGCGACCTCGGCCGCCGCTACGCCGCCGCGCTCGGCGCGAGCGTGGCCGCCAACGTGGTCGAGATCGATGCGCAGCACGTCGGCGTCTACGCCGACGCGAAGCGCCAGTTCGCCACCCGCGCGCTGCCCGACGTGGTGCTGCTGGCGCCGAACGCGGTGGAGCCGAAGCTGCCGTTCGTCGGCGCGGGCGAGCGGCTCGATCCGCCGTTCGCGCCCGACGCCGCGGGCCGGGCCGGCGGCGCCGGGCGCTATCGCGATCTCGGCGTGGAGGAGATCGACGCGGCGCAGGTCGCGCTCGAGGAGGCCGATTTCATCGTCTCGGCCGGCAACGGCGTGACCGATATCGGCGCGTTCGAGCGGCTGGCCGCCGCGTTCGGCGCCGCGATCGGCGCGAGCCGCGTGGCGGTGGACAACGGCCACTTCACGCGCGACAAGCAGGTGGGCGCGACCGGCAAGACCGTCGAGGCGAGCGTCTACATCGCCTTCGGCATCTCGGGCGCGGTCCAGCATCTGCAGGGCATCAAGGACTGCCGGCACGTGATCGCCGTGAACCTCGACGCGAGCGCGCCGATCGCCAAGCGCGCGAACCTGACCGTGGTGGGCGACGCGCAGGCGACCATCGCCGCGCTGATCGAACAAGTCAACGCCGCGCGCGCGGCCCGCGGCCATGCCGACGAGCCGCGCGCACGGCATCTGGAAGGAGTGGCCGCATGAACAGCTTCCGCAGGCCGTCGCGCATCGCCGTGCTGGTGTCGGTGGGCCGCCATCCCGTGAGCGGCGCGCCGCGCTACAGCCGCAACGACGCGGCCGCGCTCGAAATCGGCCGCGCGCTGGCCGCCGAACACGGCGCGCGGCTGGAGGTGCTGCACGCGGGCGACCCCGCGAATCCGGCGCTCGCCGACTATCTCGCGCTCGGCGCGAGCCAGGTGGACGTGCTCGAATGCGGCCCCGGCGACGACGCCATCGGCCCGCTCGCCGAGCGCCTGGCCGGCTGCGACCTGGTGCTGACCGGCACCCGCGCCGAAGGCGCGTTCGACACCGGCATGCTGCCGTATCAGATCGCCGCGCGGCTCGATTTCGGGCTGGCCGGCACCGCCGTGGCGGTCGCCCTGCGCGACGGCTGCGCCGAGATCCGGCAGTTCCTGCCCAAGGGCCTGCGCCGCAAGGTGGCGGTGAAGCTGCCGGCGGTGGTGGCCGTGCATCCGCTCGCCGGCGTCGAGCCGCGCTACGCCTACGCGCGGCTGCGCGAGGGCCGCATCGAGGCGCGGCCGGCGGCGGCCTCGCCGTCGGCCGGGCTCGAGGCCTGGCGCAGCGCGCCGGCCGAGCGCAAGCCGGTCCGGCTGGCGGCCGCCGAGAAGCGCTCGGGGCACGCGCGGATGCTGTCGGCGACCACCACCGAAAGCCGTGGCGGGAACGTCGTAATTGAGGGGAGTTCGGTCGAAAAAGCACAAGTGATCCTGGCGTATTTGCGCGAGCATCAACTGATCGATTACTGACATCCGGCCCGTGCCGGTCGGCAGGAAACAAGGATAGAGTCCGGAGCAAACGATGAATCAAACGGCAGACATTCGTGCGCTGGTGGCGCGCCGCCAAGCGGGTTACAGCCTGGAAGCCCCGTTCTATCTGAGCGAGGAGATCTTCCGGCTCGACATGGAGGCGATCTTCCGCAGGCACTGGATTCAGGTCGCGATCGAGCCGGACGTGCCGGAGCCGGGCGATTACGTGACGGTCGAGCTGGGCAGCGACTCGATCCTGATCGTGCGCGACGACGACATGGAAATCCGCGCGTTCCACAACGTGTGCCGTCACCGCGGCGCGCGCCTGTGCAACGAGGACAAGGGCTCGGTGGGCAACATCGTCTGCCCGTACCACAGCTGGACCTACAACCTGAGCGGCGCGCTGATGTTCGCCGAGCACATGGGCGAGAAGTTCGACCGCTGCAAGCACAGCCTGAAGCCGGTGCATCTGCAGAACCTGGGCGGCCTGCTGTTCGTCTGCCTCGCCGAGGAGCCGCCCGCCGATTTCGCGACGCTGCGCGCGGCGATGGAGCCGTACCTGCTGCCGCACGATCTGCCGAACACCAAGATCGCCGCGCAGGTCGACATCATCGAGGAAGGCAACTGGAAGCTGACGATGGAGAACAATCGCGAGTGCTATCACTGCGTCGCGAACCATCCGGAGCTGACCATCTCGCTGTACGAATACGGCTTCGGCTACCAGCCCTCGCCGGCCACCGCCGAGGGCATGGCCGCGTTCGAGCGCACCTGCGTGGAGCGCGAGCAGCAGTGGGGCGAGCTGGGCCTGCCGTCGGTGGAGGTCGAGCGCCTGCTCGACGTCACCGGCTTTCGCACCCAGCGCCTGCCGCTGGACCGCAGCGGCGAATCGCAGACGCTCGACGCGAAGGTCGCCTCGAAGAAGCTGCTCGGCGAATTCCAGCGCGCCGACCTCGGCGGCCTGTCGTTCTGGACCCAGCCGAACTCGTGGCACCACTTCATGAGCGACCACATCGTGACGTTCTCGGTGATCCCGCTGTCGGCGGGCAAGACGCTGGTGCGCACCAAGTGGCTGGTGCACAAGGACGCCAAGGAAGGCATCGATTACGACGTGAAGAACCTGACCGCCGTGTGGAACGCCACCAACGACCAGGACCGCGCGCTCGTCGAGTTCTCGCAGCGCGGCGCGGCCAGCAGCGCCTACCAGCCGGGCCCGTATTCGCCGTACACGGAAGGGCTGGTCGAGAAGTTCTCGGCCTGGTACATCGGCCGCATGGCCGCCTATCTGGGCGCTTGACGCGACGCGGAGCGAGACATGATGCGAGATGCCGCCAATTTCGAACCGGTGGACAGCCGCGTGACGCAGCCCGATTTCTGGCGCGCGCTGCCCGAGCGCTGGAGCAGCGACGCCGAGGAGACGCTGACCTGCTGCCACGTGCGGCAGGAGACGCACGACGTGAAGAGCTTCTTCTTCCGCTCGCCCACCGGCCGCTCGTTCGCCTTCGAGCCGGGCCAGTTCGTCACGCTCGAACTCGAGATCGACGGCGAGACGATCAACCGCTGCTACACGATCTCGTCGTCGCCGGCGCGCCCGCACACGCTGTCCATCACGGTCAAGCGCGTGCCGGGCGGGCGCGTGTCGAACTGGCTGCACGACAACCTGCAGGCGGGTGCCGCGGTGCGCGTGCTCGGCCCGGCCGGCGACTTCACCTGCGCGCGCCACCCGGCGCGCAAGTACCTGTTCCTGTCGGCCGGCTCGGGCATCACGCCGCTGATGTCGATGAGCCGCGCGCACTACGATCTCGCCGAGGATCGCGACATCGTGTTCGTCCACAGCGCGCGCACGCCCGACGACATCATCTTCGCGCGCGAGCTCGACCTGATGGCCGCGAGCCAGGCCAATTTCCGCACCTCGTTCGTCTGCGAGCGGATCGGCACGCGCACCAACTGGCACGGCGTGACGGGCTACCTGTCGCTGCCGCTGCTCAAGCTGATCGCGCCGGACTTCATGGAGCGCGAGGTGTTCACCTGCGGGCCGGCGCCGTACATGAAGGCGGTGCGCGAGCTGCTCGACGAGGCCGGCTTCGACCGCAGGCAGTATCACGAGGAAAGCTTCTCGTTCGAGACGCTGCTCGACGAGGCCGCGCCCGAGGTGGTCGAGACGCTGGTCGAGGAAGGCGTGCCGGTGCCCGCCACCACGCATCACACCGTCACCTTCACGAGGAGCCACCGCGAGATCAGCTGCGGCGCCGACCAGCACGTGCTCGACGCGGCGCGCCAGGCCGGCGTGCGGCTGCCCTCCTCGTGCTCGCAGGGCATGTGCGGCACCTGCAAGGTCAAGCTCGTGTCGGGGCAGGTGGAGATGAAGCACAACGGCGGCATCCGCCAGCGCGAAATCGACCAGGGCATGGTGCTGCTCTGCTGCAGCAAGCCGCTGTCGGACCTCGTGGTCGACAAGTGACGCCTGCCGTTCCGGGGCCGGCACGCGGCTGTCGCTTATGGGCAAGCGCGTGTCGGAAAACGACGATACCGGGGAATTGTGGCCGCGGAACCTAGAGACACCCCAATCAGACATGCCCTCGGCATGCCCACGACCACCCCAAGGAGATCGACCATGAAGTTCATCGGAAAGCTGGCCTGGTGCGGCGCGTTCGCCGCGCTGCTGACGGTTTGTTCCCCCGCATCCGCCGACACCAAGCCGACGCTGAAGATCGGCTACGTGGAGGGCTGGGACGACAGCGTCGCGACCACCAACGTCGCCGCGCAGATCATCGAGAAGAAACTCGGCTATCCGGTGCAGCTGGTGCCGGTGGCCGCGGGCGTGATGTGGCAGGGCGTGGCACGCGGCGACCTCGACGCGACGCTGTCGGCCTGGCTGCCCGTCACGCACGGCGCATACTGGGATCAGTTCAAGACCAAGGTGGTCGATCTCGGCACCAACTACCCGGGCGCGAAGATCGGCCTGATCGTGCCGACCTATGTGAAGGCCAAGAGCATCGCCGACCTGGAAGGCGAGAAGGCCGACTTCGGCGCCCGCATCGTTGGGATCGACGCCGGCGCGGGCGTGATGCGCAAGACCGACGATGCGATCAAGGCCTACGGCCTCGGCTATACGCTGATGGCCAGCTCCGGCAGCGCGATGACGGCCGAGCTGGCGCGCGCCGAGAACGCCAAGAAGCCGATCGTGGTGACCGGCTGGGTGCCGCACTGGATGTTCGCGAAGTGGGACCTGCGCTTCCTCGACGATCCGAAGAAGGTGTACGGCGATGCCGAGCACGTGGACAGCGTCGCGAACCCGGCGCTGGAAACCAAGGCCAAGCCGGTGGTGGCGTTCCTGAAGAAATTCCAATGGAAGCCGGGCGAGCTCGATTCGGTGATGCTCGCCATCCAGGGCGGCGCGAAGCCTGACGTGGCCGCCGGGAAGTGGATCGCGGCGCATGGCGAACGCGTGAAGGCCTGGACCGACGGCGCGCAGTAGGCCGCAAAGCGGCACGATTGCGCCGCTGCTGAGGAAGGCGAAGTAAAAATGCCCGTCCGACCGGGGGTCGGACGGGCTTCGTTTTTTGAAAAACCGCATGCTCGACGGGCTTTTCGCGAAAGCGTTGGTACACTACGCCCCTTGTGCGGACTCTTGCTAGGAGGTTCTGGATGGGTCAAGCCGGACTGCGCGCGCGCAGCACCAGCGAGGTCGATACGACCGTCTCGCATGAAGAAAACGGCCGCACGCTGCACCGCGGCCTCAGTTGGAAAGATGCATTCTGGGTGACGAGCGGCGTGCCGGCCGGCGTGCTGTTCACGATCGGCGGCGTGTGTGCCACGATCGGCCAGCCCGCGTGGGCCGTCTGGATCGGCGCGATCACGATGGGCCTGATCCAGAGTGCGACTTACGCGGAAATCTCGGGCTTGTTTCCGCACAAGTCGGGCGGCGCGTCGGTGTACGGCGCGATCGGCTGGGTGCGCTACGGCAAGCTGATCGCGCCGGTATCGGTCTGGTGCAACTGGCTCGCCTGGTCGCCGATGCTCGCGCTCGGCTGCGGGCTCGCCGCCAGCTACGCGCTCACCTCGCTGTTCCCCGCCGACGCGGCGATCCAGCACTGGCAGTGGACCGTCGCCAATCTCGGCTTCATCAAGCCCGGCCTCACGCTGCGCATCAACGCGACCTTCGTGATCGCGGCGGCGCTGCTGCTGATCACGTTCCGGCTGCAGCACAGCGGCGTCTCGAAGGCGGCCCGCACCCAGCGCATCCTCGGCATCGCCTCGCTCACGCCGCTTTTGATCGTCGGCATCGTCCCGTTCGTGACGGGCGACGTGCCGATGTCCCACCTGCTGCCGCTGCTGCCGCTCGGCCACGATGCGCACGGCAACCTCACCGCCGCGCGCTTCGGCACCTGGAACGGGCAGGGCGTGGTGATGGCGCTCGGCGCGATGTTCATGGCCGGCTGGGCCTCCTACGGCTTCGAGACGGCGGTCTGCTACACGCGCGAGTTTCGCGACCCGCGCCGCGACACGGCCCGCGCGATCTTCTGGTCCGGCGCGCTGTGCCTGGTGGTGATGACGCTCGTGCCGATGGCGTTCCAGGGCGCGCTCGGCACCGGCGCGATGCTCGACCCGAGGATCGGCGACGGCACCGGCGTGGCCGCCGCGATGGCGCGCATGGTGGGCGGCGGCGCCTGGGTGGCCAACGCGATCGTGGTGATGCTGATGCTGTCGATCCTGCTGATCGTGATGACCTCGATGATGGGCTCGTCGCGCACGCTCTACCAGGCCTCGGTGGACGGCTGGCTGCCCCGGTACCTTTCGCATGTCAACGAGCACGGCGCGCCCACGCGCGCGATGTGGACCGACCTCGGCTTCAACCTCGTGCTGCTGATGATGTCGGACTACATGACGGTGCTGTCGATCTCGAACGTCTGCTACATGATCTTCGTGTTCCTGAACCTGCAGTCGGGCTGGATACACCGCATGGATCGCGGCGGCTGGGAGCGCCCGTTCCGCTGCCCGACCTGGCTGCTGGTGGCCGGCTCGGTGTGCGGCTACCTGAACCTCGTCTATGTGGGCGCGGGCGCGGACCTGCAGGGCGAGGGCACGCTGCGCAACGGGCTGATCGCGATGCTGCTGATCGTGCCGGTGTTCCTCTACCGCCACTACTGGCAGGATCGCGGCCGCTTCCCGGCGCCGATGCAGCGCGACATGGCGCTGGCCGTGCCGAGCCGGCACCGCCTCTACGACGCGGCGCCGTATGCGGCGCTGATCGCCGCGGCACTGACCGTCGCGATCTCCTACCTGCTCGCCTGGGGCTGAGCCCGCGCGCGCCGCGCGCCACGCCTTGCCGGGTCAGGCCGGCGCGTGCCGCGTGGCGAGCACCTCGTCGATCAGCCCTAGGGCCTGATGCTGCTGCTCGAACGGCTGTCGCCCGACGAGCGCGCGGCGTTGCTGCTGCGCGAGGCGTTCGACTGCGATTACGCCGCGATCGGCGCCGCGCTCGCGCGCGGCGAGCCGGCGGCGCTGGGCGCCGACGCCGGTTTCGCATGGGTGCTGGACGGCGAGATCACCGCGCGGTGGGTGCCGTGCCTCGATGCGCACGGCCACCCGGCGCTGCGCGTCGTCACCCAGGCTGCCGCGCTGGCGGCCGCGAACCGGGCCGTCGGGCGTCGCGCGGTGGCCGCGCTGCTCGCCCGCCTGTTCCGCGGTGCCGCACGGGCCTGCCCGGCCGTCCACGGCTGACGCGCGCCGCTCAAAAAGAGGCCCGCTCGCATCGCTGCGCGCGGGCCTTCAGGGTGAGAGACGAGGAAACATCGTGAATCGCGGGCCGGTGGCCGGCACACGGCGTGACGGCCGCCGGAAGGCGGGGGGCCTTGCTGCCCGAATTACTGCCCGAACACCACGGTGCGGTCGCCGTTCAGGAACACGCGGCGCTCGATGAACGCCTTCACGGCGCGCGCGAGCGTGATGGATTCGACGTCGCGGCCCACCGTCAGCAACTGCTCGGGCCGATAGGCGTGATCGACGCGCTCCACCACCTGCTCGATGATGGGGCCTTCGTCGAGATCGTCGGTCACGAAATGAGCGGTGGCGCCGATCAGTTTCACGCCGCGCGCGTGCGCCTGGTGGTAGGGCTTGGCACCCTTGAAGCCGGGCAGGAACGAGTGGTGGATGTTGATCGCGCGGTTGGCCAGCCGCGCGCTCGTGCCGGGCGAGAGCACCTGCATGTAGCGCGCGAGGATCACCAGCTCGGCGCCGCTCGATTCGAACAGGTCGAGCCACTGCGCCTCCTGCTGCGCCTTGGTCTCGGGCGTGATCGGGAAATGGCGGAACGGCAGCCCGTGCTGGGCCGCGAGCGGTTCGAGATCGGGGTGGTTCGAGGCGATCGCGACGATGTCCATCTTCAGCTCGCCCATCTTCCAGCGGAACAGCAGGTCCGCTAGGCAGTGCTCGAGCTTCGAGACGAGGATCATCACCTTCGGGCGCGCGCCGGCGTCGTGGATTGCCCATTGCATGTCGAAGCGCGCCGCGATCGGCGCGAACTCGGCGCGCAGCGCGTCGATGTCGGGCGTGCTGCCCGCGGCGGCCGGATGGAACGCGCAGCGCACGAAGAAGCGCCCGCTCAGGTCGTCGTCGAACACGGTCAGCTCGTCGACGTAGCACTGGTGGCGGTCGAGCACGCCGACCACGGCGGCCACCTGGCCGGCCGCGCTCGGGCACGACAGCGTCAGCAGGAATCGGGAATTGCGTTCGGAGCCGGTCATGCTTTCCTCGGATCACGGCGGCGCGGCGCGCCGCACGCGGCCGCACCGAAGCGGCCGGTTTCCAGTAGACCAGTTGCGCGCCTCGGTGGATAGAATCGAAACGCCGAGATGCTGGTATCTGTGCGCCAGCTTGCGATGCCGTCCGGCTGCGCGGGGCCGGCTCCGGCCCTTGCGTCGGCAAGATCGGACCGCCGCCAAGGGGCCGCCCGATTCAGGCCGCGCAGGCCGCGCTCGAACAGCGGCGCGCCGAGCGTTTGCTCCGGCTTTGTCACGTTGCCGTTCGGACGGACATCAAGAACAGCGGAGCTAGACTGTCAGATGGCATCGGACGGATTTTGGACGAGACCAGTGAGCAAGCGCCAAGCCTCGAAGCGGGCTACCAGCTGTTTTCCATAAAGGCACGCGCGTAGCGCTTGTGTGTGGAGCAGATGACGGCGGCAGCCAGGACAAGCAGAGCGGTATGAATATCGAGGCGTCGTTCGAAGCGAATTCGAAGCTTGCCGAATCCGGCGAACCAGGCATGCGTACGCTCGACGACCCAACGATGCCTGCCCAGCCGTTCGCTGCTTTCGATACCGCGGCGTGCAATACGAGCCTTGATGCCGCGCTGTCTCGGATAACGTCGGCAACGCCCGAAGTCATACCCTTTGTCAGCGTGCAGTTTGCTCGGGCGCTTGCGTGGCGGACCGTTCAGTCCGCGTACCGCAGGAATGGCATCGAGCGTGGACTCGAATGCCATCGTGGCGGTTGGCTCTCGTGATCGTGACGGCCAGAGGAATGCCGCGTGCATCTACGATGATGTGTCGTTTCGATCCGAGCTTGCCGCGGTCGGTCGGGTTGGGGCCGGTTTCCTGGCCCTCCGGGGGCTGGAGACGCTGGCTCCATCGATGCTCGCACGCTCCCAATCGATCTGGTCGTGCTCACGCAGCCGACGCAGCATCGCCAGATGCAGCCGATGCCATACACCGGCCGCTTGCCAGTCTTGCAGACGTCGCCAACACGTCATGCCACTGCCGAAACCCAGCTCTTGCGGGAGGTCTTCCCACGGGATGCCGGTTTGCAGCACATACAGGATGCCGTTGAGCGCAGCTCGGTCATCGACCGTGCGCCGCCGTCCGCCCTTGGGCGATGGGGTGAATTCCGGAATCAGCGGTTCCGGCTCCACCCACAACTCGTTGCTGATTTTGCGTCTTGCCAGATCGCAGACGATACGATTTCTGCTACGTCATGTCTAGGTTATGTTAGCGGCTCTCAATATAGTTAAAAAGCATTGAATTTTTTTAAATACTCCAACCCGATGACGAGCGCCGTGAGGTGGGGGAGAGGCTTTCTAGTACGCGCCGGCTTGGTATTGTCAGGTTGCTGCGCGAAGGCTTGTATCATCGAGCTGACCTATGAGACGGTGCGATGCTGGGCCACGAAGTTTGGTCTGGCGATCGCACGGCGCATCCGTTCCGCGGCCTCGAGCCGCAGTGACAAATGGCACTTCGACGAGATCGCGGTGACCATTCGCGGCGTGAAGCATTGGCTCTGGCGAGCCATAGATCAACACGGTGCCGTGCTTGATGTCCTGGTTCAGCGCCAGCGCGACACCACGGCGGCCAAGCGACTGATGCGCAAGCTGCTCAAGCGCCACGGGCGCCCGCGGGTCATCGTGACGGACAAATTGCGCAGCTACGCGGCGGCCAACAACGTACTTGGCCTGAGCGTCGAGCACCGCCAGCGCAAGGGGCTGAATAACCGCGCCGAGAATTCGCACCAACCGACTCGCGTGCGCGAGAACGGGATGCGCCGTTTCAAATCAGCGTGTCAGCTGCAGCGATTCGCGTCCGTGCACGGCCAGGTTTCCAATCTGTTCATGGGCTACCGCTATCATCGGGATGCGAAACGCAAGCGTGTGGCCCGAGCCCAGGCGAAGGCGGCTTGGGAACGGGCATCGTGCGCCCGCTTGGCCACGTAAGTGAATCGCTGGCGGGCTCACCTTGACCTTCCTCGTATGGCTGCCGAATTACCTGACAGTACTATTCGTTGTGCAAAATTCTAAGAAGCGACGTAGTTCTCTGCGTGAACTTCTTGCTCCCTGCGGCATCACTGTCAGACATCATCAAATTCAGGTCGGTCTGATGGACATCGCTGTTGCCTTGATCTACTTGTGCGAACCTGAAGGCATCGTCCCCGAGCTTTGAGTGGGCGACTTTGTCAGTGTGAAAACTCTCGATCCTATGGCGACCATGCAAACTCTCCAGGATGTGCTCAAGCACCCAAGCGCGATCGTCACCCAGCCTCTCCATCTCGAGATAGCGACGCTGCGGTCACCGATATCGGTGTTTTCGTTTGTCCTCACGGAAGAAATGAACACACCGTTTGTCGCGGACATCACCGTTACGTCGAAGGACAAGCACATTGACGGCGCGGCCGTGATCGGGCGCCCGGCCATCTTCTCGATCGAGGAACACGCGTCGGTGCCGTCGTTGCCCGGTCTGATCAACCCGGTCCAGCAGGCGACACGCACTGTGCACGGCATTGTGACGCAGTGGACGCGGGTCAAGACGTCGCGCGACGAGGCGACCTACCAGCTGCATCTCAAGCCGCGACTCGCACTGCTCGAGCAGGTACATGATTCGGCCGTATTCCTGGACCGCTCGTTTCGCGAGCTGCTCACCGACACGATTGTCGATCGCGACCTGTTCCAGTCTTATGACGTCGAGTTCGAACTGGACGGGCTCGACGCGAAACTGCACCAAACCGTCATGTACGAGGAGACGATCGCGAATTTCATCGACAGGCATTGCAGGCGCGCTGGCGTCTTCTACTACTTCAAACATGCGAAGAAGGAAGACGGACCGCAGCGCGACACGCTGGTGTTCAGCAATACCGCGCGCGGCTACATGCGGGCGCTCGAGGTGCCGCTGCTGCCGAATTCGGGTCTCGTCAGCTGGCACGAGGCCATTCTTGAGCTGAACGTGACGCGCTCGCTCGTGCCGCAGACCGTGCGTGAATGGGACCACAACTACCGGCAGCCGGACGGTCCGTTGCAGGTCGAATCGGTCGTGGCCGAGAAGGGGGACCGCTCGGTGTACGGCAGCGTCAACTGTAGCATCGAGCATTTCCACTCCGCCGAGGAGGGACAGGTGCTTGCCGATGCACGACGCGACGAGCTGATCACGCGTCAGACACGGATCTCGGGCAAGAGCAACGTGATGGGCATGATGCCGGGCATGGTGGTGCGGGTGATCAACGACACCGTGCCCGAAGCGCCACACGGCATCGTGATCACCAAGCTCGTTACGACGGGTAGCCGCAAGCAGTCGGTGACCAATCAGTTCGAGGCGATCCCGTCGCATCTGACCTACCGGCCCGAGTATGTACCGGAAAAGCATTGGCGCTGGATAGGCGGTGCACTTATCGGCATCGTGGAATCCGGCGACGACCAGCCGTATGCATGGATGGACGAGTATGGCGGTTACCGGGTGAGGCTTCTCTTCACACGGCACACCGGCAAGCGCGGCACGAACAGTATGTCGTTGCGCCTACTGCGTACGTCGGCCTCGTATCAGGGTGGTCTGCACGTCCCATTGCTGCCGAACACGGAAGTCCGCGTCATTGCGACCCACGGCAATTGCGATCGGTTACTGATCGCCGGTGCCGCCCATGACTATGCGCGGCGGGATCTAGTACATGGCAAGGAGGGCTGGTACAGCCGTGCGGTGTTCCGCTCGCCGCTGCTGGGCAACAAGCTGCGCTTCGAGGACTTGAAGAGCCACGAGGGCATTCGGCTTGCAACGGTCTTCGGCAAGACGGCGCTCAATATGGGCTATCTCGTTGACGGCGAGAAGAACAAGCGCGGCGAAGGCTACGAGCTCACCACGCAAGGTTGGGGCGTAACGCGCGCGGCAAAGGGGTTGTTCTGGTCGGCAGACCCCGTAAACCCGACCGCTCCGCATCTCGAAATGCAGGCGGCGATCAAGCAGCTGCAAGCCGCTATTCAGCGCGTGACCGCGCTGGCCAATGCGACCGCGCAGGCACGTGCCACCCCGGCCGACAAGACGACGCAATCGAGTCTGATGGACGTGCTCGACCAGTTGAAGAACGCCGGACTGCTTGCCAGCGCACCGGCCGGCATGGCGTTCGTCACATCGAAGTCGATCCAGCAGGCGGCCGGCGAGAACGTGATCGTGACGGCTGGCCAGCACGCGGACGTGAGCGTGCTCAAGCGGTTTACCGTAGCGGCCGGCGAGCTCATCTCGCTGTGCGCACATAAGCTCGGCCTGAAAATCTTTGCCACGCATGGCAAGGTCGAAATCCAGTCGCAGAGCGATGCGATGGAGCTGGCTGCGGCAAAACAGCTGAAGCTGGCAAGCGCGGACGAGGACGTGCTGGTGGTTGCGCGCAAGAAGATCGTGCTGGCCAGCGGCGGCGCCGCACTCAAGATCGAAGACGGCACATTCGAATTCATCAGCCCGGGAGCCTTCAAGATCAAGGCCGGCTCGTTCGTGTTCCAGGGTCCTGGTAATGTCAATCCGCCATTGCCCGTGCTGCCCAAAAGTAATCTGAATTCCCCCGACGACTACTCGCTTTCGCACTGAAGCCCATGATTATCAGTCCGCCTTTTCTGCTGCCTGTCTCCACCGGCTCGGCTCCGGACGCTCGGTCCAAGGACGATCCGTTGATGGACGAACTCGACAAGATGACCGATAGCGGGGGCATCTATCCGATCGCGTTTGATCGCCGCTGGCATACGGGGCTGCATCTCGTTCCACGAAGCAACGCCTCGCTGCCCGTGCGAGCCATCGCCGACGGGGAGGTTGCTGCCTATGGTGTGTACCAGACACCGGTAGCCGATGTGTTCGACGACAAGAATACCAATGCAGGATTTGTGCTCCTCAGGCACACGACCGAGACAGGCGAAAACCGCGAGTTGACGTTCTACTCGCTGTACATGCATCTGCTCGATTTGGCCGGGATGACAACCGACGGTATTCAGCCGCCGGCGGTCAATGAGCCTCACAGCATGCCCGATTGGCTGCGTTATCCGACCGGCGCGGCCGTATCCGGCGGTGGCAGGAAGGTGCGGCGCAAGGATATCCTGGGGTATACGGGCGATTGCCAAGGGAAACGGCATCTGCACTTCGAGATCTTCATGACACCCGGCGATTTCGATGCCTATTTTGGTGCGACGCAGCTTGGGCACCCGCATGTCGAGACGCCGCAGGGGAGCGACTGCTGGGGCCACAGTTACTACGTGATTCCCGCGAACCAAACTTTCCGCGCGCAGCCACCCGGCGTGGACGCGCACAGCAAATTGCACGGGATTAAATTCGCTCCTAGACAAGAGGGGCAGAATGAGCATCCCTTGTACGTTGAAGTGTACTTCCACAAGGGGGACAAATTCACGAACGTCTGGAGCGTCGCGACCGACGGTAGCCGCACACTCCTCACCCCTGACCCGGTGGGTGAGCCACAGTTTGAATATGAGATGTACAAGCGTGCGAGTGCGCTGTACTCGACTTGCGCAAGCGACGGGTACGAGATGTTGCGATTCGGGCGGATTCTGAGCCAACCGGCAACGCTGCCACCCGCTCCAGATCAGGAAACGTCCGCCGCTCCGAATCCGCGCGCGACATGGTATTGCATTCCGTTCGCTAGCGGACAGCAGGGCTATATTGACATCAGCAAACCGAGCATCAAGAAAGTTTCGGACGCGGATTTCCCGTTCTTTATGGGGTGGCGGAAAATCCAGGCGCAGACCGCGCCAGTTGATCCGAACGGGCTCTGGGACCTCGACAAGCTCAAAGCCCTGGTCCGCACTTCGATCGGGAATGTCGAGGCCGCCGGGAGCGGCGCAGCGGCGGCACAGCAAACCGCAGAGCAGAAAAGCGAGGCCATGCGGCATTACATCAGCGATCCGGACCACAAGGCCGTGCAAGCGCTGCTACATGGCTTCGTCTGCGAAGCTCCGAGTGAATGGGACAGTGCCAATCTGGATCCTCGCTATCGAAACCTACTGGACGAAGGGGAGCATTTCGAGGGAAACCAGGACGCGTACAACAAGTTTCTGGACTTCGTCAAAAAGCTTCAGTTTTGGGACAAGACCGGCTTGCCCGCAGGCGGGAAGGTCTGGTTTTTCCACCCGCTCGCGTTTATTCGACATTTCAGAAGATGTGGATGGCTAAGTGCGAATGAACTGGCAAAAACAATGCCGAAATTCCCATTCTACGGAAGGCAGGGGAATATTTATATTGCACTAAAGGGCAGTGCCATCTATACCATGGATGGGGAAAGCATCAAGACCGCGCAGCGACCTTTTGTTAATCATCTAAGTCAAGCGATCATCAAGTACGGACTGGCCCCATTGCATAGGCGCGCCTTATTCTTGGCGCAAGCAAATTGGGAAACGGCGCAGTGGAGAAATATCACGGCTCATCCAATTATGCATGAGTGGGGATACGGCGCCTATAACGCCGGCAATCCCGCGACGCAATTTTACGCGACCTTTTATGGGCGCGGTGCGATGCAATTGACCTGGGCTGCAAATTATCGAGACTACGGAAATTTTTGCGGGACCGTAAGGTTGCCAAACCATGTCGGAGTTTATTCCGATCGCTTGTCTAACGCGCCCCGAATTACCGGCACCTCAACGCATTGGACGGTTGCGCCATCGGATCACGGTACTCAGATCACTTGGGCTCCAAGGTTCGATCCCAATGTCGTTGCTGATGATCCATTCCATGCATGTAACTCTGCAGGGTTTTATTGGATTTCGAAGCCTTTTCAAACAGGCATAAATATCAGCAGAAAGGCTGACCAAGCGTGGGGCTACCAAACCGTTCAGAATATAAGTCGCGGTGTAAACGGAGGTAGCAATGGAAAGATCGAAAGGCAAGCATATTCCGCGTTTGCGGCCCATATTTTGCTCGACTCGACGATTAATGGGCGAGAAGAGACCATAAATACGCCGGTCGGTACAATTAGGGTTGATTTTAAGGAAATCGAATAACTTTGTTCAGAGGATTCCTATGGGCGGCAATTTGGTGAGAATTTTGGCAGCATCACTATTTGGATTTTTTCTCATGCTGTCGACCACGGCATTTGCTGATGCCGCAGCCTCGACACCCACAGTTCCCGGCAATATGAATATCAAAAAAGGCAGAGGAGTAAGTAACGCCGCTCGTCGAGAAATAGAGCATGCGCTAAAGGAACTACCTGATTTTGATGCCAAAGACAATAAGGTGATGCAAGTCTTTACGTGGGACGGAGCGGCAGGGCCGGGAATGATCGTCGCGGATCGCGAGGGGGTAGGCAGATCCGCGGGGTGCGCAATTTATGAAAAAATCGGAAATTCTGTTTTTGAATTAGTGAATGGTCAGCCATTCTGTTGGCTTTCCAGTTCGTCAGGTGAATTTAATAGAAAATCCTCCAGTATAAGATTTAAGGGGAAGATCAGGCAGTCATATGATAGTCCACTGAATGATATGTGGTTTGATCTATTTTATGATGCGCACACCGGAATTTTTTGCGACCCCTCTTCGAGATCAAAAAAATTTAGGTGTGGAGAGAGCTTTTCTCGGCAAGGCGCTGATACATCGTCTGGAGAGTAAATGAATTCCCCCATTCGCAAAGACGATGAACTGGAGCACGGCGGCCGGGTCACGGGTGGTTCTTCGACCATGGAGTTCATGGGCCGACCGCTGGCGCGCAAGAGCGATGCCGCGCACTGCGACCTGCACGGCGAAACCGTGAGCGATGAAGGCGACGAATCGTTTCCTGACCAAGACGGCAAACCCGTGGCGATGCATCTGCATCGCTGTGCGTGCGGCTGCCGGTTGATCTCGTCGCTGCAAAACGTACACATCGGCTGAGCATGCCCGTCGACCTTTCTCCAGCAGGACTGCCATCGGCGTATCCGGCGCACGGGCCGCGCTTCTGGCCGTGGCTGCTCGGCTGGCTGTTGTGCTGCGGGCTAGGCGCGGCGGTGGTGCTGTTGCTGTGGCCGACGGGCACGCCCGCGCGTGGCGCGCGGTTCTGGCTTTGCCTGTTCGGCATCCCGAACGCGGTATTTTTCGCGGCGCTTGCCATTGCGCGAACGATCTACGAGGCGGACTACCTCCACGCGCTGTTCCGAAACCGGCATCGCGCAGCCTGGCTCCGGGGCCGCATCCTTACGGCGCAGCGGCCACTGCAGGTGCTCGGCGCCGGCTACTGTCTGCCATTGGACGGCAAGCCGCTCGGTGAAGTACTCGCCGGGAAGACGTCCTTGCTGGAGGCGCGCGTGCCTCGTAGCGGCACCGGTCGTGTCTTGCATAGCCGTTTTGCCGATGACGACCCCATGCTCGGCGAAGACCCGGATGCGCCCGGTTTATTTGATACAGATCTGCCAGACGGTGACGACGCCGAGCATGTCGAGGCTTTCGCGCCGATCGACGCGCCAGATCCGCGTGCGCCTGTACCACCCGCCGTGCGCATGATCGCGCAGGCGCTGGCACCTCTCGTGGAAAGCCTGGTCGCGCTCACACAGTACGGCGCGAAGTATGCGCCTGCGGTGCGCGTACTGTCGGCTCCCGAAATGGCAGATGTGCGTGTGGATCAGGTCAGGCAGGCACTGCAACGAAATGGTCTGCCGGATCTCGAGTGCTTCGCCGTGCCGGCGACGGATGGCTTGATGGTGGCTGACGCCTGGCTCGACGCGGGCGAACAGCGGCCGTTGCTGGTCGTCGCGGCGGAATGGCATGACACTCCATCGCCGGGCAGCACCGAGGGCGCGGTCGCCGTGCTGCTCGGCCCGGGCATGTTCCAGTTGCCCAAACCCGTTAGCGTGCTCGGCCTGCTGCACCGTCCGGTCACCGACGAGCTCGACGGTCTGGACGCAGTACTGCAGAACGGCGTGCTATGGGGCAAGAGCGATGTGACCAGTGTCGCTACGGCGTGGATCAGCGGCCTGGACGGCTCGCACGACACGAAACTGCTCGCTGCGTTGCGAGCTGCCGGCCTTGCGGGCATCGCAAAGCAGGAGGCCCAGCGCCGGCCCGATGCTCTTATCGGACAAGCTGGCGCAGCCGGCGGGTGGCTGTCGGTTGCTGCGGCGCTCGAGGCGGCCGCCGGAACGCAACTGATCCTCCATGCACCGTTGCTTACGACGATCGCGCAAGCCGCGATCCTGCACGTCAACGACCGAATGAATCACAAAGAACCTGATGATGAACGCTCGCAATAACATGCAGATTCTCGGGACGGCCGAGGCTGAGACGACCGAAACCAGCCGGCTGCTCGCCTGGGGTCCCATATTTCTGGCACTGATCCTGGCCGGGGTCGCGTTCGCGCTTGTGTGGTTCAAGGGTGCGCTGTTTGGCGTGCTCACGCGCGAGGCGAAGCTCGGCGCATCGGTCTGGATTTTCCTGGCGCTCGTGGCGGTGCTTCTGTTGCACATAGGGCTGCTGTTCGGTGGCGCATACCGCCTCGTTGGGAGGGTGTTTCGCGCCGAAGTCGGCGATCGGGACGCCGCAGTAACGCAGACGAAAACGCTCAAGTGCGACGCTCGCCTGCAGACCGTCTGTGATGAACTGCGCGCCACGCGCGGCTGGTGGTGGCGTTATCGAACGCGTTGGCTGCTTTTGACCGGCACGGACGCTCTGATCGAAGATGTCGCGCCCGGCCTGAAGCGCGCGGGTGTAATGCCCGTTGCCGACGCGATCCTTGTGCATGCCGCACCGGATGGCATCGATGTCGGGGCATGGCGCCGCCAGATCCGGCAGCTACGCCGCCGACGTCCCGTCGACAGCGTCGTCCATGTCACTGACGCAAACGCACCCGAAACCGAACTACCGCGCGCACTGGCCACGCTTGCGACGGATCTGGGATGGGCTGCGCCCGTCACGCTCCTGCACGCGGTGCCGGCCACGGGCGGCCACCCCGAGACGTTCGAGGCAATCGGCGCGTTCCCGGGTCCGTCGCTCGGCGGCACGCAACCGGCTTCGGTATTGCGCGAGCAGCTCGCCGTGATCGGGCGGCATACGGCGGACGCTGGCGTGCGGCTCTGCGTCACGCCCACGCGGATCACCTATCTGGCCCAGATCTCCCAGTACATCGACGAGCAGCGCGAAAGCATCATCTCGGGCTGGAATGCCCTATTCGCCTCGCATTGGTATCGGTCCCGGTTGGCCGGCGTAATATTCGCACCTGTTTTCGAGACTTCCGCCGCAGTGCCAACGCCCGTTCCGGTGGTACCGATCGCGCCAGCCGGAGCAGAAGCGGCGGCTGTCGTGCCGACGGGGACGCAGCAACCGGTGATGTTCCAGCACCAGCCTGCCGCACTGCTGCCCGCGTGGCGCACGATCGCGCGCCGGCGCGATACCGGCCGGCGGGTCGGCTTCTACTGGCCCAATGTGCTGGCCTGGTTCGTGACTGTCGCCGCGGTCACGTGGTGCGCGTGGATGACCGTTTCGTTCGTCGGCAACCGGCAGCTCGCGCGCGAAGCGCGCGCAACGGCGAATGCCGCGGCCGAGGCCCGGCCTCAGACCGCAGTGGCCTGGCGCGCGCAACTGGCGTTGCAGCAGCTAATCGAAAAGCTTGAGTATCGCCAGCAACACGGTGCGCCGTGGTATTTACGCGGCGGACTCTCGCGCAACGACGAAGTGCTCGCCGGGCTCTGGCCGCCATACCGGATCGCGGCGACCCGCAACCTGCAGACGCCCGTCGTGCAGACGATTGGCGACCTGCTCAAGGCTGCTGGTCAGACCCGGGCCGACAGCCTCGAGTCGCAGGATACGCGTAGCAGCACCTACAACGCGCTCAAGACGTACCTGATGCTCGGCGATCCGTCGCGTGCTGAACCTGCGTTCCTCAAACGCATGCTGGTATCCCAATGGCCGCGCCCGGTCGAGATGCCCTTGGGCGAGCGCGATGACACCGGCCTGCGGCTTGCTGGTTTCTATGCCGATCACCTCAAGGCGCATCCTGGATGGCGCATCGGATTGAACAACGGTCTCGTGACGTCGACCCGCAATATGCTGGTCACACAGATGGGGCTCGCGTCATCTGACGACACGGTCTATCAAGGCATCATCGAGGAGGCGAGAGGCAGGTACGCGGACGCGTCGCTTGAAACGCTGCTCGCTGGCGCGGACGCTCGAGGTCTGTTCACGACCTCGCAGACCGTGCCAGGTATTTATACCCGTGCCGCCTGGGACGGAATGATCGCCGCAGCGATCAACAAGGCTGCGAGCGAGCGTCGCACGAGCGGCGACTGGGTGCTGACCGGCGCCCCGCCGGCGCAAACCATCGGCAATATGCTGTCACGGGGTGCCATCAGAACCGCAGCCGTGATCGACGAAAAGCATGCGGCCGAGGACCTGAAACAGCGCCTGACAGCGCGGTACTTCGCCGAGTACACGGCAGCCTGGCAGGGCATGCTCAACAGCGTCCGCTGGCAGCCGGCGGCGAACCTGAACGGCTCGATCGAGCAACTGACACGCCTCGCCGACGCACAGACATCGCCGCTCATCGCACTGATGAAGGCGATTCAATACCAGGCACAGGCAGGACGGCCGTCGCAGGCCCTGGCCGACACGCTGGTGCGCAAGGCGCAGAGCCTGATTGGCAGGGACGATCAGGCGGCCGCGCCGACTGTCAACCCGCTCGACAAGTCATTCGGCCCGCTGCTCGCGCTGATGGGCGACACCGCTGCCGTACCGGCTGCAGGCGGCAAAGGCAACCCGGCGGCCAATATCGCGCTGAACGGCGTGAGTCTCTCGCGGTACCTGACCGCAGTCACGACGATGCGCCTGAAGCTACAGCAGATCGCAGGCAGTCCTGACGCGCAGACGATGGCGCGCTCGCTCGCGCAGGCGGTGTTCCAGGGCAAGCTCTCGGAGCTGTCACAGGCACGCGACGACGCGGCGCTGACAGCCGCGAGTCTCGGGACGGCGTGGTCCGGTTTCGGCGATGCGGTATTCGCGCAACCGCTCGAGGCCGCCTGGCAGACGATCCTGCAGCCGGCTGCGGCAAGCCTGAACGAGGCGTGGCGGGCGAGCGTGGCGGCGCCGTTCAACGCGGCGATGAGCGGCAGGTATCCGTTCTTCGACACGAACGCCGATGCGTCATTTGCCGAACTCGGGCGCTATGTGCGGCCCGACACGGGCCTGATCGCACGCTTCTTTGCCACGCAGCTTGCTGGCGTGCTGAAGCTCGAGGGCGATCACTGGACGCCGAACGAGCTGGCGCCGCAGGCGCTGCAGTTCGACCCGACGTTCCTGACTGGTATCCGGCAATTGTCGACCGTTGGCGCGCAGCTATATGTGCAGGGCGATGCGCGAGAGCGCTTCGAGATGATGGCACTACCGACGCCCAACGTGACACGCTCGGAGTTGTCGGTTGACGGCAAGCAGATCGTCTACTTCAATCAGCAGGAAAACTGGACGCCGCTCGCGTGGCCCGGTACCGGCCTGAACGGGCACGCGGGGCTGACATGGCAGACACTCGACGCCGGCCTTCGGCAAGCGTTCGATTCGACCGGCGACTGGGCGTTCCTGCGCCTTCTGGCCAAGGCCGACATGAAGCAACTCGACAGTACCCGCTACCAGGTGACGTGGAACACGGCGAACGCCGAACCATTGTCCTACGTGATGCGCACGCAGATCGGCGCAGGACCGCTCGAATTGCTGAAGCTGCGAGGCTTCCGGATGCCCGAGCGGATTTTTATCGTCGGAAAGGCAGGTGTCGTGCCGGTACTGCCGCCTCTGCCACCGGAGCTTCAGCCATGAACGAAAACAGAAACAGGCCGCTGGCGCCCGACAGAAGTCTCAACGCTCCGCAGAAAGTGTCCGTTGGCCATGAGATGACAGGTCGCCTGGATGAGGAGCGGAGGGTCTCGCAAGACGATCCGTTCCTGCGGTATTTCGATTCGGAAATGCGCTACCTGCGCGAAGCGGGCAGAGAATTCGCCGAAGCGCAGCCGCAGGCCGCGCGGCAGTTGGGGATGACAACACCCGGCGCGCCGGACGATCGCGTCGCAGCGGTCTACGAGGGCTTCGCATTCCTGACGAGCCGGCTGCGCATGAAACTCGATGACGCGCTGCCGGAAATCACCGACCCGTTGATCGATCACCTGTGGCCACATGCAGGCCGCACCATCCCGTCGTTGGCGATTCTCGAGTGCAAGCCTCGCACGGGCGAAGCACGGATTCTGGACATCCTGCCAGCAGGCCTGCAGGTGCGCTCGACGCCGATCGGCTCCGACGGCACGGTATGCGTTTATCGCACCACCCAACCGGTGCGTCTGCTGCCGCTCGAAGTCTGTGAGGCAGGCGTGCGGATGCGCGAGGACGGCCGCACGGTGATCCGGCTCGCGTTCAATCTGCTGCATCGCGAACAGCGCCTGCTGGACGACCTGTCGCGCATCCGCCTGTATCTCCACGGAGATCGGCCTACCGCGTCGGCGCTGTACGCAGTCCTCACACAACAGGTCGAGTCGATCGGCATGCGGATGCCGCGCCTGCTCGACTGTCAGCTGCAGCCGCAACCGGCCATGCGGTTCGAGGCGGCCGGTTTCGGGCCGGATACTCGGCTGTGGCCGGTTGACCGCGACGCGCGTGACGCTGAACTCGATCGCGAGCAGACCATGCTTGAGTATTTCGCGTTCCCGGAAAAATTCCACTTCGTTGACCTCTGCGGATTCAACACGGCGGGCGTGCCGCCCGGCGAGACTCGCATCGAATTCGAGATCGTGCTTAACGGCCGCATTGCCGGGGACGTGACGTTCGGCGCGAACAACATCCGTTTGTTCTGCACGCCGGTGATCAACCTGTTCGAGCTGGACGCACAGGCGATTCGACCCAACGCGCATGATCGGGACTATCCGGTACGTCCGCCCGCGTCAGCCGGCGATCATATCGAGCCATATGACGCACAGTCGGTCGTGGCAGCCGATCCCCGCAACGCGATGTACCACGAATACCAGTCTTTCAAGGAATTCCGGCACCGTGGCGGGATGATGCGCTACGAGTCGCCCGAGCGCTATTACCACTCATCCATCCGCCATGGTGTCACGGGGCAGCGTGAGATGTGGGTGACGTTAGGTGGCCATCTATGGGATGAACCTGGTAGCGTGCCAGACGGGCACGTGACGGTCCGCGTGCTGGCAAATAATGGCCGCCTGCCGCGCATGGCGCTAAGCGAATCGATGATTACCGAGCCTGTATCGGCGTTCTCCGGCGTCGAGCGGGTGCGCAATCTCACGGCTCCCACGATGCCGCTGTATCCACCGCGCGGCGGCGAATACGACTGGAAGGTAGTCTCACACTTCAATGCGGCTGGTTCGACGGAACTGAACATGATGGATGCGAGCGTCTTGCGTGGTGCGCTGTCGTTGTACGACTGGTCGCCGCAGGACGACAACATGCGGCGCATCGAGGCGATCCACTATGTTTGGCTGGACGAAGACACTGAAATCATCGGTACGCGAGTCGACAGGATCGTGAACGTGAACGTCGGCATCGAGCCATCGGGTTTTGCCGGTCCCGGCGATGTCGCACTCTTCGGCGACGTGCTGAGCCGCTTCGTTGGCCGCTATGCCTGCTTCCATTACGCGGTGCGGCTCGTTTTATATCAGGGTGTAGGCGGGGCGGTTCGGCGTTATCCGCCCGTACTCAAGACGGGAGACTGGTTGTGACACGGCAAACGCATCGGACGCTGCGCGGAATCCGGCTGACAGGTGGACTGGCGGCGGCCACTGCACTGCTTGTCGGCTGCGGCATGTGGCAGTCGATCAAGGAAACGACCGTCGACGCCACGCGCGCGGTATTCGTCGAGAAGGTGAAACAGATGAACCTTGTGATCGAAAGCCACGCTGCGCTGAACCCGAACGAGCAGGGCCGGTCACTGCCGGTCGTACTACGCGTCTATCAATTGAAGGATACGAAGACCTTTGAAAATGCGGCTTATGGTCAGCTACTTGACGATGATCGCGCGTTGCTAAAGGCCGACCTCACCGGCAGCATGGAGGCCATACTCGGCCCCGGCGCAACGGTAACGCTGTCGGCGCCAATGGCGGACGATGTGCAGGCTGTGGGCGTCGTGGGTTTTTTTCGCGATCAGGGCGGCGCCTCGTGGCAACTGGTAATTCCGAAGTCGCAGTGGAAGAAGACGGATCCCGTGAAGCTCATCGTAACGGGCAACCAGATTGAACTGGGCACGGAACATTGATGAAGCAACGCATGACCACGGCTGCTATGAATACACCGGTCACATGCTGCTCCCAGCGAGTTATTGTCGAATCTGGTGTACAGGAGGGAGCGGGAGAAGGCGGTGGCGATTGAAGGAGAATGTTGCTTTCCAAGGTAACAGCCCGACAATCGGAACCCCACCACCATGGCGAAAAGTACGCATGAAGCGAACCGCAGTCAAGCAACAGAAACAGACATCAAGGGCGCACCAGGCCTGGACGATTTGATCCAGCAAGGTGCCCGGCAGATCATCCAGCAGGCGATCGAGGCGGAATTGGCGACGTTGCTCGAGCAGTATTCGAACGAGAGAACGATTGACGACCGACGGGCGGTCGTGCGCAGTGGCTACGTGCCGGAGCGTCAGATCGTCACTGCCGTCGGTCCGGTGCCGGTCCAGGTGCCCAAGGTCCGCGATCGCTCGGGCTCGGGTGTGAAGTTCAATTCGGCAATCGTGCCGCCCTACGTGCGCAAGTCGCCACGCGTATCGTCATCGCTGCTGTGGCTGTACCTGCGCGGGTCTCGACGGGCGACAAGAGCGAGGCGCTGTCCGAGCTGCTCGGCGAGCAGGCCAAGGGCCTGTCGGCGAACACCGTGAGCGGCCTGAAGGCCGTGTGGTCGGACGAGTACGCGCAGTGGAACAGGCGCGACCTGTCAGCGTCGCGCTGGGTCTACTGGTGGGCCGAAGGCATCCATACGCAAGCGCGCACCGAGGATGCCGACGGTCAGTGCTTGCTGATGATCATCGGCGTGAAACCGAGCGGGGAGAAGGAACGTGTTGCGCTAAGAGGCCAGTTCAAAAACTCCCGAGAGGGGCTGTTTACTTCCTCGGCAAGCTGTTAACCTTGGGCATCAGAACAACGGAAGTCCAAGGATGGAAGCGCCAATCATTGACGACGAACTGTGGATACTGATCGAACCATTGCTGCCACCTGCGAAGCTTCGAGCGAAGAGCGATCCTGGTCGCCCGCGCGTGTCCGACCGTGCGGCTCTCAACGGCATCCTGTTCGTGTTCAAAACGGGAATTCGTTGGAACCACTTGCCGACTCGTCTGGGCTTTGGCTCGGGCGCCACATGCTGGCGGCGATTGAGCGACTGGCAAAAGGCTGGTGTATGGGACCAACTGCACGAGTTGCTACTCGACAAGTTGCGTGCGGCCGGCCAAATCGATCTGTCATACGCTGCGGTCGATTCGTCGTCCGTGCGCGCCGTTGGGGCGGGCGAAAAACTGGCCCGAACCCCACCGATCGCGCGCGACCCGGTTCCAAGCACCACGTCCTCGTAGACGCCAACGGCGTTCCTCTCGTTGCGATCCTGACTGGCGCGAACACCAACGACGTCACGCAGTTGCTGCCGCTCGTTGATGCGATTCCACCCATTCGCGGCGTTCGTGGCCGACCGCTTCAGAAGCCCGGCGTCGTCTACGCCGATCGCGGCTACGATTCCACCCGACATCGTCGCGCGTTGCGCGAACGCGGTATCAAGCCCGTGATCGCCAAGCGCCGGACCGAGCATGGCAGTGGTCTGGGCAAGTATCGTTGGGTGGTCGAACGTACGCATTCCTGGCTCCACAATTTCCGGCGCCTACGCACTCGCTTCGAGCGAAGTGCCTACATTCACGAAGCATTCCTCAAACTTGGCTGCTCGATCATCTGTTGGAACATCTTCAGACGAGCTGAGCAGGGTTTTTGAACTGGCCTCTAAGAAACGGTTTCATAAAGACGGTTGTGCTCGCCGCAGGGTATTCCAGCAGATCAAGCAACAGCCGAGTTTGAGGAACGCTTCGTGAATGTCGACGCGACGATCGAAGCGAATGCGCAGACGGCGGAAATGATGCAGCCAGGCGTGAGTACGTTCGACGACCCACCGGACTCTTCGAAGGCCACTACCGTGCGGGTGACCGCGCCGCGCAATGCAGGTGGGGATGTTGCGCTCGTGAAGGATGCGTCGATATTTATCGTGGTCGTAACCACGATCGGCATAGACGCGGCTAGGACGGCTCGGCGGCCGTCCACGCTTGCCACCGATCGGCACGATGGCCTCGATCAGCGAACCAGTTGGGTGACATCGTTGCGATTGGCGCCGCTCAGGATTGCCGCGACCGGCGTTCCGTTGGCGTCGGTTGCGATGTGGTGCTTGGAACCGGGACGCACGCGATCGGTGGCGTTCAGGCCAGTTTTTCGCCCGCCCCAATAGCGCGTACCGACAATGAGTCGACCGTTGCATATGAGAGGTCGAGCTGGCCGGTCGCCCGCAACTTGTCGAGCAGCAATTCGTGCAGCCGGTCCCACACGCCAGCCTTTTGCCAGTCGTCCAGTCGACGCGAGCATGTCGCGCCCGAGCCGAAGCCCAGCCGGGTCGGCAAGTGGTTCCACCGAATGCCAGTCTTCAGCACGAACAGGATGCCGCCGAGCGCCACGCGATCGGGAACACGCGGACGGCTCGGATCGTTCTTCGCGCGAGGCTTCACAACAGGCAGCAACGGTTCGATCAGTTTCCACAGTTCGTCGTCAATGATTGGAGGTTCCATCCTTGGAAGTTGTGTTTCATGCGCCGGCCCATCTCGCCGTGATTCCATCATCGTCCCGCAACCAAGCGTCCCATGTCGGCATTAGATTGGGTTCGCCGCGCAGGGCCACCGCCATTTCGTCGAAATGCCAGCTGCTGCCGCGCTTGCGCCGGGCAGCCTTGACGCGACAGGCGAAGGCCGTCCCTAACTTGTCGAGCCAGCGGCGAATCGTTTCGTAGCCGATTACGACGCCGCGCTCGAACCGCATTCCTCGATGTCGCGCAGGCCGCGCCCGCGCTGCATCGAGCGCCGCTTCGCTACCGATTGCAGAGCGATGCCTGCCGGCACGGCGGCAGGCGCGACGCTGCCCGGTGTTTGGCAGCACCGTCGCGCACAGACCAGTCCAGGTCGTCTGCAGGCGAGTGGGCAAAAAATTGGGTTTGTATTTTTGCTCGACGGGTGCCGATCGTGAACCGGAACGAAACGGCCCTGCCGGCGATACCCGTTTCATGCAAGGCGTCCGGCTCGCGCGTCGCGTGGGTCGATCTTCCAACAACGATGCAGGTCTGGGGTTGTCACGATGAAAAGAAAAATCAAGCTCGCCGCGGCGAGCACCGCCGCGCTGGCGATGGCCGGCGCGGCGCCGGCCAGCCACGCGCAAAGCAGCGTGACGCTCTACGGCATCATCGATGCCGGTGTCACCTATGCGAGCAATGCGGGCGGCGCGCACCTCGCCAAGTTCGACGACGGCGTGTCCTATGGCAACCGGCTCGGCTTCAGCGGCAGCGAGGATCTCGGCGGCGGCCTGAAGGCCGTGTTCGCGCTGGAGACGGGGTTCCGGCTCGGCAACGGGCAGCTCGGTTTCGGCGGCGCGCTGTTCGGCCGCCAGGCCTATGTCGGACTGCAGAACGAGTGGGGCACGCTGTCGTTCGGCGACCAGCTCGACATGACCGATGAAATGGTCTATCTGACCAACGTGTCGGCCTGGGCGAGCGGCTACGCGATCCACCAGGGCGACTTCGACCGCTTCAACGGCGACCGCCTGCCGAACTCGGTGAAGTTCCTGTCGAACCCTTTCGGCGGCTTCAGGCTCGGCGCGATGTACTCGTTCGGCAACGTGGCCGGCAACTTCCATCGCAACAGCGCCTACAGCGTGGGCGCCAGCTACGCGCGTGGCGGTTTCTCGGCCGGCGCGGCCTACACGCAGTTGAACGACCCGAGCGGCATCTATGCGTTCGACCCCTACGCCATGATCGGCACCAGGACCTTTCTCGGTCAGCCCACCGTGCGCATCGATCCGGCCAGCGGCGCGCGCACCGATCTGTTCGCGAGCACGCCGATGGCCATCGACAAGCAGGGCACCTTCGGCGCCGGGGCGAGCTACGCGATCGGCAAGCTCACGCTGATCGGCAACCTCACCTACACCACCATCAAGGGCTTCGGGCAATCCTCGCACATGCAGGTCTACGAAGGCGGCGCGAGCTACCAGTTCACGCCGGCGCTGAGCCTCGTCGGCGGCTACCAGCACACGCGCTTCGAGGGCCATCACTGGAACCAGGGCTCGGCGGGCCTGCACTACCTGCTCTCCAAGCGCACCGACGTCTACCTCTCGGGCGACTACCTGCGTGCCTCGCGCGGCGTGGACGCCGTGATCGGCTACAGCTTCACGCCGTCCACCACGCCGACCCAGGCAGACCTGCGGGTCGGCATGCGCCATTCGTTCTGATTCACGGGCAAGCGCTTCGCAAGGGCGGGCCGGGGCGGCGCGAGGGTGCCGCCCCGGCCCGTGCCGTTTCCTGGACGCGCCGCGCCCCTCAGCGCAGCGCGTGGCGATCGTTGCGCGGGCTCGCGCCGAAGCGCATGCGGTAGCTGCGCGAGAAATGCGACGGCGATTCGAAGCCGCAGGCCACGCAGATCGCGGTGATCGTCATGTCGGTCTGCTGCAGCAGCTCGCGCGCGCGGTCGAGCCGCAGGTTCATGTAGAAGCGCGTGGGCGTGTCGCCGAGCATCGCGCTGAACAGGCGCTCGAGCTGGCGCCGCGTGATGCCCACGTCCCGCGCCAGCGCCTCGGAGGACAGCGGCGTTTCCGTATGGCGCTCCATCGCGCCGATCACCTGGATCAGCTTGCGGTTGTGGACGCCGTAGCGCGCCGCGATCTCGAGCCGCTGGCGGTCCGAATGCGCGCGGATGCGGCCCACCACGAACTGTTCGGAGATGCTGGCCGCCAGGTCCGCACCGTGGCGCCGGCCGATCAGCTCCAGCATCATGTCGATCGAGGCGGTGCCGCCCGCACAGGTGATGCGCCGCGCGCCCGTCTCGAACAGCTCCTGCGTGGCGGTGAGGCGCGGATAGCGCTCGCGGAACGCGGCGAGCGCCTCCCAGTGCAGCGTCAGCGTATGGCCCGCCTCGAACAGCCCCGCCTCGGCCAGCACGAAGCTGCCGGTATCGATCGCGCCGAGCGTGGCGCCGCCGTGGTGCTGGCGGCGCAGCCAGTCGCCGAGCGCGCGCGTGTAGCAGGCGAGCGGCTCGAAGCCGGCGATCACGAACACCATGCCGGTGCGCGCAACCTCGCCGAACGCGGCGTCGGCATTGAGCGCGACGCCGTTGCTGGCCGTCACCGGCGCGCCGTCGATGCTGAGCAACTGCCAGCGATAGAGCTCGGGGCGAAAGCGGTTGGCCACGCGCAGCGGCTCGATCGCAGACATGCAGCCGAGCGCGGAGAAGCCGGGCAGCAGCAGGAAGTGGAAGGTTTCCGGCATCAGCGGGGCAATCGCACGGAGCGGGCTGCGCTCGTTCATGGTGGAAGCGGGGGGCGTCGCGACGGCGGCGCCGCCGCGCGCCCCGCGCGTCAGACGCCTTCGACCACGCGGAAGTCGCGCTCCGCGCCGTTGTCGAGCGCCTTCAGGGCGGCCTGGTAGGCCGGGCTGTGGCGCGCGGCGAGCGCGGCTTCGAGGCTGTCGAACTCGATGATGACGGCGCGCTCGCGCAGGCCGCCCTCGAACACTTCGGCCGGCGTGTTGCGGACCAGATAGCGGCCGCCCGCTTCGGCCACGGCGGGCGCGGCCAGCTTGGCGTAGGCCGCCATCTTGTCGGTGTCGGAGATGTTGCGGTAAATGCTGAGCCAGTATGCTTTTGCCATGGGGTTCGTCTCGGAAGTGAGGGAAAGGGCGAGCGCGTGGTGTCGCGGCGTTCCGCCAGTGCGATGTTACGGGAAAAAGCGCCGTCCCGGCTCCGGATGGACTCGCCGCGCGCGCCGTTCGTCGCGCCGCGGCGAGGCAAGCGCGCGGCGCCCGCGATCCGACGCAGATCGCCGCCCCGTTTGGCGCGGCGCCCGGCCTCATGGTTTCCCCCGGGGGTCGCCGACAGTCAATAAAGCGTCGCGGCCGGTCGCCTCGCGGCGAATATGGCCCGTTATCTTGCCTGCACGGTGCAGGCCGCATCCCCCCTCCTCACGACGGCCTGCCTGGAACCGCCGAACAGGGAGCCATCATGAAGCCGTGCAAGACCCTAGTGCTGGCCGCGGCGCTGGCCGTCGCGCTGCCGTCGCCGTCGTTTGCCCGGGATGCCGCCGCTTGCCGAGCGGTGCGGTTCGCCGATATCGGCTGGACCGACATCACGTCCACCACGGCGCTCGCGTCGGTGCTGTTCGAGGCGCTCGGCTACCGGCCCAGCACGACCATCGCCTCGGTGCCGATTTCGTTCGCGGGCCTGAAGTCCGGGCAGATCGACGTCTCCCTCGGCTACTGGTGGCCGGTGCAGCAAAAGCAGATCCAGCCGTTCCTCGACGCGAAGTCGATCACGGTGCTGCAGCCGCCGAACCTGTCCGGCGCGAAGACCACGCTGGCGGTGCCGGACTATGCCTATCAGGCCGGGCTCAAGCGCTTTAACGACATCGCCGGGCATCGCGCCGAACTCGGCGGCAGGATCTACGGGATCGAGGCCGGCAGCAGCGCGAACGCGACGATCCAGAAGATGATCGACACCAATCAGTACGGCCTGGCCGGCTTCAAGCTCGTCGAGTCGAGCGAGGCCGGCATGCTGGTGACGGTGGCGCGTGCCGTGCGCGAGAAGCAATGGGTGGTGTTCCTCGGCTGGGAGCCGCACCCGATGAACATCCAGCTGCCGATGCACTACCTGGCGGGCGGCGACGCGTCGTTCGGCCCGAACTATGGCGAGGCGCGCGTCTACACGCTGACCGCGAACGGCTTCGCCGAGCGCTGCCCGAACGCGGGCCGGCTGGTGTCGAACCTGCGCTTCACCACCGACATGGAAAACCAGCTGATGCTCGCCGTGATGAACCGGACGCGGCCCGCCGAGGCGGCCAAGGACTACATCCGCAAGCATCCGCAGCTGCTCGACGGCTGGCTGGCCGGCGTGACGAGCTACGACGGCAGGGACGGCCTCGCCACCGTGAAGGCCGCGCTCGGCCCCTGACGCGGGCCGGCGCCGGCGGCCCGCCCTTTCCCTAGCGAACGGACGCGCGGCGTCCACGCAACCCATGAGGCGAACACCATGAACCATGACGTGATAGTGACCTGCGCAGTGACGGGCGCCGGCGACACGGTCGGCCGGCACCCCGCGATTCCGGTCACGCCCAGGCAGATCGCCGAGGCGGCGATCGAGGCGGCGAAGGCCGGCGCGACGGTGGCGCACTGCCATGTGCGCGACCCGCGCACCGGGCGCGGCAGCCGCGATCCGAACCTGTACCGCGAGGTGGTGGACCGGATCCGCGCGGCCGACGTCGACGTGATCATCAATCTGACGGCCGGCATGGGCGGCGATCTCGAGATCGGCCCGGGCGAGGCGCCGCTGCAGTTCGGGCAGGGCACCGACCTGGTGGGCGGCCTCGCGCGGCTGGTGCACGTGGAGGAGCTGCTGCCCGAGATCTGCACGCTCGACTGCGGTACGCTCAACTTCGGCGACGGCGACACCATCTACGTCTCCACGCCGGCGCAACTGCGCGCCGGCGCGCAGCGGATCCAGCAGCTCGGCGTGAAGCCGGAGCTCGAGATCTTCGACACCGGCCACCTGTGGTTCGCCACGCAGATGCTCAAGGAAGGGCTGCTCGACGCGCCGCCGCTGTTCCAGCTCTGCCTCGGCATTCCGTGGGGCGCGCCGGCCGACACCGGCACCATGAAGGCGATGGTCGACAACATGCCGCCCGGGGCGCACTGGGCCGGCTTCGGCATCGGCCGCATGCAGATGCCGATGGTGGCCCAGGCGATGCTGCTGGGCGGCCACGTGCGCGTGGGCCTGGAGGACAACCTCTGGCTCGAGCGCGGCGTACCGGCCTCGAACGGCTCGCTGGTGCAGCGCGCGCGCGAAATCGTCGAGCGGCTCGGCGGCCGCGTGCTGACGCCGGCCGAGGGCCGCGCGAAGCTGGGCCTGCCGCCGCGCGGGGCGCGCGCGCTCGAACGGCGCGCGCCCGCCGTCTACGCGTGACGCATGCGCCGGGCGGCGCCGCTCGCGGTGCCCGGCAATCCGTCATCACCTCATCGGGACAACGAAGGACGATCATTCATGACCTTGCTTACCGACATCAGGACCTTCGCCGTGATCGGCACCGGCGTGATCGGCAGCGGCTGGGCGGCGCGCGCGCTCGCGAACGGGCTCGACGTGGTGGTGTGGGACCCGGCCGAGGGCGCCGAGTCGCAGCTGCGCGCCAACCTGGCGAACGCGTGGCCCGCGCTGGAGCGCGCCGGCCTGAAGCCCGGCGCCGCGCCCGAGCGGCTGCGTTTCGCGCGCACCGTCGAGGCCTGCGTGGCCGACGCCGACTTCATCCAGGAGAGCGCGCCCGAGCGCGAGGCGCTCAAGCTCGACCTGCACGAACGGATCAGCCGCGCCGCGCGGCCCGGGGCGATCATCGCGTCGTCCACCTCAGGCCTGCTGCCCACCGGGTTCTACGCGCGCGCGACCCATCCCGAGCGCTGCGTGGTCGGCCATCCGTTCAACCCGGTCTATCTGCTGCCGCTCGTCGAGGTGCTCGGCGGCGAACGCACCTCGGCCGAGGCGGTGGACGCCGCGATCGCGATCTACGCCGGGCTCGGCATGCGGCCGCTGAAGGTGCGCAAGGAAGTGCCGGGCTTCATCGCCGACCGCCTGCTCGAAGCGCTGTGGCGCGAGGCGCTGCATCTGGTCAACGACGGCGTGGCGACCACCGGCGAGATCGACGACGCGATCCGCTTCGGCGCCGGCATCCGCTGGTCGTTCATGGGCACCTTCCTGACCTATACGCTCGCGGGTGGCGAGCCCGGCATGCGCCATTTCATGAAGCAGTTCGGGCCGGCGCTGGCACTGCCGTGGACCAGGCTGGCGGCGCCGGCGCTGAGCGACGCGCTGATCGACCGCGTGGTGGACGGCACCGCCCGGCAGCAGGGCGAGCGCAGCATCAAGGCACTCGAACGCTATCGCGACGACTGCATCACCGAGGTGATCGCCGCGGTCGCGCGCGTGAAGGCGCGCCACGGCATGCGCGACGAGGACTGACGATGGCCACCGGCACCCCCGACGCGCCCGTTATCGGCCCGACGCTCCATCGCGACGTCGTGCGCGCCGAATGGGTCGACTACAACGGGCACCTGCGCGACGCGTTCTATCTGCTGATCTTCAGCTTCGCGACCGATGCGCTGATCGAGCGGATCGGCCTGGACGGCGCGGCGCGGCTCGCTCGGCAGCGTTCCGTCTACACCCTGGAGGCACACGTGAGCTACCTGCGCGAGATCCGGCTCGGCACGGCCGTGCGCGTCGACGCGAGGGTCCTGGCCGTGGATGCGAAGCGCGTGCATCTGTACCTGGAGATGTTCGCGGACGGCTGCGGCGGCGCCGTCGCCGCGAGCGAGCAGATGCTGATGCATATCGACACGCGCGTGTCGCGCGGCGCGCCGTTCGACGCCGACGTGGCCGCGCGGCTGGCCGGCCTGGTGGCCGCGCAGCGCAACCGGCCGGCGCCCGCTCATGCCGGCCGCGTGATCGGCCTGCCGCCGCCGCGCGCGGTGCGCTGAGGGCGGCGATGGCCCGCGGGGCGCAGCCCGCCGGCTTCGTGGCGCGCACTCGACCTCGGGCAGAGGTTCGGGCGTGCCGGCGTAGCGTGCCTGGACCGGAGCTCGACGGCGAGCGTGGCCTCAATGTCGCGGGCTGGGCCAACAAGCTCACGGGCGCGGCCACCATCAGCATGGGCTCGGTAGGGCTGTCCGGCGACATGCTCAGCACGGTCAAGGGCGAAAGCTCGGCGCCCGCCGGCCTCGCGAATCTGATCGCACGCATCGAGCGCGGCGCGCCCGCGCCGGAAAAACCGAATAATCGCGCGCAATATCGCCGATTAGCACGATTACGCCTCTTATTGAATATCGCAATCAGATTGGCGAATCTGCGGGGCGCGACGCGGCGGCGAATGGTCTGAAATGCCGTTATCGGCCGACCGATAAAAACCGGCGCGACCTCATGAGAGGCCGCGCCGGTTTTTTTCAATACCGAGGGCTTGAATCCTTTCCACGCCATTAACGCGTTACGTGAAACAGAGCGTTGCAATACAAGCCACTTATTGATCCGTTTCGAGCGAGGCACCGCGATTCCGGTTCACGCCAGGATCGAAAAAGGCCCGGGCGCCAGGCGCCCGGGCTAAGCCGTCCCGGCTGGGGCGGCGGAGGTTGGGGGCTGCCAAGGGCGCGTCAGCCCGCGAGGGCCCGCCGCCGGACCGGGCTGCCGCCACGGCAGCCTGGCCGGTCAATGACCGCGGTAGATCGAATCACGCGCGACCGGCGCCGGTGCGCCGGGGCTGCCCGAGCGCACCGTCGGGGCGGCCTGCGGACCGTAGCCGCTGGTGTCGGTGCCGGCCACGCGGGCCTGGGCCGCCTGGATGTCGTCCGGATAGTACGGGCTCGCGACGCCCGGGCGGTAGCCGGCGCGTTCGAGCTGGACCAGTTCCGCGCGAACCTGGGCACGCGTCACCGGCCCGTTCGTCTGCGCCGAGGCGGCGAACGAAGCGGTCAGGGCGGTTGCGGCAGCGACTGCGGTAATGAGCGACTTCATGATGACCTCCGTTTCTTGCTTAGTTTGTCGCTGCGACTGTTTGTCGTCAGCGGTTGAGGTGAATCGTAGTCGCCCGAAGACCTAGGGTAAATACTAGTTTTGAGCATAGATCGTTGCTGAAATCGAGCAAATTCAGCGGAAACAATCGCCGAAGCATTGCAACTTTTGCAACGCCGGCAAGCCAGACGGGGGAGGGAGACGAGAGCGGGGACTTCGCGCCAGCGGCATGGCGCCGCCTGTTGCGCGGCGAGCGGACCGCGCCGGGAAGCCGGCCGGCGCAGCCGGCACGTGGCCCGGCGGCCCGATGCGGGGCGCCCAGGCGGGTGACGCGCGCGGCCGCGAGCGCGCCGCGCGCCCGCGGCACCGCCGCATTCGCGCGACGCCGCCGCGCCGGCAGCGCGTGTCACGAAAAACGCCGCGAACTCTCGCGGCGGCCTCGGGTGTGGCCTACTTGCCGCCTTGCATGCCGAGCACCTGCGCGGCCGAGATCATCGCGCTGGCGTTGGCCGGGGCGGGGCGCTCGGCGGGGCGGAACACTTCCTCGCCGCGCTGGATCACCTGGCGCGACAGCGCACAGGTGCCGGTGCGCTGCGCGAAGCGCCGCCGCCAGCGTTGCTCGCCGTAGTGGCAGCGGCCGGGTTCGACCCAGCGGACGACGAGCAGCGTATCGGAGCGCTCGAGGATTTCGACGTGTACATCGTCGGAGTCGAGCGCAGGCATTGATTTGGAGGATTTCATTTGCCGTTTCCCAAAGCTCGTGCGGTATCGGCCTAGGCAGTATTTGCAACTGCGTTTTGTCGATTCCGTAGCGGTTTCCAATAAGAATCTGGGGCTAAATGTAAGCGCCCGCGGCAAGAAAAAACATCCTGTCTGGATCGAATTACATTTTGTCGATTCAGAAACAATCGAGTCATTTCGTGCGGCCGTGCAAAGAAAAAAACCGGGACGGCCCTGGGCTCGAAAAGGCGCGGGCCGCACGGCAGGCGCCTTACTTGCATCGGCATTCGGCGGCGGGGCCGTGCTCGAGGCCGCTCGCCCGGGTAGCCGGCCGGTGCCGGCAGGCCTTGCGCGGGTTTCGCGCGGGCGTGGTGCTCAGCGCTCGAAACGGCGCGCGTCGAACGGCGCGAGATCGATGTCGGGAGGCTCGCCGCAGATCGCCTGCGCGAGCAGTCGCCCCGTGATCGGGCCCAGCGTCAGGCCGTGGTGATTATGGCCGAACGCGAACCACATGCCCGGGTGCCGCGGCGCGGCGCCAAGCACCGGGCGCATGTCGGGCGTGCAGGGCCGCATGCCCAGCCACGGCGCCGGATCGAGCCGCTCGCCGAGACCGAAAGTGGGCCGCGCGATGCGCTCGGCGCGCGCGAGTTGGATGCCGGTGGGCGGCAGCGAGCGCGCGGCGAGTTCGACGCCGGTGGTCAGCCGCAGGCCGCGCTGCATCGGCGCGATCACGTAGCCCTGCTCGATGTCGACGACGGGCGCCGAGAGCCCCGGCTCGCCGGCCGGCGGCGCGTAGTGCATGTGATAGCCGCGCTTGTCGCGCAGCGGAATGCGGTAGCCGAAGCGTGCGAACACGGTGTCGGACCACGGACCGAGCGCGATCACGACGTCGCGTGCGACCGCCTCGCCGTCGGTGGTCTGCACGCACCACCCGCGGCGGCTGCCCTGAGCGTCGCCGAGCGGCGCCAGCGTGGTCGCGTCGCCGCTGAGCAGCGTGCCACCCAGTTGGCGGCACAACGCGGCGTAGGCACCGACCAGCGCGCCCGGGTTCGACACGGCCTTCGGATCGAGCCAGTGGATGCCGCCCGCGAAGCCCGCGCGCAGCGAGGGCTGCTGCGCGCGCAGCGCGGCGCCGTCGAGCGCCGCGTAACGCAGGCCGTGCGAGCGGGCCAGCGCGGCTGCCTGCGCGGCGCCCCGCTCGAATGCGCGCGGCGAACGGAACGCCTCGATCCAGCCGCTCGCGCGCACCAGGGCGGCGGCCTCGGCGCTGCGTGCCGTGAGCGCGTCGTGCTCGATCACGCTGCGCTCGATCAGCGCGCGCATGTCGCGTGCCGCCGCGGCGTGGCGTGCCGGCGCGGATTCGTGCCAGAAGCGCAGCAGCCATGGCGCGAAGCCGGGCAGCGAGGGCGGATGCCAGTACATCGCGGTAGCCTGATTGGCCGCGTAGCGCAGCAGCGTGAGCGGGCTGCGCGGGAACGCGTAGGGCATGACCGACGAACGCTCGATCAGCCCCGCGTTGCCGAAGCTCGTGCCGAGCCCGGGCGCCTGGCGATCGACGAGCGCGACGCGCCGGCCGCGATCCTGAAGATGCACGGCAACGCTGACGCCGACGATGCCGGCGCCGAGGACGATGACGTCGAAATCCATGGGCGTGAGGGGCGGGAGTGGACACGCGATTCTCGCCGATTCGCGCGGCGGGCGAAACAGGAGGGCGGGGATGGGGAGCGGCCGTGGTGCCGTTCGAGTGACGGCCCGCTACCGCGAAAACGCCTCCATCCCCTCGTACTCGATCACCAGATCCGATTCGGCGACGGCCACGCAAGGCAGGATCCACCCCTCGCGTTTCTCCTGCGCGCTGAGCCCGGGCCATTCGATCCGGTATCGCACGCTGCCCTCGCGCAGCCGGCACAGGCAGGTTCGGCAGGTGCCGTTGCGGCACGAGCGCGGCAGCGACACGCCCTCGAAGCCGGCGGCCTCGAGCAGCGACAGCGAGTCGGGCGCGTCGAAGCTCGCGCCAAGCGGCTCGACACGCACGCGGTAAGCGGGTTCGGACGGATCGGTGGTCATCGGCGGCGCAACGGTCGATGCCGCGCGGGCGGCGGGACCGTCAGCATACCCGAAGCGCCCGCCGTCCTCAGGGCTGGGCGCGGCGCCGCCGCAGGTGCCGGTAGACGGTGTTGCGTGCAAGCCCCAGTTCGCGCGCGGCCGCCGACACATTGCCGCGATGGCGCGCGAGCGTGCTGTCGATCAACGAGGCCTGGTGCGCGTCGAGCGTGGTGGCGGGGGCGGGCGAGGCGGACGCGGCCGGCGCGGCGGCACGCGCCGCGATGCCGGCCGGCCCGGCCGGTTCCGCGGGGCAGTCGAGCCAGAAGTCGTCCGGCAGGTGCTCCACGTCGATCTCGGGCGCATCGTCGGCCAGCATGCCGGCGGTGCGCAGCACGTTGGCCATCTGCCTCAGGTTGCCGGGCCAGCGGCAGCGCGCGAACGCCTCGATGACGGCGTCGGACACGCGCGTGGGCAGCGTTTCGCTGCGCGCGAGCCGGGCCAGCATGCGCCGCACCAGCTCGGCCTGATCGCTGCGTTGGGCGAGCGGCGGCAGCGTGACGGCGAGCCCGTTGATCCGATAGTAGAGATCCTCGCGAAACGTCTGCTCGGCGATCATCGCGCGCAGGTCGCGGTGCGTGGCGCAGACCACCCGGATGTCCACCGGCAGTGCGCGGCCGCCGCCGAGCGGCACCACGGCGCGCTCCTGCAGCACCCGCATCAGCCGCACCTGCTGCGCGAGCGGCATGTCGCCGATCTCGTCCAGGAACAGCGTGCCGCCGTCGGCCTGCACGATCCGGCCCGGGTTGCCGCGCCGCCGCGCGCCCGTGAACGCGCCGTCCTCATAGCCGAACAGCTCGGCCTCGATCAGCGAATCGGGCAGCGCGGCGCAGTTGACGGCCACGAACGGGCCGTCGCGGCGCGGCGAAGCATGATGCAGCGCCCGCGCGAGCCACTCCTTGCCGGTGCCGGTCTCGCCGAGGATCAGCACCGGCAGGTCGCGCCCGCGAATCTTGCCGACCCGCTGCAGGATCGCGGCCAGCCGCGCATCGCCGGTATCGAGCGTGGCGAAGGTGATCGCCTCCGGGGGCGCATCGCCGGCATCGGGCAGCGCGGGCACGGTGCCGGCCGGGCGTGCCGCCGCCGGAGTGGCCGGGGCGGCCGGGGCGGCCGGCCGCGCGGCGGCGGCCCCGGTGCGCGGCGCGTCGGCGTACTCGCAGCGCGCGAACACGCGCACCCCGGAGGCGAGCGTGAGGGCCAGCGTCGCGCCGGCGTCGCGCGCGGCGTGGTCGGCCAGCCGCGCGAACGGCACGCCGAACAGCGCGTTGCAGCCCTGGTCCTGCAGCGTGTCGAGGGTCGCGCCGAGCTGGAACTGCGCGCTGCGGTTGGCGGCCAGCAGCGTGCCGTCGGGCCGGAACGCCACCAGCCCGCCGAACAGCGAATCGACGAATTCGGCATGCGCGTGAAAACGGACCCGCAGGGCGGCGTCGCAGGCGTTCGCGAACAGGTGGTTCTCGATCAGCTGCGCCGACATCTTCACGAGCGCGAGCGTGTGCGGGCCGAAGCCGCGCGGGTCGCCGCTCACGTCGAGCGCGCCGAGCAGGCGCCCGAACGGGTCGGTGATCGGTGCGCACGAGCATGACAAGACGTGATTCGCGCGCAGGAAGTGCTCGTTGCCATGCACGGTGACGGCCTGTTTCGCGGCCAGCGCGGTGCCGATCGCGTTGGTGCCGCGCGTTCCCTCGGCCCACGATGCGCCGGGCCGCAGCGCGACGCGGTTCGCCTTCTCGACGAAATCGGCGTCGCCGATGCTGTGCAGGACCAGGCCTTCGCGATCGGTCAGGAGTACCAGGCTCTCGGTGTCGGCGATCTGCGCATGCAGCGCTTCCATCACGGGCAGCGCGTGCGTGTAGAGCGAGCGGTTGCCGTCGATCAGCTCGCGCATCGCGCGCGGCGAAAGCGGAGCGTAGTCGGGGCGGTCGGAGGCGCGCAGGCCGCCCGATGTGGAACGCGCATGCGCCTGCGCGAGCAGGTCGAGACGGCTGTCGGCGGCGGGCAGCACGGTGGATTGCGGCATGTCTGTCTCCAGGGAGCCGTGGGCGGCACTCCGATTGTGGTGCCGGCGCGGGAGGCCCGCGCCGGCACGCGTCATGATACAAGCGCGCGGCGCCTCGCGCGACCGCAATTCCGCCGATGCCGCCGGCCGGCCGTCCGCAGCCGGGCTCGCGCCTGCGGGCAACGCGTCTTGCGCACCGCACCATGCCGGCCGCCCGCGTGGCGGGCGCCGGCACGAGCCGCGGTGCGGGGCGCGCCGCATCCGGCGGCGCGCCGGTTGCCTGGTTTGCGCCTTGCGTGTGCGGCGAAAGCGTCTACAGTGGAGACAACCGGCGCCGCCCGCCGCGCGATCCTGCTGCCCGCGCGGGCCGCTCGCCGGCCGTCCCGCGCAGGCCGGGCCGATGCGGCCGACGGCGCTCTGCGCGGCCTTTGGCATTCCCGTCACGGCAAAGGCGCACCCATGCAGATCCACTTTCCGAACGAAGCTCCCGCCTACTCGGGGCGCGAGCTGACGCTGGCCTTCACGGCGCTGGTCGATGGCGAACCGGTGCAGTGCCAGATCACGGCCGAGGCGCTCGAATCGCATTTCGGTGCGGCCTCGCCGCGTTTCGAGGACATGGTGGGGGCATTCTCGACGCACCGGCCGCGCATCGAGGCCGCCGCCCGGCGGCTGCTCGCCGACACGCGGGCGCGCTGCGTGACGCTGCGCAGCGGTTACGTGCGCTTCTACGAGGCGAATCTGGATTGACGGCGCCGGCGCCCTATTTCGCGCGGGAGCGCGGTACCGTCTCGCGCGGCTCGCTCGAATCCGCATCAGCGTCCGCGTCGGGCGTGGCCGGCCCGGCGGGCCGCAGGTCCTTGTCGAACTCCTCGGCGCGCAGCCGGATCTTCTGCGCATAGGCCTGCGAGCCGCCGTAGCGGCGCATCGCGATGTCGAGGTCGCCGTTGGCGGCCTGCATGTAGCCGTAGAGGATCGCGGAGCCGGCGTTGATGTTGGCGGTGGGCTCGGTCAAATCCTTCACGCTGCGCAGCAGCCCGCGATGCGCGGACGGCACGACCTGCATCAGCCCGGTGGCGCCGTTCGCGCCCCTTGCCTTTTCGCGAAAGCGCGACTCGATCGAGATGATCGCGAGCAGCACGGCGGGCGGCAGCGAATACTTCGCCGCGGCCAGCGAGACGGCATCGGAGATCTGCTCGGCCTTGCGCTTCGCGACGCCGAACTTGCGGATCAGGTAGGCGGACACCGGCCCCCTGGCCGGCGCGTTCGCCTGCGTGAGCGACGCGGGCGCGGGCACGGCTGCCTCGGCGAACGCCGCGGGTGCCGCGCAGGCGTAGCCGAGCAGGAGAACGATCGAACAGGGGACGCGCCGCATGGGTCTCGGGAAAGGCAGCCGGGGCGTACAGTATAGCCACCCCGGCGGCGGCCTGGCCGCAAAACGCGGCACCCGTTGCAGCGGCCGCGCCGGACTCAGTCGGCGCCGAGGTAGAAGTAGCGGAACAGGAACACGATCGCGATGATCCAGACCACCGCCTTCACTTCCTTCAGGCGGCCCGTCAGCAGCTTGAGCCCGGCGTAGGCGATGAAGCCGAACGCCACGCCGTTGGCGATCGAGTAGGTGAACGGCATCAGCAGCGCGGTCAGCGCGGCGGGCACGGCCTCGGTGGCGTCGTCCCACGGCACGTCCACCATGTCGCGCAGCATCAGGCACGACACGTAGAGCAGCGCGGGCGCGGTGGCGTAGGCGGGCACCACGCCCGCGAGCGGCGCGATGAACAGGCACGCCAGGAACAGCACCGCCACGGTCACCGCGGTCATCCCGGTGCGCCCGCCCGCCTGCACGCCCGAGGCGCTTTCGATGTAGGCGGTGGTGGACGAGGTGCCGAGCACCGAGCCCGCGACGATCGCGGTGCTGTCGGCCAGCAGCGCGCGGTTCAGGCGATCCATCTTGCCTTCCACCAGCAGGCCCGCGCGATTGGCCACGCCCATCAGCGTGCCGGTGGCGTCGAACAGCTCGACCAGGAAGAACACCAGGATCACGTTGATCACGCCGGTGGCGAGCGCGGCGTGGATGTCGAGCTGGAACAGCGTGGGCGAGATCGACGGCGGCGCCGAGACGATGCCGTGGAACTGGTTGCCGCCGAAGAAGAACGACAGCACGGTGACCGTCACGATGCCGATCAGGATCGCGCCGCGCACGCGCAGCGCGTCGAGCGTGACGATCACGAAGAAGCCGACGATGGCGAGCAGGGTGGTGGGCTCGTGCAGGTTGCCGAGCGTGACGAGCGTGGCCGGGCTGCCGACGATCACGCCCGCCGTCTTCAGCGAGATGATGCCGAGGAACAGGCCGATGCCGGCCGTGATCGCGACGCGCAGCGTCTTCGGGATGCCGTTGATGATGGCCTCGCGCACGCGGAACAGCGTGACCAGCAGGAACAGGCAGCCGGAGATGAACACCGCGCCGAGCGCGGCCTGCCACGTGAAGCCCATGCCCTTGACCACCGCGTAGGCGAAATAGGCGTTCAGGCCCATGCCGGGCGCGCAGGCCACCGGGTAGTTCGCGTAGAGGCCCATGATCAGCGAGGCGAGCGCGGCCACCAGGCAGGTCGCCACGAACACCGACTCCTTCGGCATGCCCGCGTCGCCGAGGATCGCCGGATTCACGAAGATGATGTAGGCCATCGTCAGGAAGGTGGTGACGCCCGCGAGCAGTTCCGTGCGCAGGTCGGTACCGGCCTCGGCGAAGCCGAAATACCGTTTGATCGAGTCCATGAAGGGCATTCTCCGGTCGTTGGTCGTGGTGCGCGACGCTCGTTGGTGTGTCGTGACGTGCATGGCCGGCTGCCTCGGGCCGGGGCACGAGCAGGGCGGCACGGCTGAATTGCGCGGCTGGATTGTAAACGCAGTGCGACCGCGCGCCTATCGGGCGCGCTGCACCGCATCACGCCTGCCGCCGCGCGGCCTTGATGCGGCGCATGCCGCGGCCGGCGCGGCGCCGGCCCGCGATGGCGCACGGGCCGCCCCGCGCGCCGGCCTCCGCTACGATAAGTCGCCAAAAAAGCCGCGAGATCATGCCCGGCCCGTCCGCGCCCGCCGGCGTGCCGTCGGCCGCAATGGCCGGGCCGATGCGCCGGTCGTTGCGCGCGCATCGATCACGCCCGGCCGGCGCCGCCGGCCGCGTTTGCCAAGGCCGCCGTGACACGCGCCGGGCCGGCCCGGGGCGCCCCGCGAGGGCTACCGCTGGCCCGCCGCGCCGGCGCTCGCCAGCGCCGTGCATCGCGGCCGCAGGCATTGCACCGCGCTTGTGCAAGCGCTCGCCGCGCGCCGGGCATGCTTCCTGCCGCCGCTATCCTGCCGCTGCCGTGCCCGGCTGCCGGTCCGGCCCGGCGCAGCGCCGTCCCGCGGGGCCTTGCGGCGCGCACGGCGGGCATGGCGCCGAATCCGCGCCGGAAAAAATGGGTTTCGGATGTAAAAGATTGCAAGGTGCCATCGCCGAAACGAGGTCGGGACTCTACGATGACAAGGCGGGTCGAACGACGTCAGGGCCCGGGCACGACACGGCGCGCAGCTTGCAACATCCTCAGTCGCCGGACCGGCATGGTCCGGCATCGCATTCCGATTCATCGGTCGATACGGAGGTCAGCATGTTGAACTGGATCAGTCGTTGGGTGATGCGGCAAGCGCCCACCCCCGAGAAAACCGCCGCCTCGATGCTCGTCACGGCCCGCATGGAACTGTTCACCGCCGAGCAGCGCGTGATCGACGCGAAGCTGCAGTCCGACTACTGGCGCACCCGCGTTTCGTTCCTGGAGCAGGTGGAAAAGCAAGGCATCGAGCCTTGGGTGGGCGTGACGCCCGCCACGCCTGCCGCATCCGCGACGTCGGCCGCGGCGCCGGCCTCGCGCGCTCAGAACGGCCCGCGCCTGGCGACCAGCACCTGAGCCTCGCCGCGCTCCGGGCCTGTCCGCGAGCCCCGCGGCGACGTGCTTGCCGCGGCCGCCCGTGCGGCGCGCGCCCGGGCTTGCATCGCACCCGGCGCGCGCCGTGCAGCCTGCCTCCCACGGCAGATGCGTCGCGCGTTGCGCCGCCTGCTTTGCCGCTTGGCGGCATGCTCAGCCGCGTCCCGCCGCCCCGCGCTCGCGCCACGCGGCCGGGCTCAATCCGCTCCAGCCGCGAAACGCGCGGTAGAACGCGCTCGGCTCCGCGAAGCCGGCGGCCGTGGCCACGTCGGCCACGGTCAGCGCCGGGTCGGCCAGCGCCTCGCAGGCGATCTCGTAGCGCAGCGCATCCTTGATGTCCTGATACGACGCGCCTTCATGGCGCAGCTTGCGCCGCAGCGTGGCCTCGGCCACGTGCAGCCGCGCGGCCAGCCCGGCCGCGTCGGGCCAGTCGGCGGGCGGCAGCGCGCGCAGTATCGCGCGCACGCGGCTCGCCAGCGAGTCGGGATTGCGGTACTTGACGATGAAGTTGCCCGGCGCGTTGCGCAGGAACGTCTTCAGCGAGGCGGGCGTCTGCACCACCGGCAGCGTCGCGAAGGCCGGATCGAAATCGACGTGGGAATGGGGCTCGCCGAAGCGCAGGTCGTCGCAGAAGATCTGCCGGTAATCGCGCGGGACCTCGGGCGCGGCGCTGCGCAGGCACGCGCTCAGTACCGGGATGCGGCGCCCGATCAGCCAGCAGGTGAGCCCGTAGACGAGGATGAAATAGGTGGCGTAGGTGAACGCCGGCGGCGCGGCGGCGTCGCGATGCACGAAGCGCAGGCGCACGCGCGTGGCGTCGGCGTCGAGTTCGGCGTGCAGGTCGTCGAGCACGCCGCGCATCACGCCGATCGCGCGCGCCAGCGCACCGAGCCCGGTGCGCGAGCCCAGCGCCGCCTGGCTCATCGCCACGAACGTGCCGCTACGCATCGGGTGCGAATCCTGGCCGAAGAATTCGTCGTCGAGCGTGCGTGCGATCGCATTCCAGAGCGCGCCGTACTGGCGCGCGCTCACGTGCGCGTCGGGCACGGCGAGCGCCGCCGCCGCGATGCCGGCCTGCGCGAGCAGCCGGTCGCGATCCGCGCCGCGCCGCTGCGCCAGCGCGAGGCTCGTCTCGACGAGGCGGGCGGAAACGGTTCCCTTGTCGGTGGCTTTCATGCGGGGCTCGGCGTGGCGGTGCGCGATGGCGGTATGGCAAAAACGATCATTGTAATTGAGTGCGGCGAGCATCGATACGGCGCGCGCGCTTGCCTACACTGAGGGCATCGCTGCACCGCGCACCCGCGCCATCAACGATCAGGCCGCGTCGTCCCACGACGGCGGCGCCCGGCCGCCGACAGGAGACTCGCCCGCCATGGATGCGCTCTATACCGAAGACCAGCGGATGATTCGCGATACGGTCCGGGATTTTTCCACCGAAGTGCTGGCGCCGAACGCGGCGCAATGGGACCAGGACGGCGCGCTGCCCGACGGCGTGGTCGCGCAGCTCGGCGAACTCGGCCTGCTCGGCATGGTGGTGCCCGCCGAATGGGAAGGCTCCTATACCGACTACACCGCCTATGCGCTCGCGGTGGAGGAGATCGCGGCCGGCTGCGCCTCCTGCTCGACGCTGATGAGCGTGCAGAACTCGGTCTGCTGCGGTCCGATCCTTTCCTACGGTACCGACGCGCAGCGCGACCGCTGGCTGCGCGGGCTGGCCTCGGGCCGCATGATCGGCTCGTTCTGCCTGACCGAGCCGCAGGCCGGCTCGGAGGCCAACAACCTGCGCACGCGCGCGGTGCTCAAGGACGGCCGCTGGGTGCTCGACGGCAGCAAGCAGTTCATCTCGAACGCGTCGCGCGCCGCGGTGGCGATCGTTTTTGCCATGACCGATCCCGAGCTGGGCAAGCGCGGCCTGTCGGCCTTCATCGTGCCCACCGACACGCCGGGCTTCCAGGTCGGCAAGCCCGAGAAGAAGCTCGGCATCCGCGCCTCGGACACCTGCCCGATCACGCTCGAGCACTGCGAGATTCCCGAGGAGAACCTGCTCGGCGCGCGCGGCGAGGGCCTCAAGATCGCGCTGTCGAACCTCGAGGGCGGGCGCATCGGCATCGCCGCCCAGGCGGTGGGCATCGCGCGCGCGGCGTTCGACAAGGCGCGCCGCTACGCGGCCGAGCGCACCCAGTTCGGCAAGCCGATCGCCGAGCATCAGGCGATCGCCGAGAAGCTCGCCGACATGGCCACCCAGCTGAACGCGGCGCGCCTGCTCGTGCATCACGCCGCGCGGCTGCGCACGGCGGGCCTGCCGTGCCTGTCGGAAGCCTCGCAGGCCAAGCTGTTCGCCTCCGAGATGTCGGAGGCCGTGTGCAGCGCCGCGATCCAGATCCACGGCGGCTATGGCTATCTGGCCGACTACGAGGTGGAGCGCCATTACCGCGACGCGCGCATCACGCAGATCTACGAGGGCACGAGCGAAGTGCAGCGCATGGTGATCGCGCGGCAGCTGCTGGCCTGACGCGCCGTGCGCATTCCCACGGCGGTATGATCACCCTCACACGACGCACGATCACACGCTGCGCGAGACGGAAGGAGACGAGACGATGACGGCGCAGGCTTTTCTCGAGGCACGCGATTTTCTGTTGCGGCACCGCACCGATTACGACACGGCGTACCGCGAATTCCGCTGGCCGCAACTGGACGCGTTCAACTGGGCGCTCGATTACTTCGACGTGATGGCGCGCGACAACGCGAGCCCCGCGCTGTGGATCGTCGACGCGGTCACGGGCGAGGGCGAGCCGGTATCGTTCGCGCGCATCTCGGCGCAGTCCTCGCGGATCGCGAACCACCTGCGCGCGCTCGGCGTGGGCCGTGGCGAGCGCATCCTGCTGATGCTGCCGAACCGCGTCGAGCTGTGGGAAACCATGCTCGCCGCGATGAAGCTCGGCGCGGTCGTGCTGCCGGCCACCACGCAGCTGTCGGCCGACGACATCCGCGACCGCGTGATGATCGGCGAGGCCCGCTTCGCCGTGGTCGACGCGGCCGAGGCCGAGAAGTTCGACCAGGCCGGCGTCGATCTGACCCGGCTGATCGTGGGCGGCGAGCGTGCCGGCTGGCTGCGCTTCGAGGATGGCTACGCGGCCGATGCCGCGTTCACGCCCGACGCGCCCACCCACGCTCACGACCCGCTGCTGCTCTACTTCACGTCGGGCACCACCTCGAAGCCGAAGCTCGTCGAGCATACCCACTTCACCTACCCGGTGGGCAGCCTCTCGACCCTGTACTGGATCGGGCTGCAGCCCGGCGACATCCATTGGAACATCAGCTCGCCCGGTTGGGCCAAGCACGCCTGGAGCTGCTTGTTCGCGCCCTGGAACGCCGGGGCCTGCGTGTTCGCGTTCAACTACCCGCGCTTCGATCCGCAGCAGGCGCTCGAGGCGCTGGTGCGCTACGGCGTGACCACGCTGTGCGCGCCGCCCACGGTCTGGCGCATGCTGGTGCAGCAGCCGCTCGCGTCCTACCCGGTGAAGCTGCGCGAGATCATCGGCGCCGGCGAGCCGCTGAACCCCGAGATCATCGAGCGCGTGCGGCGCGCCTGGGGCGTGACGATCCGCGACGGCTACGGCCAGACCGAAACCACCTGCCTGATCGGCAACTCGCCGGGCCAGCCGGTGGTGGCGGGCTCGATGGGGCGGCCGATGCCGGGCTACCGGATCGCGCTGCTCGATCCCGACGGCGCGCCGGTGACGGAGGGCGAGATCGCGCTGCCGCTCGACGGCGAGCGCCCCGGCGGGCTGATGACAGGCTACGCGAATCACCCCGACGCCACCGCCTGGGCGATGCGCGACGGCCATTACCGCACCTCGGACATCGCGCTGCGCCGCGACGACGGTTACTACCTCTACATCGGCCGCGCCGACGACGTCTTCAAGTCGTCCGACTATCGCCTGAGCCCGTTCGAGCTCGAGAGCGTGCTGATCGAGCACGAGGCCGTCGCCGAGGCGGCCGTGGTGCCGAGCCCCGACCCGCTGCGGCTCGCGGTGCCCAAGACCTTCATCACGCTGCGCGCCGGCTTCGAGCCGGGCGAGGCGCTCGCGCGCGACATCTTCCGCTTCTCGCGCGAGAAGCTCGCGCCGTACAAGCGCATCCGCCGCCTGCAGTTCACGGAGCTGCCGAAGACCATCTCGGGGAAGATCCGCCGCGTCGAGCTGCGGCGCCGCGAGATCGAGCGCGATGCCGATCCGGCCGCGCGCATGCCCCACGAGTACTGGGAAGAGGATTTCCCGAGCCAGTCGTAATCGATCGCCGCGCGCCGCGGCGCGCGGTTCCGTGTTACCGGCCGGCCGCGCGCGGCGCGGCGGCCTTCAAGGAGAGCCGAACCATGAATGCAACGCCGATGCCCGGTGCCGGGCAAGCCGTGCCGACCGTCAAGCTGCTGATCGACGGCGAGTTCGTCGAGTCGAGCACGAGCGAGTGGCGCGACGTCGTCAACCCCGCCACGCAGGCGGTGCTCGCGCGCGTGCCGTTCGCCACCGTCGACGAGGTCGACGCGGCCGCCCGCGCCGCGCACGCCGCGTTCGCGAAGTGGAAAACCACCCCGATCGGCACGCGCATGCGCATCATGCTGAAGTACCAGGAGCTGATCCGCGCCAACCAGGCGCGCATCGCCGCGGTGCTGACCGCCGAGCAGGGCAAGACCCTGCCCGACGCCGAGGGCGACATCTTCCGCGGCCTCGAGGTGGTCGAGCATGCCTGCTCGGTCGGCACGCTCCAGCTGGGCGAATTCGCCGAGAACGTGGCTGGCGGCGTCGATACCTACACGCTGCGCCAGCCGCTCGGCGTATGCGCCGGCATCACGCCGTTCAACTTCCCCGCCATGATCCCGCTCTGGATGTTCCCGATGGCGCTGGTCTGCGGCAACACCTTCCTGCTCAAGCCCTCCGAGCAGGACCCGCTCTCCACCATGGAGCTCGTCAAGCTCGCCATCGAGGCCGGCGTGCCCAAGGGCGTGCTCAACGTGGTCCACGGCGGCAAGCAGGTGGTGGACGCGATCTGCACGCATCCGCTCGTCAAGGCCATCTCGTTCGTCGGCTCGACCGCGGTGGGCACCCACGTGTACCGGCTCGGCAGCGAGCACGGCAAGCGCGTGCAGTCGATGATGGGCGCCAAGAACCACGCGGTGGTGCTGCCCGACGCGCACCGCGAGCAGACCCTCAACGCGCTGGCGGGCGCCGGCTTCGGCGCGGCCGGCCAGCGCTGCATGGCCACCTCGGCGGTGGTGCTGGTGGGCGCCGCGCGCGACTGGCTGCCCGATCTGGTGGCCAAGGCGAGGACGCTGAAGGTGAACGCCGGCGTGGAGGCCGGCACCGACGTCGGCCCGCTCGTCTCGAAGGCCGCCAAGGCGCGCGTGCTGTCGCTGATCGAGGAAGGCATCGCGGCCGGCGCGACGCTCGCGCTGGACGGCCGCGAGGTGACGGTGCCCGGCTACGAGCAGGGCAACTTCGTCGGCCCGACCATCTTCACCGACGTCACCCCCGACATGTCGATCTACACGCAGGAGATCTTCGGGCCGGTGCTGGTGGTGCTGACGGCGGCCACGCTCGACGAGGCGATCGCGCTGGTGAACGCGAACCCGTTCGGCAACGGCGTGGGCCTGTTTACGCAGAGCGGCGCGGCGGCGCGCAAGTTCCAGAGCGAGATCGACGTGGGCCAGGTGGGCATCAACATTCCGATCCCGGTGCCGGTGCCGTACTTCAGCTTCACCGGCTCGCGCGGCTCGAAGCTCGGCGACCTGGGCCCCTACGGCAAGCAGGTGGTGCAGTTCTATACCCAGACCAAGACCGTGACGGCGCGCTGGTTCGACGACGCGACCGTCAACGACGGCGTGAACACCACCATCAGCCTGCGCTGAGCCGCGACGAGGACAGGACATCATGAAGATCGGATTCATCGGCCTCGGCCACATGGGTGCGCCGATGGCGCTCAACCTGGTGAAGGCGGGCCACGACGTGCAGGCGTTCGATATGAACGGCGACGCGCTGCGGCGGGTGGCCGACGGCGGCGCCATGCCGGCGCGCACGGCGCGCGAGGCCAGCGCCGATGCCGCGTTCGTGATCACTATGCTGCCGGCCGCGGCCCACGTGCGCGCCGCGCTGACGGCCGCCGACGGCGTGCTGGCGGGCCTCGCGGCCGGCGCGACGGTGATCGATTCGAGCACCATCGATCCGGCCAGCGCGCAGGCGTTCGGCGAGCTGGTGCGCGCCCGCGGCGGCGCGTTCGTGGATGCGCCGGTGTCGGGCGGCACGGGCGGCGCGGCGGCCGGCACGCTGACCTTCATGGTGGGCGGCGCGGCGGCCGATTTCGCGCGGGTCGGCCCGGTGCTGGGCGCGATGGGCAAGAACCTCGTGCATTGCGGCGCGGTGGGGATGGGGCAGGTGGCGAAGATCTGCAACAACCTGGTGCTCGGCATCTCGATGGCGGGCGTGGCCGAATCGATGGCGCTGGGCGCCGCGCTCGGCATCGATCCGAAAGTGCTGGGCGGCATCCTCAGCACCTCCACCGGGCGCTGCTGGAGCGCGGACACCTACAACCCCTACCCGGGCGTGATCGAGACCGCGCCGGCCTCGCGCGGCTACACCGGCGGCTTCGGCACCGACCTGATGCTGAAGGACCTGGGCCTTGCCGGCGACGCCGCGAAGCAGGCGCGCCAGCCGGTCTATCTCGGCGCGCTCGCGCAGCAGCTCTACCAGGCGCTCAGCAGCCGCGGCGACGGCAAGCTCGATTTCTCGGCGGTGATCCGCCTTTATCAGCAACCCGCGAACGAGGAGCCGCGATGATCGAACTGAGCGAACACGACGACGGCGCGATCGCGCTCGTCACCCTGTCCCGGCCGCCCGCCAACGCGTTCCATGCCGACGGCCTCGCCGCGCTCGAACGCACCGTGGCGCAGCTCGACGCCGCGCCGCGCGTGCGCGCGCTGGTGGTGACCGGCGCCGGGCCGAAATTCTTCAGCGGCGGTGCCGATCTCGACACCTTCGCGAGCGGCGACCGTGCCGTGGCGCGCGAGATGGCGGCGCGCTTCGGCGCCGCGTTCGCCAAGCTGCGCGCCGCGCGCTGCGTGACGATCGCCGCGATCAACGGCTATGCGATGGGCGGCGGGCTCGAATGCGCGCTGGCCTGCGACATGCGGATCGCCGAGCGGCATGCGCAGATGGCGCTGCCCGAGCCGTCGGTGGGCCTGCTGCCGTGCGGGCTCGGCACCCAGACACTGCCGGCGCTGGTCGGCGAGGGCTGGGCCAAGCGCATCGTGCTGGCGGGCGAGCGCGTGGACGCCGAGACCGCGCTGCGCATCGGCCTCGTCGAGGAGGTGGTGGACACCGGCGGCGCGCGCGAGGCGGCGCTCGCGCTGGCGCGCCGCGTGGCCGGGCTCGCGCCGCACGCGGTGGAATCGAGCAAGCGGCTGATCGCGCTCGCGCGCAACGGCGTGCCGTTCGAGGCGGCGGTGGCGATCGAGCGCGAGCGCTTCGTGGATCTGTTCGAGACCGGCGAGCCGCGCGAGGGCGTGGCCGCGTTTTTTGGCAAGCGGCGCCCGGACTGGCGCGCCGGCGGCCAGGGAGAGACGCGATGAGCACGCTGCCCGAGGCGTCGGGCGACGCCGCCGTGCCGCCGGCCGGCCAGGCCGGCGCGGCCGCCTCGCAAGCCGGGGCGCCGTCCGGCCCCGAGGTGACGATGCGCGTGGTCAACCGGGTGGCCGTGATCACGCTCGATCGTCCGGCCGCGCTCAATGCGCTCTCGCACGCGATGGTGCGCGAGCTGGCCGTGCTGCTGGAGCGCTGCCGCACCGACGACGAGATCGTCGCCGTGGTGCTGCGCGGCGCCGGCGGCAAGGGCTTCTGCGCGGGCGGCGACGTGCGCGCGCTCTATCACGGGGCGAAGGCCGGCTCGCGCGACTGGCTCGACTTCTTCGTGGACGAGTACCGGCTCGACTACGCGCTGCACACGTTCGCCAAGCCGCTCGTCGCGCTGATGGACGGCATCACGATGGGCGGCGGCATGGGCCTCGCGCAGGGCGCCGCGCTGCGCGTGGCGACCGAGCGCAGCAAGATCGCGATGCCCGAGACGCGCATCGGCTTCGTGCCCGACGTGGGCGCCACGCATTTCCTGTCGGCGCTGCCCGTGGAGCTCGCGCTCTACATCGGGCTGACCGGCGTCACGCTGTCGGGCGCCGACGCGCTGGTGGCGCGGCTCGCCGACCTGTGCGTGCCGGCTGCCTGGCTCGACACCTTCGAGCAGCGGCTCGAGCGCACCGACTGGGCGGCGGGAGACGTACCGGGCGCGCTGCGCGCGCTGTTCGAGCCGCCCTGCAATATCGTCCCGCATGCGATGCTGGACGGCCAGCTGCCCTGGATCGTGCGCCACTTCGACCGGCGCTCGGGGGTCGAGCGCATCGTCGCGACGCTGCGCCAGGACCTGGGCCGCGAGGACAGCAGCCGCGAATACCGGCAATGGCTGCAGGCCACGCTCGACGCGCTGCTCGGCCACTCGCCGACGATGCTGCTGGTCACGCGCGACGCGCTGCTGCGCGGCCGGCAGATGACGCTCGCCGAGTCGTTCCGGATGGAGCTGTCGATCGCCACGCGCGCGATCGAGGACGGCGATTTCATCGAGGGCGTGCGCGCGCATCTGGTCGACAAGGACCGCCGGCCGCGCTGGGCGCCCGCCTCGCTCGCGGAGGTGCGCGGCGAACGCGTGCGGCACTTCCTGTCCTCGCCGTGGAAGCGCGATGCGCATCCGCTCGCCGACCTGGGGCGGGATTGACCGGTAGCCGCCGCGAAGCCGCGGCGGCGGTAAAGCGTTGGCGAACCATGCCGGCATGCAAGGTGCCGGTGCGCGGCAAGACCGCGGCGTTTGCCCGATCGAGCGAGCCGGTTTTGCGCAAACCGGCTGCTGAACCAACCTTGATGCGCAATCGCGAATGGTATCGGCGCGAAGCGTGCCGATTTTTGGCATTACCACGCCGAATACCTGCATTCCGTAAATGCATGTATTCGGCGCCGGCTAAAATCGCACCGAAATACCTCATGAAACCGGTTTGAAACGAGTATCACCCGCTCCGGCAGGCGGGTGATGCTTGCATTTTTCTTTAGCTGGCTCGCCGCGCCCGCGGCGCCGCCGATACGCGCCTTTCCGGCGCCCAGCGGGCGCCGCGCCCGATTTCTTGTTTGCGTGCTTCACGCCATCCGGCATCCCGCCGTGCCGTTTGATCCGACATTTGCCGTTAGCGGCTCCGCAGCGCATCGCGATTGACCCTATTCGACGCCGGTAATTTTCGACGGCAGCAAATCTCCGTTTATTCTTCTGTAGAATTCCGTTTTGTTTCGCCGCGTGGATCATTTGCTGTCACACTTGGTGCATAACGGTATGATTCAGGCGGGCTAGTTTGATTGCAATGTTGCTGTCACCGAAAATCCAGTACATTCTCGCCATGTCGAGTCCTGATACCAACAGGCTCGGTACAGGCGAGCCGCTCCTGTGCCGTTGGATGGGCGGCGCGGCCTGGATCGGTGCCGCATGACAGGACCCAGGATTTTTTTGGGCCGGAGGTTTTGAGAGGAGCCACCGGTGGGAGTGCCGGACCGGCCGCCGAGACGAGCGGCCAGGCGGGCTTCCGGCGCGCCTTGTGAGAGCGGGGCGCGAGCGGGACATGGCAGGACATGGCGGGGCCGGGCGATGGAGCCCGGCGCGTCCCGCATCGATTGCCGCGTGGGTCAGGATCGTTTGCCGTGCGGTCTGACCGGTCAGCGCGGCAGTAGCCGTATTCGGCGCCGGGCGCAAGCCGTCGCGATCGTGGGCACGATCGCCGCGGCCGGCGCAGGGCGCCGGCGTGAGGCGGTCTTCGCCGCGGGTAGGGCGGCGGCCGGCGGTGTCACGCCGGACTCAACAACAACACATTCCGAGGAAAACGACGTGGTCGAGATATTTGGCAAGCTTGGGAAAATCATATCCAGCACCGGTACCGAGCGCTTTACCTCGGATCTGCACGCATTGCTCGTCGGATCCGTGAACGTAGAGTCGACCCGGATCACCGCCTGGTCCGTCAACGAGGTGAAGGGCGAGATCGTCGGTGTCCATCTGCTGGGCGCGTTCGCGTCCCACGATCAGGACATCCGCCCCAATCAGGCACCGCCGCCCGCCGTCCTGAAGGACGAGCTGTACCGCGGCATGGCCGAGGACCCGCTGTCCAAGCGCATCCTGGCCGCCTCCGACACGCAGCTGATCCACATGAACACGGCGCGCCCCGGCGAGGGCGCGTTCGACGCGATCCAGCCGGGCCGGCTCGGCTTCCAGTGTCATCTGGTATCGCGCAAGGCGAACCGCCGCTACGTGATCTCGCTGTACCGGCCCGACCAGGCCTACGACTTCACGCTGCAGGAAATGACGTTCCTCAAGAGCTGCGCGGAGATACTGATGCCGCTCGTCGAGATGCACGCCTCGCACCGCCGCTATGCGATGCCGGGCCGCCCGGCCGCGTCGGCGGACAGCGCGGGCGATTCCAGCACGCGTCACGAGTCGCTGCGCCGCGAGTTCGAGCGCCGGCTGACGAGTGCCTCCGTGGTGCTGTCAGAGCGCGAGATCGAGGTGTGCGTCGGCCTGCTGACCGGCAGCACGTTTCGCGAGATGGCCGACGCGCTCGGCGTCAAGCACAGCACGATCGAGACGTACATCAAGCGGGCAGCGGCGAAGCTCGGCTTCAAGGGGCGCCACGGCCTCGTGAAGTGGGTGCTCGACGAATCGTGAGCGCGGCGGGCCGGACGAGGGCTGCCGCGCGTGCCCCGCGCGGGCTTGCCCGGGCCGGCGCAGGTCGACAGGCACGCCCGGCGGCTCCCGCCGCGGCGCGAGGGCGCCCGGTCCGGCGATCGCGGCCGGGCGCGCAACCCCCATCATCAGGATCAGGAGAGCCGGGCCATGGATCAGCAGGACATGCCGGAGGTGAGCTTGCGCGAGGCGCGCGACATCGTGGCGATGCTCTGGCATCGCGCGGCCCCGGCGGGCGGCGCCAGGCATCGCGGCGGCGTGGTGCGGACCGAAGCCGTGACGGCGCATGAGGTGGCCGCGCCGTGCGCCGTCACGGCCGATGCGCCGGCGGCGAACCGAGAGGAGCCGGCCGGCGTGCTCGACGCGCCGGCCTGACGCCGGCCCGCCGGCCGTCCGCGGTCTCCATGGCCTCGAACGGCAGGGAAGGCGTGACGGACGTAGCTCGGGAGGATGTTGTCGAGACCCGTATCAGACCCGCATCGCTGGTCGGTGCCGGCTTGCGTTGCCGGCACACGCTGCGCAGTGCCTGGCAAGCCCGTTCGGCGTCGATGCGTCCGGACCTGGACCGGCCCGCCAGGCGCCGATTCGCCGGATCGAGAATCGCCGCGAGATATCGCCAGCCTTCGCCGGCCCTGACGCAATATCCGCGGCGCGAAACGCCCGGAGCCCGGCCTGCCCGGTTGACGCCGGACGGTTCGCGATGATCGGCGATCCATGCGTACCCCGCCGCGAACGGGCGCCACCCCGTCACCGTACTCTGCGCGGTGAGCCGGCCGCGGGCCTCGATTCAGCGGCGCTCCGGCGTGGCGGAATCATTTTGCCCCACGTCCGGCGCCGCGCCTTTTTCACTCGCCCCTGCTGGTGGTGCATCGGCTTCGCGCGGCTGATCGCCGTTGTGCTCGATCCAGCCGCCGCCGAGCGCGCGATACAGGTCCACCAGGTTGGTCCAGCGCGCCAGGCGCGCCGAGATCAGCGTGGTCTGCGCGGTGTACAGATCCGTCTGGGCCGTCAGCACCGCCAGGTAGCTGTCCGCGCCGTTGCGGTAACGCAGATCCGACAGCGCGTAGCGGCGCCGTTGCGCCGCTTCGTTGCGCGACAGCGCGGCGATCTGCTGGTCATACGTGCCGCGTGCCGCCAGCCCGTCCGACACTTCCCGGAACGCCGTCTGGATCGCCTTCTCGTAGTTCGCGATCTCGATGCGCTTGCGCACGTGCGCCAGATCCAGGTTCGCGAGGTTCGAACCGCCCTCGAAGATCGGCAGGGCGAGGTTCGGCGCGAACGACCAGGCCGCCGTGCCGGCCTTGAAGAGGCCGCCCAGGGTCGGGCTCGCCGTGCCGAACGCCGCCGTCAGCGAGATCCTCGGAAAGAAGGCGGCGCGGGCCGCCCCGAGGTTCGCATTGGCTGCCAGCAGCGTCTGCTCGGCTTCCATGATGTCCGGGCGGCGCGTCAGCAGATCCGACGGCAGGCCGGCCGGGATGTCGGCCAGCAGGCCCTGCGAATCCAGCGGCAGGCCGGCCGGCAGATCGTCGGGCAGCGGCTGGCCGATCAGCAGCGCCAACGCGTTCAAGGCTTGCGCGCGAGCGCGCGCCTGGGCCTGCTGGTTCGCCAGCGCCTGCTCGACCACCGTCTGTGCCTGGCGCAGGTCCAGTTCCGAGCCGGTGCCGTTGTCGAACTGCAGCTTGGTCAGGTGGTACGAATCCCGGGCCGTCTTCAGCGTGTCCTCGGTGACCTTCAGCAGGTCGTCCGTCGACAGCAGCGTCAGGTACTGGTCCGCCACCTGCGAGATCAGCGAGATTTCCGCCGCCTTGCGCGCCTGGGCCGTCGACAGGTACTGCGCCAGGGCCGCGTCCTTCAGGCTCCGGACCCGGCCGAACAGGTCCAGCTCCCACGAGGCCGACGCGCCGACGTTGTAGGTTCGCGTCATGTCCGCCGCCCCGGTGGTCGACACGCCGGCCGGCAGCCGCTGGATGTTGCCGGTGCCGCTGCCATCCAGGCTCGGCAACAGCCCCGCCCGCGTGATCCGGTATTGCGCGCGCGCCGCCTCGATGTTGAGCACCGCGACACGCAGATCGCGGTTGTGCTTCAGCGCGATCTCGATCAGCGCCTGCAGGCGCTGATCGGCGAAGAAGTCGCGCCAGCCGAGGTCGGCGGCGGCCCGGCCATCGGCGCTGTGCGCGGCGTCCGCGCCCGGCTGCGTCGCGTAGACGCCGTCGGACGGGAAGCGGTCCGACACGGGGGCGGCGGGCCGCTGGTAATGCGGCGCCATCGTGCAGGCGGCGAGCAGCAGGGCCGCCGCGCCGGCCGGCACGGACCGCTTCAGGGTGGGCGCGGGAACGGAGCAGCGGACGAATAGGCGAGCGAAGGCGGACACGAGGCGTCTCAATGCTGGGTGGCGAGCAGGCGCTCGCGCTCGGATGCGCGCGCGGCACCGTGATTGCGCGCGAGGAAGGTGTAGACGGTGGGGAGCACGAACAGCGTGAACAGCGTGCCGACCAGCATCCCGGTGGAGACGGTGATGCCGATTGCGAAGCGGCTCGCCGCGCCGGCGCCGCTGGCGAACACCAGGGGCACCAGGCCGGCCACCATCGCCGCGGTGGTCATCAGGATCGGGCGCAGGCGCACCGCGGCGGCCCGCTCGATCGCGGCGAGCCGGTCCAGCCCTTCGTCGCGCTGGAGATCGTTGGCGAAGCTGACCATCAGGATGCCGTGCTTGGTGATCAGGCCGATCAGCGTGACCAGGCCGATCTGCGTGTAGATGTTCAGCGTGGCATAACCGAGGTAGAGCGGCACCAGCGCGCCGCATACCGACAGCGGCACCGACACCAGGATCACCAGCGGATCGCGCAGGCTCTCGAACTGCGCGGCCAGCACCAGGAAGATCACGATCAGCGCGAACACGAAGGTGACGGTCAGGCGATTGCCTTCCTGCACGTACTGCCGCGATTCGCCCAGCCAGTCGATCGAATAACCGTGCGGCAGCGACTGCGCGGCCAGGAAGTCGACCGCCTGGCCCATCGTCACGCCGGCCGCCGGCACGGCCGACAGCGTGACCGCGTTCATCTGGTTGAACTGGTTCAGCATGTTGGCCTGGTTGCCGGTGGTGACGCGCACCACCGTCGAGAGCGGGATCATCGCGCCGCTGCGGGTCTTCACGTAGTAGCGCGCCAGCGTCTCGGGCGTGAGCCGCTCGCCGCGCGCGACCTGCGGAATCACGTCGTAGGAGCGGCCCTTGAAGTTGAAGCGGTTCACATAGTTCTCGCCCACCAGCACGGCCAGCGTGTCGGCAATGTCCCGCATGGTGACGCCGAGCGCGTTGGCCTGGCTGTGGTCGATCGTCAGCCTGACGGCGCGGCTGTCGAAGCTGAGGTCGCTGTCGACGGTCGAGAACAGCCCGCTCTTGCCGGCGGTGGCCTTGAGCTTTTCCACCGTCTTGTAGAGCTGGGAATAGTCGGCCGGCGCGCGCACCACCATCTGCACCGGCAGCCCGCCGCTGGAAGCCGGCAACGAGGGCAGCAGGAAGGTGAAGATCTGCTCGCCCTCGATCGCGTTCGCGCCGTTCTGCACGATGCCCTGCAACTGCGCGGCGCTGCGCTGGCGCTTGGACCAGTCCACCAGGTTGACGCCGGCGAAGCCCAGGTTGCTGCCGTTGTAGCCGTTCAGGATGAAGCTGGTATCGGCTTCGGGGAAGGCGCGAAAGGCGCGCTCGAGCTCGGGCGCGTAGCGCTCCATGTAGTCGAGGTTGGCGTACTTCGGCGCCTTCATGACGGCCATGATCGAGCCCTGGTCCTCGGGCGGCGCGAGCTCGCGCTTGACGCCCGAGAACAGCAGCACGATGCCGGCCAGCACCCCCAGGCCGACCAGCAGCACCAGCGGCCCCGCGCCGAGGCTGGCGCGCAGGCCGCGCCGGTACCAGCCGGTCAGGCGCGCCATCACCTGCTCGATGCGCTTGACGATGCGCCCTTCGGAGAGCTGCGCGGTCAGCAGCAGCGAGCCCAGCATCGGCGAGAGCGTCAGCGCGATCACGCCCGACACGAACACCGAACCGGCCAGCGTGAAGGCGAACTCCTTGAACAGCGAGCCGGTCAGCCCGCCCATCAGGCCGATCGGCGCATAGACCGCCACCAGGGTGCCGGTCATCACGATCACCGGCATCACGATCTCGCGGGTGCCGATCAGCGCGGCGCGCACCGGCGGCTCGCCCGCCTCGATATGGCGGTGGATGTTCTCGACCACCACGATCGCGTCGTCCACCACCAGGCCGATCGCCAGCACCATCGCCAGCAGGGTCAGGATGTTCAGCGAGAAGCCGAACAGCAGCATCAGCAAGGCGGTGCCGACCAGCGACAGCGGGATCGTGAGGATCGGGATCAGCACCGCGCGGAAGCTGCCGAGGAACAGGAAGATCACCACCACCACGATCAGCACCGTCTCGGCCAGCGTGGCGCGCACCTCGTCGATCGAGGCGTGGATGAAGCGGGCGACGTCGAAGCCGTCGGCGATGGTCAGGCCGGCCGGCTTGTTGCGCTCCATCGCGGGCAGCAGCGCGTCGATGCCTCGCACGATTTCCAGCGGGTTGCCCGAGGGCGTCGCGTTGACGGCGATGTAGACCGCGCGCCGGCCGTTCATCAGCGCGCTGGAGTCGTAGTTCTGGCCGCCGATCTCGACGGTGGCCACGTCGCGCAGCCGAACCAGGCTGTAGCCGTTGTCGGCCGCGCGCACCACCAGGTTGCCGAACGCGCGGGCGTCCTGCAGGTCGGTGTCGGCGCTGATGTCGGCCAGCGTCAGCGAGCCCTTGATCTGGCCCGGCGCGGCCTGCACGTTGTTGGCCTTCAGCGCGGCCGCGACGTCGCCGGCCGACAGGCCGTGCGCGGCGAGCCGGTCGGCATCGAGCCAGACGCGCATCGCGAGGTTCTGGCCGCTCAGGATGTCGGCCGAGGCCACGCCCGGCACGGTGGTCACCAGCGGCTGCGCCACGCGCACGATGTAGTCGGTGATCTCCGGGATCGACAGCGTGTCGCTCGCGAAACCGAGGTACATCACCGCGGTCGGCGCGTCGGTCAGCTTGGTGATGATCGAGTCGTAGGCGTCGGCGGGCAGCTTGTACTTGACCTCCTGCACCTTGGCCATGATTTCCGTCATGGCGAGATTCGAGTCGGCGTTCAGGCGCAGGCGCGCCTTGATCACGCTCTTGCCCTGGGTGGTGCTCGAGCTCAGGTAGTCGATGCCGTCGGCGGTCGCGATCGATTGCGCGATCGGGGTGGTCACGAAGCCCTGCATCAGCGCCTGCGAGGCGCCCGGGTAGTCGGTCTCGACGCTGATGGTGGCGCTCTCCAGCGTCGGGTACTGGCGGATCGGCAGGGACATCAGCGCGCGCAGGCCGACCAGCAGGATCAGCATGCTGACCACCAGGGCCAGCACCGGGCGGCGGATGAAGAGGTCGGTGAAGGCCGGCTGCGAGCGGTGGGTGTTCATTGCGCCGTCTCCGCTGCGACGTCGCGGGAGCCCGCCGCCAGGCTGGCCTGGTCGCCGTCGTGCCGGTCGTAGGCGATCTTCACGCGCGCGCCGGGCGCGACGCGCACCTGGCCCGCCGTCAGCACCACCTCGCCGGCGCGCAGCCCCTCGAGCACCTCGATGCGCCCGCCGCCGGCGATCCCGGTGCGCACCTTGCGGAGCGCGACGGTGCCGATGCCCTGCGCGTTCGGTTTCTCGACCACCGCGACCATATCGCCGTCCTGGGAGCTCTGCACGGCCGTGTCGGGCACGCTCAGCACGTCGGGCCGCGACGGCAGATCCAGGGTGACATGCGCGTACATGCCGGGCCGCAGCGGATGGCCGCGGTTGTCCAGGGTGGCCTGCACCGTCACGTTGCGGGTGGCGTCGCCCACGCGCGGCTCGATGGTCGTGACCTTGCCGACGAAATCGCGGCCCGGATAGGCATCGGTGGCCAGATGCACGGCCTGGCCGACGCGCAGCTGCCCCACGTATTTCTGCGGCAGGGTGAAGTTCGCGTAAAGGGTGTCGAGGTCGGTGAGCGTGGCGATCGCCTCGCCGGCGTTCAGGTACTGCCCGAGATTGACCTGGCGGATCCCGATCTCGCCGGCGAACGGCGCGCGTACCAGCTTCTGGCGGATCACCGCCTCGACCTGGCGTGCGTCGGCGCTGGCCGATCGATAGTCGAACTGGTGCTGGTCGAACACGCTGCGCGGCTCCGCGCCGACCGGCGCGAGCGTCTGCGAGCGCGCCAGCTGGCTCTTCGCGAATACCGCCTTGGCCTGCAGGCTGGCGAGCTGGGCACGCTCCGGATCGTCGTAGAGCTGCACCAGCGGCTCGCCCTGGCGGACCTGGCTGCCGGGCGTGAAGTGGATCGCGGTGACGCGGCCCGCCACCTCGGGCGCGATCATCACCTGGCGCACCGCCAGCAGGGTGCCGACCGCGTCGAGCGTGGAGGGCGCGGTGCCCACGCGCACCTTGCTGGCCGTCACGCTCATCGGGGGGGAAGGGGGCGGCGCCTCGTTGGCGACCGCCTCGCGGCGGCCGTGCCACAGGAACAGGCCGCCGAACACCACCGCCATGGCGGTGCCGACAAGAATCAGTTGTGACGATTTCATGGGTGTCTCGAGTACGCGGAAATCGGCCCGCAGGCCGGATCAGGTGTGGGGATGCGCGTTCGGCTCGATCTCGCGGGCGGCGTGGGGGCCGGCCTCGGCGCTGGGGCGGGCGCCTGCGCCGGCTTGGCCGGCGGCCGGCCGCGTCGCCGGCGTGAACCATTGCACCAGCAGCATGCCCGCGAGGATCAGCAGCACGCCGGCCACCCGTCCGGGATTGGCGGGCTTCACGGGCAGCCCCATCAGCCCGTAGTTGTCGATCAGCAGCGAGGTCAGCATCTGGCCGGCGATCACGCTGACGATGAAGCTGGTCGCGCCCAGGCGCGGCGTCAGCACCAGGGCCGAGGTGATGTAGATCACGCCGGCGACGCCGCCGAACCAGATCCACACCGGCAGTTGCGCCGCGCGGCCGAGCAGCGGCGCCTGCGCGTGGAACACGAACAGCGCCGGCAGCACGCACAGCAGGCTGACCAGCAGGGAGGCGACGGTGGCCCACAGCGGATGGCCGAGCGCGCGGCCCAGCGCGGCGTTGCTGCCGGCCTGCAGTGGCACCAGGGCGCCCGCCACCAGGGCGGCGCCGGCGAGGGTGGCGGTCGAGAGCGAAAGAGAGGTTGGCATCGTTCGTCCATCACGCAGTGGTTGTGTTCGGGCCGATTCTCTTATATTAGCTATCTGAATTAAAATTCTTAGTAATCATCCTGGCAATTCAAATCATGAATAATCTGAAGCGGATCGACCTCAACCTGCTGGTGACCCTGCAGGCCCTGATGACGGAGAAGCACATCTCTCGCACCGCCATGCGCCTGCACAAGAGCCAGCCGGCGATCAGCCATGCGCTGGCGCATCTGCGCGACATCTTCAACGACCCGCTGCTGGTGAGGCGCGGCGGGGGGCTGGAGCTGACCTCGCGCGCCAGCGAACTGATGCAGCCGCTGTCGGACGCGCTGGACCAGCTCAGCGCGCTGCTCGAGCCGCCCGAGTTCGATCCCTCGCAGGCGCAGCGCGTGTTTCGCGTGTCGATGTCCGATTACGGCGCGCGCATCGTGCTGCCCAAGCTGGTGCGCATGCTGCGCGCGAACGCGCCGGGCATCGAGCTGGTGGTCAGCCAGGCCAATCGCGAGGCGATGCGCATGCAGGTGATGGACGGCGAGGTCGACCTCGCGCTCGGCGTGTTCCCGCCGCCGTCCCCCGAGCTGCACACCGAGACGCTGTTCGTCGAGACCTTCGCCTGCCTGGCCGACGCGGCCAGCATGCCGGCCTCGCGCATGCTCGACCTGGAGGCCTGGCTGGCGCGCCCGCATGCGCTGGTGGCGATGCGCGCCGGCACCGACAACGAGATCGACCGCGCGCTCGGCGCGCAATTGCGCGCCGAGCGCCGCATCGCGGTGATCCTGCCGCACTGGGGCGTGGCCAACGAGTTGGTCGTCGATACCGACCTGGTGCTGACGGTGGCGCGGCGCAACCTCGACGCGGTGCGCGACGACGCACGGCTGTGCGTATTCGATCCGCCGTTTCCGGTCGAATCCTTCGAGTTTCAGCAAATGTGGCATCAGCGCCGGCAGGGCGACCCCGCGCACAGCTGGCTGCGCCAGATGATCGCGCGGGTGGTGCGCGACCGCTGATTCCCGCCCGCCGCTGCGGGCGGGCTTTCCCTTCGCTTTTCCACCGCGGCCGCTTTCCCGGGCCGTATTGAATAGCCGGCCCCGTGCGAGGTAATTGCACGGGGCTTTGCCATTTCTAATTATTTCTGATCTTGAATTGGATATTTGCGGGCCATGCTTTTTGTTATGCATTTCGCATGAAGACGCAAGCGTCGTGAGTTGATGTCGGGAGTGGGTGGATTGCAATGCGGCTATCCGGCATCTCACGCCGATGCCGGTGCGAACCCCCGGATTCGATTGGGGAAATCCGCGTCGTGAATAGTGAAAGTATGGCTGGCTATGAAAATTCTCGAAATGAATGGCGGCAATTCATTCAAAGAATTTCAAGGGTGCAATTCACGTGGATATAATCCGCTTCCATTGGATGAAATAATTAAAATTCCAGCCCATTCCGAGGGAACATAGTGGCATTTTGTTATGAATATTCATGGCGAACTTGCTGAATCATGAATCTGCTAGATAAAGGAGGAGGCGAATATCGATAGTTCTGGATAAGCAGCCGATTGGCCCATCGATAGTGATTCCGTTGATATTGAAAGGTTACGAATGAGTACGACAGCTCGATACGATTCGATTGGCGGATTGTTTGAGGATTTCACGCAATCCGCCGCGCAGCGGGCCATCGAGGTCCGCACGATTTTCCACATGATTGGTGACGTTTCCGGCAAGTCGGTGCTGGATCTGGCTTGCGGATTCGGTTTTTTCGGGCGTGAAATCTATCGGCGCGGCGCGGCCAAGGTGGTCGGCGTGGATATCTCCGAGAAGATGATCGAGCTGGCCCGTGAGGAGTCGCGCAAATACGGCGATCCGCTCGAATTCCACGTGCGCGACGTGGCCAACATGGAGCCGCTCGGGCAATTCGACCTGGTCAATGCCGCCTGGCTCTTCAATTACGCGGATTCGGTCGAGAATCTGCGCAAGATGTTCAAGGTGGTGCGCGCGAGCCTGAAGCCGGACGGCAAGCTGGTGGCCTATACCGTCGACCCGGATTTTTCGCTGGCCAAGGGCAATTTCGCGAAATACGGCGTGAACGTGCTCAACGAGCGCGCCTGGGGGCCGGGCTATCGCCACGATGCCGAGTTCGTGACCGATCCGCCCAGCCAGTTCAGCTTCTACCGCTGGAGCCGCGCGGATTACGAAAGCGCGATCGCCGATGCGGGTTTCAGCCACTTCGAATGGCAAAAGCCGCTGCTCGAGGCCGACGACATCGCCACCCATCCGCCCGGCTTCTGGGACGTGTTCCAGAACAACTGCCTGCAGACCGGCCTGGTCTGCAAGCCTTGATATGCCAGGGGCGGTTCGATCCGCCCCATTCGTCCAGACTCTGCGCAAATCGCCAGGGCATACCAGCCCGTTAGCGTGTCTATCGATGCGCGCGTATCTCCCGAACCTGAGAGGCCGAGCCATGAATCAATCCGATGATCATTCCGGTGTGAGCATCCGCACACGCATCAAGGTGCCGATTCGTCCGCGTTCGAGCGCGACGGCATTTGAAACCGAGATGGTGACCTTCAACGGTCTTTGCGACAGCGCCGAACATATCGCGCTGGTGTTCGGCAAGATCGGCGAGGCGCCGCTGGTGCGCCTGCATTCCGAGTGCCTGACGGGCGACGTGTTCGGCTCCGCGCGCTGCGACTGCGGCGAGCAGCTCGACGAGTCGATCGCGCTGTTCGGCGAGCGCGGCGGCATCCTGCTCTACCTGCGCCAGGAAGGGCGCGGCATCGGGCTCTACAACAAGCTCGACGCCTATCGCCTGCAGATCTCGCAGGGACTCGACACCTTCGCTGCCAATCGCGCGCTCAACTTCCCCGACGACCTGCGCGACTTCCGCGTGGCGGCCCAGATGCTCAAGGCGCTCGGCGTCGGCGAGGTCTCGCTGGTCACCAACAACCCCGACAAGACCGCGCAACTGACCCGTCACGGCATCAAGGTGCGCCAGGTGAAGTCGACCGGCGTGTTCGCCAACAGCGTCAACTTTGGTTATCTGCATGCGAAGGCGACCCAGCACCGGCATGCCATCAAGCTCAACGGAGAAATGCAATGATTGCCCATCGCAGCCCGATCAGCGGCATCGCCGCTCACCGCGACCAGTACGTGCTGACGGCCGGCTACGACAATCAGGTGATCCTGTGGGACGCGAAGACGCAACAGCCGCTGGCGCGCGCGATGCACGATCATCTCGCCAACCAGGGCGCGTTCTCGCCGAACGGCGACTACGTGGTGACTTCCTCGTCCGACTACACCGCGCGTCTCTGGACCGTGCCGAACCTGCGCCTGGTCGCGGTGTTCGCCGACCAGGAGGACGACGTCGAGATGAGCGTGTTCCATCCGTCCAAGCCGCTGGTGGCCACCGCTTCACGGGACCATCGCGTGCGCGTCTATGACTTCTCCGGCCGGCTGGTGCAGACCTTCGAGGGGCACACGGCCGACGTGATCTCGGTCGAGTGGATGAGCGATGCCGACGAGCTGGTCTCCTCGAGCGACGACGGCACCATCAAGCGCTGGTCACTTGCCACCGGCGGCCTGGTCGGCGACATCGACCTGAACGGCATCGAAACCGACACCATCGTGATCGCCCCGGACAGCCGCATCTTCGCCGGCAACGACGAAGGCGAGATCATCATGATCGACGGCGATCGGCGCACCACCCTCAAGGCGCACGACGCCGGCGTGAAGCGGCTGGTGCTGGACGGCCGGCGCGGCCTGCTGGTGTCGCTCTCCTACGACCGCACCATGCGGCTGTGGAAGGTCGGCGAGGGCGTGCCCGAGGCCAGCGGCAGCACGCAGTTGCCGCCCGAGGTATGGCCGCGTTCCTGCTCGTTCGAGGGCGACGACCACATCGTGTTCTCGACCTTCCATTCCACCTACCGCCGCTACAACTGGAAGCTCTCGCGCTGGGACACCAGAGAGATCGCGCCGACCCACGGTGCCAACGCGGCGATCGCGATCGACGGCAAGGTCTGGACCGTCGGCGATGCTGGCGTGGTGCGCGTGGACGGCGTGGAGCATGCGAACACGCACAGCCTCTGCAACTTCCTCACGGTGGCGGGCGACGTGGTGCTCACCGGCGGCCAGCTCGGCAAGGTGTTCGATGCGCGCAACGGGCGCGAGCTCTACCAGCATCGCTCGCCGCTCAACTGCGCGGCCAGCTTCGAGCACGAGGGCGTGACGCATGCGATCGTCGGCGCCTATACCGGCGAGGGCATCGTGCTGCGCATCGAGGGCGACAAGGTGCGCCACGTGCGCGACCTGCCGCTGCATCCGAATGCGGTGAAGGGCGTGGCGCGCTCGGGCGACCTGCTGTTCTCGGTGGCGGCCGATGCCTCGGCCACCTGGGTGCGCTGCTCGACGCTGGAGATCGTCGCCACGCTGCCCGATGCGCACGACAAGATCGCCAACGGCTGCGCCGGTCTCGGCGAGGGCTACTTCGCCTCGATCAGCCGCGATCTCAAGCTGCGGATCTGGTCGCCCGACCAGCAGGTCGAATCGATCGACACGCCGCATACGCATTCGATCAAGTGCGTGAGTGCGAGCGGCGATGGCCGTTACATCGCCACCGGCAGCTACTACGGGCGCGTGGCGATCTACGACCGCGTCGAGCGGCGCTGGAGCTTCGATGCGCGCGTGAGCACGGCGGGCGTGTCCTCGCTGAGCTTCGATCCGCTGTCGGGGCATTTCCTCGCCAGCTCCTACGACGGCCAGGTTTACCGCGTGCCGGCGATCCCGCGCTGAAGCCGGTCCGGCCGGCGGCTGCCGGCCGGACTTTCGTTCAAGCGCGCGACGGCTGACGCGCTGCGCGCGATTTGCCCATCCGATCCTGCAATCGACTGCTACCGATCATGACCATCAAGTTGGCTGACAATCCGAACCGCCTCACCGATCGCGAGGCAATGGGCCTGCCCGAAACCTTCGTCGCGCGCACGCCGGTCGCGCTGCTGGCCGGCCACGAGGACCTGCTCGGCGCCGGCGCGCCGTGCCTGGTCGAAATCGCCGAGGATCCCGCCCAGCCGTTCGCGCGCCGTCACGCGGCGGGCGCCTTGCTCGGCCTGCTTGGCGACCCCCGCATTCGTCCGTTCGAGCCGGCGATGCGACGCATCGAGGCGGCGCGGGCGCGGATCGGTCTCGATCCGGCCGCGCTCGGGCGCGTGCTGGCCGAGTGGGAGCGGGTCGGCGTGATCGAGCCGTGGATCGCGAAGGAATGCCCGGCGCATACCGTCGAGCTGGCGGCCTATGCGCTGATGCGCTATCCGGTCAGCAACCTCGAATACCGCCTGTTCCTCGAGGACACCGGCTCGACCGAGCTGCCCAGTTCCTGGGCCTTCGGCGTCTATCCGGCCGAGCGTTCGAATCATCCGGTGTGGTCGGTATCGGCCGAGGCGGCCGACCACTATGCGCGCTGGCTCGCGCAGAAGACCGGGCGCGCGTTCCGGCTGCCGAGCGAGGCCGAATGGGAATACGCGGCGGCCGGCGGCGCGGCGCGCGAATATCCCTGGGGCGACGCGTTCGATCCTGCCGCCGCGAACACGGTCGAGGCGGGCCCGCTGAGCACCACGCCGGTCGGCATCTTTCCGGCCGGCCGCAGCGTGTTCGGCATCGACGACATGGGCGGCAATGTCGAGGAATACGTCGCCGACGACTATCGTGCCTATCCCGGCGGCAACGCGATCGACGACGATCTCGCCGTGACCCAGGGCGCCTATCGCGTCGCGCGAGGCGGCAGCTTCACGCGCTTCGGCGACCTGGCGCGCTGCGCGCGCCGCCACGGGCGCTACCAGCGCGACATCTACGCGATGGGCTTCCGGCTCGCGGAGACGCTCTGATGAACGGGGCGCTGCGCAGTATCGAGGTGCACGACGAGGCATCGCGCGACGCGCTCGATCGCGCCTGGATGGCGAAGGCGCTGGAGTTGGCGGCGCGGGGGCTTTATACGACCACGCCGAATCCGCGGGTCGGCTGCGTGATCGTCAAGCACGGGATGCTGATCGGCGAGGGCTACACGCAGCCGGCCGGCCACGATCATGCCGAGGTGCGCGCGATGAAGGATGCGCGTTCGCGCGGCCACGAACTGCGCGGCGCGACCGCCTACGTGACGCTCGAACCGTGCAGCCATTACGGCCGCACGCCGCCCTGCGCGAAGGGGCTGGTCGAGGCGGGCATCGCCACCGTGGTGGCGGCGATGGAGGACCCGAACCCGCAGGTGTCGGGGCGCGGTTACGCGATGCTGCGCGAGGCCGGCATCGAGGTGCGCGGCGGCGTGCTGGAGGATGAGGCGCGCGAGCTCAATATCGGGTTCGTGTCGCGCATGACGCGCGCTCGGCCCTGGGTGCGCATGAAGATGGCCGCCTCGCTCGACGGCCGCAGCGCGCTGCCCGACGGCGCGAGCCAGTGGATCACCGGCTCGGCCGCACGCGCCGACGGCCATGCCTGGCGCGCGCGGGCCTGCTCGATCCTGACTGGCATCGGCACCGTGCGCCGCGACGATCCGCAGCTGAACGTGCGCGGCATCGACACGCCGCGCCAGCCGCGGCGCGTGTTGATCGATGCTCGGCTCGACCTGCCTCACGAGGCGCGGCTGATGGCCGGCCCGCCGCCGCTGGTGTTTTGCGGCGAACTCGACGCATCGGCGCGGGCGCGTGCCGATGCGCTGCGCGCGCGAGGCGCCGAGGTGGTGTCGCTGGCCAGCGCACGCGGCTCGGTCGACCTGGCCGCCGTGCTGGCGGAATTGGGCGGGCGCGGCGACAACGAACTGCACGTGGAAGCGGGGCGCACGCTGAGCGGCGCGCTGCTGCGCGCGGGGCTGGTGGACGAGTTGCTGGTCTATGTCGCGCCGAGCCTGCTGGGCGCCGATGCGGCGGCGATGTTCGAGCTCAGCGCGCCGATCTCGCTGGAGTCGCGCGTGAAGCTGCGCTTTCACGAAGTCGAGCGGGTAGGCGAGGACCTGCGGATCCTGGCGCGGTTCGAGGGCGCGCCCTGAGGCGAGGGCGAGGTGGAACCTATCCGCATCGTGGTGGGCGAGGGGGAACCACCGGTTATCCGCGCGCCTGCGTAAGGTCCGCACCGGGCAGGGTAGCAAGCGGATGCATCGCTGATTTTCAGGCGAAGGCGGCCCGCACGGTCTTGGCCAGCCCGTTGCGCAGCGCGCGCCAGAGCGGTTTGACCGCGGCCTCGTCATTTGGAAAGCGGCTGCGCGTCTTGATCAGCGTGCGCGAGTGCCTATTCAGGCTCTCCATGGGGCGCGCGGTGTGCACGATCCGTCGAAGCTTCGGAGGCCCAGCATGTCGTGCTGGCCGTCGGCCTGGATGCCCAGGACAGATAGACGGCCTGGTTGCTGACCACGCCGTCGTGGCGGACTCGACCCACAGCGCGTCGAAGCACACTACCGGATACATTGGATCGAGCGGAGGGCTCTGCCAGCAGCGCACTGCTCGCGCTCTTACGACTTCCCGGCCGAACACTGGCTGAGCGAAACGGCCGGGCAGACTGGAGGAAGATCCGCGGCTCGGACAAGAACGAACCGCTGCTGAAAGGCATCCCCTTCAAAGACGGCACTCCCGTAATCAGCAGCGCACCGCCCGATCATGCCGCCCGGCCCGCGTACACCAGTCCTGACGATGGCTCCTGGCAGCGATGCTAACCCGCGTTTGCCTCCCCAGGCCGGCACCCGCCTCACTGCGGGTCATGCTGTCTTATCACACGGTCCAGATTTGCGCGACCACCTCTCTCCTCGCGGAAAGCTTATACCTTTCGGCTTCGTAAATTTCATTTCCGTCTCGGCGTTAATCGGCATCGGTGGAGTTGCCCCCGTAACTCAGGACACGGCACCCACTTAGGTTGCTGAATCCGTCGAACGTCGAAACTCGCGAGGCGAGCGGTACTTCAACGCGCTATGGGGATGCTTTTCGTTGTAGTGCTCGAATGCGATGGCCAGATTCCTGGCCGCGGTCGCTGCGTCCGGCTTCGGCATGATAGCGACGTAATCGCGCTTCATGGTCTTCACGAAGCTTTCCGCCATGCCGTTGCTCTGCGGGCTGCACACCGGCGTGGTCAACGGCTTCAGGCCGAGCAGCGCCGCAAACTGACGCGTCTCCTCGGCCGTATAGCCCGAGCCGTTGTCGCTCAGCCACTCGATTTCGGACTCGGTATGCAGCACATCCCCAAATCGGCTTTCCACCGCAGCCAGCATCACGTCGCGCACGATGTCGCCGCTATGGCCGGCCGTCGTGGCCGCCCAGCTCATCGCTTCGCGGTCGCAGCAGTCGAGCGCGAACGTCACGCGCAACGGCTCGCCGTTGTCGCAGCGAAACTCGAAGCCGTCGGAACACCAGCGCTGATTGCTGCGCTCCACCGCAACCTTGCCATCGTGACGGCGCTGCGGCCGAACCGGTGCCGCTCTGCGTTGCATCAGCAGGCCATGCGTGCGCATTACGCGGTAAATGCGCTTGGCGTTCAGCGGTGCCTGTCCCGCCGCGATACGCTCGCGGCGCAACGTCCCCCATACGCGTCGATATCCGTAGCTGGGCAAGTCGCTGATAACCCGCTCAATAGCCTCGACCACCGGTGCATCGTGGGTCGATCTGGGCTGCCGCCCGTCGCGCCAAGTCGCCTCGCGCGACCTGCGTGCCGATACGTTCGAGCGCGACACGCCGAGGACTTCGCAGACCAGTTTCACTGGCTGTCCTCCGGCAACGATGGCGAGTGCGCTATCCATTTTTTTGCCCGGCCGTATTCGACAGCCTCGCGAAGAATCTCGTTCTCCATCGTCTTCTTGCCGAGCATGCGCTGCAGCTCGCGAATCTGTTTGAGCGCGTCGGCCAACTCCGAGGCCGGAACCACTTCCTCGCCAGCCTTGACCGCCGACAGGCTTCCATCCTGGTACAGCTTGCGCCAGTGAAAGAGCTGGTTCGGATTCACGCCGTGCTGGCGCGCTACCATCGAAACCGATTTCCCCGGCTCGAAACTCTCGCGAACCATCGCCAGCTTTTGCTCTGCCGTCCAGCGCCGCCGACGCTCCGGGCCCGTCAACACGTCCATCACTTCCTGCCTGGTGTGAGTCAAAAACACGGTCTTATACCTACCCGTTATTGTAAGTGGGTGACTGTGTCCGGTGTTTCAGGGGGCTGCTCCAATCGGTTGCACAAAAAAATGTGCCTTATGACATGTAATTCGTTATTTAAGACACAAATCCACCGGATATAAACGCCGCTCCGCCTTCCCTGAAAGTGCTATGGCTTAAGATGCCTCCGCTGCCCTATCCGCACGGTCGTCGATCTCGGCGTGCGGTCTTCGGCACCCATGGGCGGCGAGCGCGGCTGTGCCGTGCGTCAGCGCCTAGCCAACAGTCACGGACGCCGACGTCATGGAAGAGCGGAATGCCACCGGTTGGACTGTAAATATGGAAGGCGGATTCGACTCATACACCGGATGATCGACACAGGTAAATTCCGTAGGGGGCCAGCGTGACACGCACGAATTCGTTGCGAGCCATTTGACAGGAAACGGTCTGGGGTGCGGTGGGCATGGCGGCACTCGTTTTCGTCCAGGCTCGCGCAGCCCGACGCAACGGATCGCAAGCCCATCGGACAAGCAAGGCATATGACATACCTCGACAACGATCTATCCAGTCTGGTTGGTCAGCTATACGACGCCTCTCTCGATAGCCGACAGTGGGCGGGAATGGCCTCGACGATCGCCGCAGCGTTCAATGGCAACAGCGCCGTCTTGAAGCTCCATGACGGCGCGAACGTGCAACTGCTGGAGACGACCGATAACCTGCAGGTACCACCGGCGCGCCTGGACTGGGCAACGCATTGGCACCAGAACGACCTTTGGGTTCATCGCGCGGTGGCCCGCAGCGTCGAGACGATTTTCACGGACCGCGATCTCGTCACGCCGCGCGAGCAGCGTGAAAGCGGCTTCTATCGGGAGTGGCTGCGCGAACTCGACATCTATCATGTGGTCGGCACGCTGTTTCCTGTAGGTAACGGTACGCTTGGTGTGCTGGGTGTCCACCGGCCCAAAGCGGCGCGGCATTTCAGTACCAGGGACCGTCATCGAGCCGCCTTCCTTCTTCCGCATCTCCGACGCGCTTTCCAGTTGAGTCAGCGCCTGTCTTCCCTCCAGCACGATGTCGCGCTGGAGGTGCTGAATCGCGTCGATACCGGCGTACTGGTCACGAATCAATCGTGCCAAGTGCTGTATGCGAACGCGATGGCGGAATATCTGCTCGGTTCGGGGCAGGCGATTCGTAGTCACGCCGGCCGTGTCCGCCTCAATCACGGTGCATTGCATGAGCGGCTGGTGCAGTTGATCCAGGCGTCGATGTCAACAGCGTCGGGCCGGGCCAAGGCGCTGGGCCCGATGTTGAGGGTGCCGCGTGCCGGCCGGCTGCCGCTGACATTGAGCGTCAGTCCGTTAAAGCCGAGCGGCCTGATCAAGACGGCTACACCGCTTGCCCTCGTGATGCTGCGCGATCCGGAATATCCGACCGCGAGCGTGCGCTATCTGCAAGAGTTGTTCGGCTTTACCCCGACCGAATCGGCCATTGCCGCCGACCTCGCCATGGGGCTTTCGCTCGAAGAGATCGCCCGGCGCAAGGGTATCGGTATGGGAACCGTAAGGTCTCGTCTGAAACGAGTCCTTGCCAAGACGGGCACGAACCGACAGGCGGAAGTGGCGGTGCTGGTGGCGCGAAGCGTGGCCTTGTTCCGACCTGCGGAAAACACTTTCTCCCCCAAATGAGAGACGACAGGCGTCTTTGTCGCCGGTAATCTTGTGTCCGGTAAGAAGAACGTTGTTGTCGTGTCGCGTCGATAGATGAAAAGTCACTGACATCCACGAAGTCGCTGTCGGGCGATAGATTCGGTCGGTTTTTCAACAAGAAGAAGAGGATTCCTTATCGAATATCGAGGCACCCATGCAATGTGGCGTGCCTGATGCGTTTTGTCGCGTGAGGTAAAGCGTCGGAAAGCGGTACCGGGTGGCGGACGCCCCGACGCTGGATGGTGTGTTTGCAGGGTTGAAGAGCATGGAAACGCCGGTCGGCGATCGACTCAAAAAAGGACTTTTATGAAACCCATTGCATGGATGGTCATGGCTGCCTGCCTCTCGCTTAGAGGCCAGTTCAAAAACCCTGCTCAGCTCGTCTGAAGATGTTCCAACAGATGATCGAGCAGCCAAGTTTGAGGAATGCTTCGTGAATGTAGGCACGTCGCTCGAAGCGAGTGCGTAGGCGCCGGAAATTGTGGAGCCAGGAATGCGTACGTTCGACTACCCAACGATACTTGCCCAGACCACTGCCATGCTCGGTCCGGCGCTTGGCGATCACGGGCTTGATACCGCGTTCGCGCAACGCGCGACGATGTCGGGTGGAATCGTAGCCACGATCGGCGTAGACGACGCCGGGCTTCTGAAGCGGTCGGCCACGAACGCCGCGAATGGGTGGAATCGCATCAACGAGCGGCAGCAACTGCGTGACGTCGTTGGTGTTCGCGCCAGTCAGGATCGCAACGAGAGGAACGCCGTTGGCGTCTACGAGGACGTGGTGCTTGGAACCGGGTCGCGCGCGATCGGTGGGGTTCGGGCCAGTTTTTCGCCCGCCCCAACGGCGCGCACGGACGACGAATCGACCGCAGCGTATGACAGATCGATTTGGCCGGCCGCACGCAACTTGTCGAGTAGCAACTCGTGCAGTTGGTCCCATACACCAGCCTTTTGCCAGTCGCTCAATCGCCGCCAGCATGTGGCGCCCGAGCCAAAGCCCAGACGAGTCGGCAAGTGGTTCCAACGAATTCCCGTTTTGAACACGAACAGGATGCCGTTGAGAGCCGCACGGTCGGACACGCGCGGGCGACCAGGATCGCTCTTCGCTCGAAGCTTCGCAGGTGGCAGCAATGGTTCGATCAGTATCCACAGTTCGTCGTCAATGATTGGCGCTTCCATCCTTGGACTTCCGTTGTTCTGATGCCCAAGGTTAACAGCTTGCCGAGGAAGTAAACAGCCCCTCTCGGGAGTTTTTGAACTGGCCTCTTAGCGCGTGTGGCGGCGACGACGGTTCGACGACGGGAAGTGCCTCGTCGTCCGGCTCCTCGTCTTCTGCAGGAGGGGTAACGACGAGCGGTGGGACGTCTCAGACCCAGGCGGGTTGGAGCCAGGTGGCCGCACTCGACGGCAAGACGCTCGCGTTCGAGCCCAGCACGACGATCGATGCGAACGGCGATACCCTGGTGACCTGGATGACCAACGGTCCTGCGGGCGGGGTTGGCAATGAAATGTGGGGCTCGCGGTACGTGCCCGGCGCAGGCTGGAGCACGGCGACGCGGCTCGATACTGGTGATGGAACGCACGCGATGACCGGGCCGGGCACCATTCAGCCGCAATTGGTCGGCAATGCAGCGGGCCAGGCGGTTGCGTTCTGGACCGAATGGATGCCCGGTCCGAACACTTACGCGCTGTGGGCGCGGCCGTTTAGCCCGAGCGCCGGTTGGGGAACGCCTTATGAAGTGGCGCCGGATGTCACGAGTTCGACCTACACGGCGGGTATCGACGGACAGGGCAATGCCCTTGTCGCGTTCCCGCAGTCGATCAGCCTTCTCGATTCCCGGATCGCGTGGACGCGATACACGCCGGACGGAACGTGGTCGGCCACCGCGCAGATCCAGATGCCATCGCAGACCGGACCGGGAGCCGTGACGGGCGATACCACGAACGTGCGCCCCATGATTTCGGTCCTGTCGTCCGGTAGCGCGGTGCTGGCGTGGGGACAAACCAACGGCACGCAATCGGCGATCTGGACGGCGACCTATGACGCAAGCAACGGCTGGACGAACGTCGCCCCGGCCGTGACGAACACGAGCCTTTTCACGAACATCGATGCGCCGACAGCCGGTATGGATGCAAAGGGCAACATCACGCTCGTGTGGGGACAGCTCGACGTTGCCAACGGCAAGATCATGACGACCACCATGTCGCAACGTTACGTGGCGGGCACCGGATGGCAGACCGCGAAGCCGGTGGCCCCGGAAATCACGGAAGCGTCGGGCTTCATCGCCAAACCGATGCTGGCTGTCAGCGAGAACGGCGCGGCCGGCGTCATGTGGGCGGAGGGGGGCGCCGTTTTGAAGGCGAGCGTGGCGGACACCGCTGGAAATTGGGGGCCGCTCCAGACGCTCACGGAGCATCTGAATTCGCTGGCGGGGCAGCTTCCGCCGCTGGTGATCGATGGCGCCGGCAATGTTACCGCCGCCTGGCAGGACATGGGCACGGTGAATTCATCGGACGTCATCGCGAGCAGCTATCGCAATGGGACGTGGACTGCGACGACTTTCGGTCAGAACCCGCAGTCGTCGTCGTGGCCTGCGCTTGCCGTCAATGCGGCCGGTTCGATGGCGCTCATCTGGCAAAACGCCAGTCTGGACGTCGGCCCCCAACTGCAAACCAGTTTTTACACTCCAGGACGATAACCGACCATGCGAACCTGCTGCTGCGCGCGGGAGCGGCTGCGGCAGGTGTTTGTTCGTATCTTGCGGCGGGACCATCACGGGTTCGTCCGAGCGCGCGAACGCCACGCCGCGAGGTACGTTGATTCAGGGAAAACATCATGTTCCGCAAAGCCGTATGTATCAGCCTCTGTGTCGGGATGACCGCCTGTGCCGGGATGGGGGGTGACGATGCCAATCGTCCCTCCCCATTCGATGGCGCCTATCTGAAGTCCCATGTCATTCCAGGCAAGACCACCGAAAGCGACATCGCGCAAATGTTCGGCGAGCCCTTCCAGAAGCAGAGCTTCCCGCAACAGGGTCTGGACATGTGGGTGTACTCCAACATCCATATGCCGGGCCAGCGAAGCCGGTTTCTGTCGATGGCCGGCATGGCCGCCGGCTTCATTCCCGGCGCCGGGCTGCTTGCCCAAGCGACCAACGCCGGACAGATGGTAGATGCCACGTCCGGGCCGACCAAGACCAAGACGATGCAATTCGAATTCAACAGCAGCAACCACACGGTCAAGAGCTGGTCCGGCGAATTGCAGTAAGACATGCCTTGGGAATGAGCGGGCCGCCGCGAGCGGCGCATGGACGACAAGCGCTGGTGCCCGTGCAGTGCCGCCGCGCCGTCCAACTGCTTGTGCGATGCCTGCGATACCGATCATCGCGGCCGGCCGCTGGCCAGCGGCCTTGGCTTTCCGCGGTCGTGTCTAACGAAGATGCCGGCACCGCGGGATCGGCGGGGCCGGCCCCTGCGCTTCCGGTTCACGCCCCTCGGACACCGGCGCGGGCTCGCCGCCGCGCCTCGCTCCGATCCGCCCACACGCCCCCTGCCTTTGCGTAAGCGGCAGCGACTCGCGACGCAGGCGGAGTCTTGGCGCTTGCGGCGCTCGCCGCAAGCAGCTCCCTCACCTCCCGCGCCAGGGCCAGCGGCCTGAAGGGCGCGATCTGCATGGACTCGCTCGACGCATTCAGAATCGCGTCTGCAAGCCCACCCGGCCAATGAACTGCGATGGGCTGCTCGAGGCGACCATCACGTCGTTGATCTGGGCATTCGCGCCTTGATTCGTGCGTTGATAGATACCGGCTACATACACGCTGGTTCGCTTCGACAGGAAGTATGTCAGCATCGTGCTGAGCTGGTGCGCGTGGTTGTTGTCGACGACCTGGTTGCCCTTCATGTACATGTACGTGCCGCTCAATGCCCACTCCGGCGCCATCAGCCAGCTTCCGCCCAGCTCGGCCTGCCACACGGCCGCGCCGTTCAGCTCGTTGCGCACCGCCGTGTAGAGCGCGGTGGCGGTCACCGGCCCGAAGCTGTAGTGGGTGCCGAGCCCCCAGTTGCGCACGCTGTCCTGAACGCCGGCGACCGAGGTCTTCGTTTGCGTATAGGCTGCATTCGCACCGAAGGCGCCGTGGACATAGTTCAGGCCAAAACTCATCGCGCTATCCGAGCCGAACGATCCCGCCACGCCGCCAAAGCCGTACATCGCGCCGGCGGAGAAGCCTCCGAAGCTGGGGCTCGCATACTTGACCGAGTTCTTGATGGGCCTGGATCCCGCCATGCCATCCCAGTCGAAGGCGCCGGTCGGATTGTTCGGCAGCGCGAGTTTCGCAAACGGCCCATTGCGGAAGTCGTAGATGCCCTGGGCATACATCGCGCCATCATTGCGACCGAAGAACAGTGAATCGATCAGGAAATCGTACTGGTTGCCGAGCGTCAGACGGCCAAGGCGATCATCATCCAGGCCGACGAAGGCGGTGCGGGTAAACAGGCTGCCGCCCGGCATGAGCGACCCCGAGCCCAGTTGGAACTGGTTCGTCAGATCGAACACGGCGTGCAGACCTCCACCGAGATCCTCCTTGCCTAGAAAGCGCAGCAGGTTCGGCACGGCAATGCCGTCGTCGAACTTGACGGCGTGGCTGCCGCCTGCATTGCTGACATAGGACACGCCGCCGTCGATCATGCCAGTCAGCGTGACGCTGCTCTGGGCGTTGGCATGGCACGCGAACAGCAGGCTCGCGGCAAAACAGAGGTTTTTCAATCTCATTGACGATCTCCTTGTTTGAGGTGTTCCAGGTTTCGCGTCACGCCGACGCCACCTGTGTGTAGGAATTGAATCGATCCGGGGGGAGGGGGCGGGCGCCCGGGCCGGTGCCTTAGACGACGTCTTCCGGCACACCGGCGGCAGCGACGGGAATTGCGCTATCGCGCCGGCGTGGCGACGTCTCGACGAGGAACAGCGACACCACCGCGCCGGCGATGAGTCCGCCGAGCGCGAAAGTCAGCGTGGACGGCAGGCCGAAATGCTGAGCAACGAAACCCGCAACGGCCGGTGCCAGACCTCCCCCGAAGATTTCACCTGCACCCGAGACAAAGCCGATCGACGACGCAACGAGTCCGGCCGGCGCGGCCTCGGTTGCAATCGGTCCGCTGAGCAATCCCAGCAGTCCCAGTGCAAAAACCGAGACACCGAACAGCAGCCCGAACAACGCCAGCTGGTTGGCGCCCGTCCGAGCGAACAGATACAGGAAGACCGCCGCCCCGATGAACGCGATCAGCGCGGCGTTGCGCCGGCCGATGGAATCCGATATGCCGGCCACGCCGAACGAGCCCACGAAGCCACCGAAGCCGATCGCCGAGACGACGAACCCCATCTGCTGCGTATCGAGATGCAGCACCTCGACGAGATAAGTCGGCACCATCGCGCTGACCACGAAAATGCCGCTCATCGCGCACAAGATCGCCAGCATCGCCAGCCACACGTTGCGGCTGCCGAAGAGCCCGGTCCAGCGCGGGCGAGCCTGGGCCGATGCAGGACCCTGCAGCTCGCTCTTGGGCTTGTCGCGCAGCACGCGCGAGATCAGGACGGCGACGATCAGGCCCGGAGCAGCCGAAATCATGAACACCCAGTGCCACGACGGCACGATGCGCAGCAACTGCGTCGCCAGAATGGGCGCAAAGCCCAGGCCGAGCAGCGAGAACATGCTCAGCTGGAGGCCCTGGTTGAAGCCGCGCCGCGAGGGCAGGGACGCTTCGCCGGTGGCAGCAACACTGGCGGGCGTAAACGCACCCTCGGCCACGCCCATCACCGCACGGATCAGCATCAAGCTCGCGAACCCGGAAGCGAGGCCCGACAAACTCGACAGCAGCGAAAACGCGACCATCGAGACGACCAGAATCTTCTTGCGACCGATCCGGTCGGACACCGAGCCCATTGCGATCGCCCAGATGCCCCAGGCAACGCTCAGAATGCCGATCAGGCTGCCGAGCTGCTGAAAGTTGAGATTGAGATCGCGCATCATGTGCGGGAACAGCGGTGCGACGATCCAGCGGTCCAGGCCTACCAGACCGAAGCCGAGCCCCAGCAGGACCAGCGTTTTTATTTCGTATGCCGAATCATGTTTCAGGCGATGCGCTGGCTCGTTGGATAAATGAGATTGCATGAGTGTCTCCTGTTGATGGGCCAATATTTGTTATTGGTTATATTTGTTATCTATAATAATTTGTTTTCCGGAAATTGCAACAATCAGCGCTTAGGGGGAAACGATGAATCGGCGCAGCCCGCTGGCGGTCCTGTGGGACGGGACGAACGAATGTCTCGAATCGCGGTAGCGGCCGCATGAGCAGGCGTTGACGGCAGACCGCGCCATCCCGCGCTTTTCGAACTCCGCTCGCGCCTTTTCCTGGGCAGGGGCGGGCATACGGGCGGCGTGCTCCGCCCGGAATTCCACCTGAAAATACCTTCCGTCGACGTGCTATGATCCAAGACGCCCCTTACAGAGAATTGGCCCATTGCAATGTCGACCAAGTCCGTTTCCAATAACTCCGCCGACGATCTCGCGGATCGGGTCGACCAGTCGGAATTGCTCGATCTTCTCGGCTACAACATCCGCCGCGCCTATCTCGTCATCCAGTCGACCTTCGACGCGCAGATGGAAAAGCTCGAACTGCGTCAGGCCGATTTCGCGGTACTGTCTACGTTGCGCCATAACCCAGGCATCAACCAGAAGGCACTTGCCGACGCACTGGCCATTGCACCGCCCAACCTGGCCACGTTGCTGGACCGGCTCGAGTCGCGTGGCCTGCTGACACGACAGCGCAGCCTCGACGACAGACGCATTCAGCATGTCTCGCTGACTCCGCAGGGCACGCGCCTGCATGGCCAGGCACTCAAGTCCGCCCAGAAGGCGGACGAGGTTGCCGTGCAGATGCTTTCCGGTGCCGGGCGCGAACAACTCAAATCCCTCCTGACAAAAATTTTCGCCGGCTGAATGGTGGGAAGCCGGCCGGGGCTTCGACCGCGCCCCGGCCGGTTCAAGAACGCTCAGTTCGACGCGGGTTCGACCAGCATCAGCGCATCGAGCGCAAGCGCGCCGCGTCCTTCCGGATAGAGGACCACCGGATTCAGGTCGATCTCGCGGATGCCCGGCTCGTACTGCAGCAACGCGCCCAGACGCATGACGATATCCGCGAGCGCACCGACATCGCGTGCAGGCTCACCGCGAAAGCCGCGCAGCAGTGCAGCCCCCTTCAGCAGGCTGATCTCGCGTATCACGCCATCCCTTGGCAGGTCATGCGGCAGCAGGCGGACGTCGTGCATGACCTCCGCTGCCACGCCACCGAAACCGACCAGAATCACGGGGCCCCACTGCGGATCGTTACGCGCGCCCACGATCATCTCGAGGCCGCGATCGCCCATCGCTTCGACCAGTACGCCTTCGATCACGGCAGACGGTGCATGGCGCTTCACGTTGCTGCCCAACTGCATCCACGCCGCCCGGAGAGCCTGCGCATCATCGATGCCAAGCATCACGCCACCGACATCGCTCTTGTGGCTGATATCACCCGACTGCACCTTGAGGGCGACGGGATAACCGACGCGCCCGGCAATCGCGAGCGCATCGTCGATGTCGGCCGCCAGTGCGCCGCGTGCGAACGGGATACCCAGCGGAGCGAGCATCGCTTTCGCACGGTGCTCCGGGATCACGCCTTCCTGCAAAGGCAGGCCAATCTCCACCGGCGCGTGATCTACCTCGCTGAAGTCTCGGCCTCCGAGCTCGACAAGCCGGGCCACCGCCCGTAATGCGCGTTCCGTGCCGGGGAAGTATGGGATGCCCAGTTCGCGCATCTGTTCGATGTACTCGGCCGGCACCGCTGCGCCCTCGTCCAGACCGGCGCAGATCACGGGTTTGTCGGGGCGCAGTTCGAGCACGGCGCGCAACACGGGGGGCATCTTGATCGCGCAAGTGACCGGATCGGTCTGGATCAGGCCGACGACGATCGCAGAAAAGCGATCGTCGTCGAACAGCGCCGAGAGCGTGCGGTAGTAAAGCTCGGGGTCCACCAGCCCCTGCGCGGTCAGATCGAGCGGATTACTGACCGCGACGAACGCCGGCATCGCGGCGCGCAACGCGGGCGCATCGTCGTCGCTCAGGGCCGGCAGTTCGAGGCCGAGCCCTTCGCAGATGTCCAGGCACAGAGCCTTGAATGCCCCCGATTCGCCGACAATCGCCGTGCCGCGTGACGGCAGGTGCGCGCAGCGCAGGCCGATTTCCGCGATATCGCCGAGTTCCTCCAGGGTCGGTGCGATCACGACGCCCGCGCGTTCGACCTTGGTGCGCATCAGCGAGTGGTCGCCAGCCATCGCACCGGTATGCGTGGCCGCCGACGCGCGCGCCGCGGCGCTCCTGCCGGGATGCAGCAGCACCAGCAGCTTGCCAGCCCGGCGGGCATGGCGTGCGATCTCCAGCAGCCGGGCCGGCTGCCGGAATTGCTCCGCGATCATCGCGATGACGCGGGTGCCGGCATCGTCCAGCAGGAACTGCAGGTAGTCTTCGAGATGGCTCGCCGCCTCGTTCCCGGTCGAAACCGCATACGACAACGGCAGCCCGCGGCTCGCGAGCGTCGTATTGAGCACCGCCATCATGGCGCCGCTCTGGGAGAGAATCCCGATCGCGGGCTGGCTGCGATTGCGGCTCGCTTGCTCCGCACTCACGGCCGTTTCGATAAACGTCAGCGGCACGCGCTCGAGATAGTTGATGCAACCAAGGCAGTTCGGCCCTTCGACGAGCATGCCCGTTTCTGCGGCAATCCTCGCGATCTCCTGCTGCTGGGCGATTCCCTCGGCACCCGCCTCGGCGAAGCCCGCCGAAAAGATAACCACCGCACCGACCTTGCGCGCGGCGAGCTGACGTACGGCGTCCAGCACCGCGGCCTGCGGAATCGCCAGCACGGCAACATCGACGCCGTCCGGCAACTGTGCGATCGAATTCACGCATGGCCGGCCGTTGATCTCGTCGCGCTTCGGATTGACCAGATAGATCTGGCCTCGATAGTCGTTGCGCTCGAGATTGGCCAGCACCGATGCCCCGAGCGCACCCGGCGTCGGCGAGGCGCCGACGATGGCAATCGATGACGGTCGCAGCAGGCGCGCCACGGCCTGGCCTGTCGCCGCAGGCCAGGTTCCAGACTGGATCAGGTTCATGTCAACGGGCTCCCGTGCTCAGGTACGCTGTCGCTTGAGGTCGTAAGTGCCAAGGCCCGGCTTGTAGGTCTTGTCGTCAAGGAACTGTTTGAGCCCCTCCTTGCGCCCGTCGTCGTAGCTGTTGGCGGCCTCCTGAGCTCGCACGAGGAAGTCTTCGGCGTTCTCATAAGTCATTTCGCGGACACGGCGGATGGCATCCTTGGTTGCCTTCAGGGCGACCGGATTCTTCTTCAGCAGCGCCTGCGCGACTTCCACCACCCGCGTGCGCAGTTGCGCGGCGGGCACCGCCTCGTTCACCAGGCCCCATTCTTCGGCCTTGCGGCCGTCGATGTTCTCGCCCAGCATCGCGTGATACATCGCGCGTCGGAACGAAAGCAGCTCGGTCGCGACCTTCGATGCGCCGCCTCCTGGCAGGATGCCCCAGTTGATCTCCGAAAGGCCAAAGCGGGCTTCCTCGGCGCAGAACGCGAGATCGCACGCGAACAGCGGACCGTAGCCGCCACCGAAGCACCAGCCGTTGATCATGGCGATGGTGGGCTTCTGGTACCAGCGCAGGCGTCGCCACCAGCCGTAGCTCTCGCGCTGTGCCTTGCGCGTCCCGGCCAGACCATGGGCTTCCGTGTCGCGGAAGTATTCCTGGAGATCCATACCGGCCGTCCACGCGGTGCCTTCGCCGGTCAGCACGAGCACGCCCACGTCCGGATGGAATTCCAGTTCGTCGAGCACCTGCATCATGCGCCGGTTCAGCGCCGGGCTCATTGCGTTACGCTTTTCGGGCCGGTTGAACTTCACCCATGCCACGCCGTCCTCGATGCTGAAAACAACCGTTTGTTCCTCTGCCTGACTGCTCATTACCTGCACCTTGATCGAAAGTGAAAAAGTTTTTTCGGGCTCCCATATCAGCGCGGGCGCCTAGTTGCCGCCTAGAACGGATACTGCGGGACGGCATCCTTGACCGTCACCCATTGCCAGTGCGTGTACTGTTCCCAGTCCGCGGGGCCGCCCACGCTGGTACCGTTGCCCGAGGCGCCGGTTCCGCCGAACGGGTTGATCACCTCGTCGGCAACGGTCTGGTCGTTGATATGCAGCAGTCCGGTGTGCAGCCGCTCGCCGAGCGCCATGGCGCGTCCGACTGAGGCGGAGATCACGCCTGCCGACAAGCCGTATTCGGTGCGGTTGGCGAGCTCGACCGCCTCTTCGTCGGTGTCGAACGGAATCACACTGGCAACCGGGCCGAAAATCTCTTCGTCGAACGCGCGCATACCGGGCCTGACGTTGGACAGCACCGTCGGCGCGTAGAAAAGACCTTCGTGCGTGCCGCCGGCCTCGACCACCGCACCGGCCGCCACCGACGCGCCGACGATATCGACGATGTTCTGCAACTGGCGCTGATCGATGATCGGCCCGAGTGCCACCTGGGCGACGGCGGGGTCGCCGATCGGCAGATGGCGTGCCTTGTCGGCCAGGCGCCGCGTCAGTTCGCTCGCGATGCTGCGATGCACCAGCACGCGCCCTGTCGCCATGCAGATTTGCCCCTGGTGAAACCAGGCGCCAAAGGCGATCGCGGAAGCCGCCTTGTCCAGATCGGCGTCATCGAGCACGATCAAGGAATTCTTGCCGCCCAGTTCGAGCGACACCTTCTTCAGGTGCCGGCCGGCCAGCTCGCCTATCTTGCGGCCGGCAGCCGTCGAGCCGGTAAACGCGAGCATCGGCACGCCAGGTGCCTCGACCAGCGTCTGCCCGACATCCGCACCACCTGGCAGGACATGCAGCAGCCCTCTGGGCAGGCCGGCAGCCGACAGCACCTCGGCGATCACAAAGCCTCCCGCGTACGGCGTGCGCGGATCCGGCTTGATGATGACGGCGTTGCCGACGGCGAGGGCAGGTGCGACCGAGCGCAACGACAGCACCAGCGGGAAATTGAACGGCGAGATCACGCCAATCACGCCCAGCGGCAGCTGACGAGCGATGCTGAGCCGCCCCGGCACGCTCGGCAGGACCCGGCCATTGGCTTCCAGCGGCATCGCCGCAGCGCGCTGCAGCAGTACGATGGCTTCACGCACCTCGAGCTCGCCCTTGGCCAGGATGCCACCTGTCTCCCGCGCGATCAGGGCGGCAGCCTCCGAGGCCTGTTCCTGGAGCAGTGCAGCGGCGCGGTGGAACACCGCTGCCCGCTCACGCGGCGGCGTTGCCGCCCAGGCTCGCTGGGCTTCGCGTGCCGATTTCACGGCAGCGGTCACGTCTTCGGGCACAGCCTTGCCGACCTGATGCAGCGGCTTTCCCGAAGCTGGCTCGATGACGTCCAGCTTGCCGGGCACCTGGGCCCAGTCCCCGTTGAAAATCGCGCCACGCCACGCAGCGGCGTTGGCCAGCGAATGCCCTGACGGATTGCTCATGACGAATGTCTCCGATAGTGATTGAGTGAAAGCCTGTTCAAATCGCGGTAGCGGCCAACCCGCCGTCGACGGGGAGGTTGACGCCGTTGATCCAGCGCGCCGCATCGGAGGCGAGGAACACGATCGCCTCGGCCACCTCGTCGGCATACGCGGGGCGCTTCATCTTCGCGGCGTCGGCCTCGACACGTTCCGGCCCGAGCATCGTGACGAAATCGCCCAGGATCGGCGTGAAGACCGGGCCCGGCGCGACGCTGTTCACGCGCACCGAATGCTGCGCGAACCAGTCCTGTGAACGACGCGCGCTCCAGACGATCAGCGCCTCCTTGAAATACTGGTAGCAGGTGGCCTGGGGCACCGGGTGCGCGGCGAGCCACTGCGCGCCGCCGTCGAAACCAGCCGTCTCGGCCAGTTCCCGGTGCAGATCGAGCCGCTGCGGCCACTCCGCGCCGAGGATCGATGCAACGTTGATTACGCTGCCGCCAGCCGCGATGCGCGGGAGCAGGGCTTCGCTGAGGTGGCGCAGGCCCAGATAGTTGACGCGTGCGACAGCGTCCACCGGTGCAGTACCCGGAACGCCAGCAATATTGGCCAGTGCATCGATACGCTCGGGAAGCTGGGCGACCAGCGCATCGATGGCAGCCGGGTCGCCCAGGTCGGCCTGGCAGAAGCCATCAAGCGTCATGTTGACCAACTGTCGGTCGACGCCGATCACGCGTGCGCCATGAAATCGTGCGAGTCGGGCCGTCTCGGCACCGATGCCGGATGCCACGCCGGTAACGATCAGGGTTTTACCGTACAGGTTCATTGCAGTTGTCTCCTCTGTTATGGTGCGACTCCACCACATTGTTATTCAACATAACAATTTTTTTCAATAACTATTTGTACGGTGTCTCGCCTGGCCGCGCCCGGGACCGTGCGCACCGGCGGGCGGGGGGCCGTCGGCGAGCCACGCGCGGCGGGCCGGAGGCATTCGTGATGCTCGGCTGGCCGGCACCCGCGGCGCGCCATGCGCGGGCTCGGCAGCGCCGGTGCTGCTGCGTCTCGCGCCGAGCCACGTTGCCTTGTGCCGTGCCTGTCTGGAAGGTTTGGACGAGACGGTCCTGCACGCGACCCACGGTACGGCCGGCGCCGATGCGTGCGTCACACGCCGGCGCATCGCGAACCGGCGCGGGCGCCTGGCGATGGCCGCGCGCACTGCACCGACGCCGAGCACCGTGCCGGCGCACCGGGGCCGAGATGAACACCGATTGGCCGGCGGTCAATGCCTGGATCGCGATACGCCGCGCGGGCACCGCCGCGAAGCCGAGCAACTGATGCGGTGGGCGATCGTGGCCAAGGGCAGGCCGCGCTCGTCGTTCGACACGCTCGGTCTCGCCGAGTACCTGGAGCAGTTCCCCGGTAAGCGAACTTTTACTGGCGTCCTGTACAGCCCAGCTTGACTGACGAGTCGTAATGCGGTGAACTCGCAGCATCACTGCTATTCAACCCGGTTTGCCCCCATGCCTATGTCCAGAGCGATCATGTCCACACTCGTTTTTTCAGGTGCTCTAGTGTCCGGTTGCAGCACGGGTAACGACCCGCCGTCCGAAGCCCCAATCGTGGAGATGGCGAATCCCGCGTCGGTCTACTGCGAGAGCCTGGGAGGCCGGAGCGTGAGCGTTAAAGACAAGGACGGCGCGGCGTACGCGATCTGCCATCTGCCGGATGGCACGCAAATTGAGGAATGGGCGTTGTATCGTCGTGACCATCCGCAATCGAGTAAGTGATCGATCCTGGTTTCACGCTGGGACGTATTTAGCGAATACCGGCTGACGAACGAGCGCTCGTTGTTTTGCTGGCTAGGCTGCCGGCGGTCATCTACTCACGGAGAGCCCGGCCGTCGTCGTGTGATCCCGACGAGCAGCAGGCTCGCGGCCGTTGGCTGTTTCCGACCGAGGCTGTGTGAAAACGTGTGCCGGGGTTGGCCAATGGAAAAGGCGGCCCGCCAGAATGCCCTGTATCGGCCTCGCGGCACTTCGGGAAGGGTAGGGCGGCACTCGAAAAGCGGGTACGCGCCCTTACGGCTAGGAGAAGTTGCTTTGGCTACACGAGTTTGCCAGCGCCCCTGGCGTGCCAGCGTGAAGTTCGCCGCCCGACTAGTTTCCTGCGATGGGGAGTGGCACCTCATTGAAGAGGATTATTTGGTATTGGCGGCAGTTGTACTGACGGAACGTCATAATAAAGATTCGAAAGATCCCTTCGAAAATACTGCGCCCATTTGCGTGAGGCATACTCCCGTTCGGCTCGATCGTCTAGCGACGTTAGTGCCAACGATTTGTAGCGTGGATCGAACGCGTCATCAAAGATGGGTTTTCGAACGTCGTCGCTCGACAGTAAACCCCATATGGTCCGGAGACCGTAATTTGGACAAGTGAACGTAATGGGGAAGGCCCTTCTCGGATATGTGTATGGTCCAGAGCATGAGGGAATATGCGGTGCTGGATTTAACCTAATATCTAAATCATTGAGCGCTTTTGTCTCTCCGGTGCTCGATGTTGAGATGAGAAAGCCTAAACAACTGACAATAAGGAGTTGGATGAAATACATTTCAATTCATTGTTTGGTATGTATGCAGGATTAAGTATGTGTGCAGGTCGATCGTCGCGCAACCCACGCATTGTGCTACGCCGTGATCAGGGACGACGATTCAGGTGCTCGGCGAATTCAGGCAAGATGGTCGCCGAACTCAAGGACAAGTTCGCTTCTAACAGGCCGTTGAAATACCGAACGGCCTGACGCATTTATCTCCGCCACGATTCAGAAAAGCGTTCGCGTCGCGCTCGATTCCGATATGGCAGCCGATTTTCCGCCCTTCAGATCACTTTTACGGCGGTACCTCGCCCCATCAGGCGGCCTGCGGGCGCAACGCCGCCAGCGTTCTCAAGCGTGTCAGGTTGTAGGCAGCCATGGTCAGCGGCAGTAACTGATCAACTTTCTCCAAGCCCTGCACCATCACCTGTCGAAGGAGGCCAATCGACTTGCCGCAGCCAAAGTACTGCTCGATGCATTTCCGTTTGCGCTGGCTCACCGCATAACCCAGATGCCGAGTCGTGCGTTTGTCGATGGCGCTACCACCCGTGCGTTTCGTATTCCGGTCAAGATGGGGCGTGACGTTGACGTCTCGGCAGGCTTGGACGAACCCCCGCGCGTTATAACCCTTGTCCGCGCCTACCGTGATGGGCCGGTCCAGCCGCGCGACGCCACGCAACATCTGGACCGCCACTTCGCGTTCGGCTCGACCATTGGCCTGGCTTGCCTGAACATTCACCACCAAGCCACGCCGCTTATCGGTCAGCAAATGCCCAAGATAGCTCGGCAGGGCCGGGGCCGCGTTGCTCTTGCGATACAGTCGGCTGTCGCCATCGCTACTTGATTCGTGTGTTGCGTTGCTGCGGGTTTCGCCATGCCAGTTCTCCGGCGGCCGATCGTCGTCGCTACCGTCTTTTCGACGCAGGCTTTTGTGACTGGCCCACGCTTGTATCAGCATGCCGTCTACGCTGAAGTGCTCGCCCGACAACAACCCGCGCTTGTGTGCCGTTTCCACCGTCGCCTTCAACAGGTCCGTGGCCGCATCGAACTCGATCAGCCGATCCCGGTTCTTGCTGAATACCGAGTGAACCGCACCGAATTTTGTGGAGGCTCGGATTCTTGAGAGAATGGAGCCATGAACAAGAAGGCAACCAAGTTTTCCCCGGAAGTCCGGGGGCGCGCAGTGCGTCTGGTACGTGAGCAGCGTAGCGAACATCCGTCGATGTGGGCGGCGGTCGAATCGATTGCGCCGATGATCGGCTGTACGCCGCAGACGCTGCTGGATTGGGTCAAGCGCGAGGAGATCGATCGTGGGGAACGTGATGGCGTGAGCACGGCCGAGCGTGAACGCATCAAGGCCCTGGAGCGTGAGGTCAAGGAACTGCGCCGTACCAACGAGATTCTCAAGCTGGCGAGCGCGTTTTTCGCCCAGGCGGAGCTCGACCGCCGATTCAAGTCCTGAAAGCCTTCGTTGATCAGCATCGCGACACCTTCGGGGTCGAGCCGATCTGCAAGGTCTTGCGGATTGCCCCGTCGGGCTACCGACGCCATGCTGCGCGGCTTCGTGATCCGTCCAAACGCTGCGCTCGTGCCAAACGCGATGAGGTCCTGCAACCCGAGATCAAGCGTGTCTGGCAGGCCAACATGCAGGTCTACGGTGTGCCGAAGGTCTGGAAGCAGATGAACCGGGAGGGCATTGTGGTCGCACGCTGCACGGTCGGGCGGCTGATGAAGCTGCAGGGCTTGCGTGGCGCAGTTCGCGGCAAGCGGGTTCGCACGACGAATCCCGATACGAGCGCTGCGCGCCCGCTGGACCGGGTCAACCGGCAGTTCAAGGCTGAGCGCCCAAATCAGCTTTGGGTGTCTGACTTCACCTATGTCTCGACATGGCAGGGTTGGCTGTACGTGGCGTTCGTGATCGACGTGTTTGCCCGTCGCATCGTCGGTTGGCGCGTCAGTTCGTCGATGAGCACGGACTTCGTTCTGGATGCGCTCGAACAGGCGCTGTACGCGCGCCAACCGGGCGACGATGGGACCTTGATACACCACTCCGATAGGGGGGCTCAATACGTCAGCATTCGGTACAGCGAACGTTTGGCCGAGGCGGGTATCGAGCCGTCCGTCGGCAGCCGTGGCGACAGCTACGATAACGCGCTGGCTGAAACGATCAACGGTCTCTACAAGACTGAACTGATTCATCGGCGCGCCCCTTGGAAAACGAGGGAATCCGTCGAACTGGCAACGCTGGAATGGGTCGCCTGGTACAACCATCATCGGCTGATGGAACCGCTCGGCTATATCCCGCCTGCCGAAGCTGAGGCAAACTACTACAGGCAACTCAGAAATGCTGCTGAAGTGCCTGCATTAACTTAAACCAACCGGCCTCCACGATTCCCGGTGCGGTTCAGAGTGATTCCAGACAACATCTTCAATCGAAAGACCAACGAACCAACGGAACAGCAGGTTGTACGAGATCTGCTCGACCAACTGCCGCTCGCTGCGGATGCTCTACAACACCTGGAGCAGCATGGCGCGCATCAACTTCTCCGGCGCGATGCTCGGGCGGCCGCCCTTGACGTTTGCGTCTTACATTGCAGAAACTTGGCATCCATCTTCGAAAGCGCTTCGTTCAGCCATGTCCGGATCGTCCGCAACGGATGTGTCTGCGGAACAAATTCCTCCAGCCTGACCGTGCTGAACAGCGATTCGTTGTAGCCGTCGGCGCCTCGCATCTGCTCTTTCTTCCTTGATCTCGGGAGCCTGCATCGTGCAGGATAGGCGGAGGTATTTCAACGGCCTGTTATTCCGCCGCCGGCTTCGCGGGCGGCTCGGTGCGCTTGGCGTCGGTTAGATAGACCGCCACCAGCGCGCCATGACGAATCATCGTCCGAACCCGGTGGCGGCTCGTCTGCTCGGCCCCGGCCGGTAGCGTGGCGTCGGGCCGAAAGTGTGCCAGCCGGTTCACGCCCACCCCGAGTTCGCGCGCTCCCTTGTAGTCGCGATGTATTTGCTTCCATTGAGCCTGCGTCATGTGATGGAAGTCGGGGCCGGCATAGTTGCACAACGGCGGGAGCTTGCCGGCGGTCTTCGCGGCGGCCGCTTCCTCAACGCTTGGAACTCGATAGTTGCGCACCTTTTCGATGGCGCTCAACGGCACCGGCCCGCGGCGACAAATGGCACCTCGACGAGATGGAGGTCGTGATCCGCCGCGTGAAGCACTCGCTCTGGCGTGCCGTGAATCAACACGGCGCGGTGATCGACGTCCTGGTGCAGCGCCAGCGCAACGCTGCCGCGGCCAGGCGTCTAATGCGCAGGCTGCTCAAGCGCCACGGCCGCCCGCGCGTGAAGGTGACCGACAAGCTTCGCAGCTACGCGGCGGCGAACATCGCCTCGCATCTGCGCGTCAAGCACCGGCACCACGACAGATCCACCTGCTCGCGTGGCGTGTTTCGGAATGTCATGTTTCGTCAAGGTGTCAAGTAAAATTGGTTTTGGAAGTTACTCGTAATGTCAAGCCGTCTGAGCTGAAATATGATGACGGGAAGTATTGCTGGCAGGTGCGCCGCTTCAATGGCTGGCGGTGAACCACAAAGTCACCAATGCCCAGAGGATAGCCATCATGGTCCTAGTGGCTGTCCTCCCCTAGATTAATAAGGGACGGCCGTCCCTGCGAGAGAGTAGGTCCACACGATCTACTATGAACACGACCAAAGGCAGCACATGAACTTGACTGAATTGATTCAGGCGCTTCGCGGCGGGCTGATCCAGCAAGACAGGCTATTGAAAGCTGACATTCCAGCGTTGCCGGAAAACGCGCTGCTGCCGCGTCGCGCGGTAAGTTACTCTGAGTTGGGTCGCGACTTCAGCGTTACTCTCGATATGGTGTCGACGGCCAGTGATATCGAGTTGAAAACGCTGATTGCGCAGTCGATGACGCTTTGGATATTGCAGGCCGACAAGTCCTATTTGCCGATCAACGGCTACATCCACACGGCTCGCCGACTCGGCGCGGAAGGCAGCCAGGCAAGCTATCAGCTGACGTTCGCTTCCTGGATGCACTTCCTCAAATATCGTCGCGACATGCGGTATTGGCAAGATCGAAGCGTCGACGCGATCATCGCCGATGTGTTCAACGCTCATCCGCAGGCGAGAGGGCAGTTCCAGTTTGCACTGTCGAAGCCGCTGCCATCGCGGTCCTATTGTCGTCAAAGCGAATCCGACTGGAACTTTGTCCATCGGTTGATGGAAGAGGAAGGTCTGTTCGGTTTCTGGCGGCAGAACAAGGATGGTAAATCGCATACGTTGGTAGTGACCGACGACGTTCACTCGCTCGATCAGATACAAAGCAATCCTGTCGAGTTTTACAGAGCCGACGCTGGCAGCGAAGTGGATGCGTTCACGCAGTGGGCGGGTTCTCGGACATTGCAGAGTTCGGTACATACAACCCGCACATTTGACTACAAGGCGCCATCACTGGGTGCCAATTCCAAGGGCACGACACTGCCGACCATGGTTGGCCAGGGAAATCTGCCCGAACAGACTGAGGTCTACGAGTACACGGGGGCCTACACCTACGATCGACAGGACCGAGGCGAGCATCTTTCCAAAGTCCATCTGGAGGAGTGGGAATCACGCGCCAAACGTTTCACCGGAGCGGGTGGCGTGCGTGGCATCGATGCGGGTTTGCGGTTCGAACTGAGCGGCCACCCGGAGCATGACCGCGATCCTGCCGGCCAGCGAGAGTTTGCTGCGCTCAAGGTATGGCGCTACATCGAAAACAATCTTCCACTGTCGGATCAGGAAGCCAGTTTCCCGCACAGCTTGCGGGAAGAGTTGGCCCGGTCAAAATCGAAATTCTCAGGCGTCGACGTCAAACACGACGATGGTTCGGCGGGCTTCTATTTGGTCGAAGTCGAGGCGCAACGTACCACGGTCCCGTATCGTTGTCCGTTCGAACACAAGAAGCCGGAGATGCACCTCGAGACGGCAATCGTCGTCGGCCCGCAAGGCGAAGAGGTATACACGGACGAACTGAACCGCGTGAAGGTGATGTTCATCTGGGACCGACAGAATCAGGGTGACGCGGGTGCTTCGTGCTGGGTTCGAGTGGCGCAGTTGGATACGGGCGGCGGTTACGGCGGTGTCCATATGCCCCGCGTCGGGGAAGAGGTACTGGTCGGTTATCTAGGTGGTGATTGCGATAGACCGATCGTCCTGCATCGCGTCTACAACGGAAAAGTTAGGCCGCAGTGGCACAGCAACGGCATTCTGTCCGGGAACCGCTCCAAGGAATACGGCGGCAGCGGCTACAACCAGATGGTGATGGACGACGCGACCGGGCAGAACCGGGTCCAACTGATGAGCAGCAGCGCGAACAGCATGCTGCATTTGGGTTATCTGATCGACCAGAGCGGCAACACACGAGGTTCGTATCTTGGATCAGGCTTCGATTTGCGGTCGGATGCCTACGGTGCGGTTCGCGCGTCCCAAGGTCTATATCTGACTACCCATTCCAAGTCGGCGAGCAGCCAACCCCTGGATGTACGCGAGGCCCAGGAACAACTCATCAATGCCGAAAGCGTGATCGAGGCGATGTCGCAGGCGAGCCAAACGCATCAGGCGGAAAGCCTGGATGAAGGCCACAAGGCGCTCAAAACCTTTACCGATGCGACCCAGAATAGTGTGCAGGGAACATCGTCGGGCGGCACAACCGCGGGGGGCGGTACGGGCAGCGCGAATGTTTTCAAATCGCCGGTCATGTTGATTGCGGCCCCTGCCGGTATCGCCTTGTCGACGCAGGATTCCGTGCATGTGTCGAGCGAGCATCAAACGAACATCGTCGGTGGCCAGAGCACGTTCATCACGAGTGGCAAGTCGCTGGTCGCAAGTGTCGCGGAGAAGATCAGCCTATTCGTGCAGAACGCCGGGATGAAGCTGTTTGCCGCGAAAGGAAAGGTTGAGATCCAGGCGCATGCAGACAATGTCGAAGTCGCCGCGCAGAAATCCGTGAAGGTGCTGGCGGCAACAGAGAGCGTCGAGGCCATTGCAAAACAGGAAATCCTGTTAACGTCCGGCGGTGCGTACATTCGCCTTTCGGGCGGCAACATCGAGATCCATGCCCCCGGCAAGATCGATATCAAGGGTGCCACACATAATTTCTCTGGGCCGACTTCCTTGTCGAAATCAATGAACGAATGGCCCAACATGCCGCACGACGAAGAGTTCATACTTCGTCATCACGCGACCGGGCAACCGATGGCGAACCGGCGCTTTGAATTAACCCGAGCAGATGGTTCCGTGATCACCGGCCGGACCAACGCAAACGGTGGAACTGGCATACAGAAGAGTTCAATGATCGAGAGGATGCGCCTCAAATTTTTGCCCGAGGGTAAGGGATGAACGACAAGACGCGGACCGTAGCGCGCAGCTACGACGAAGACGGACTACCGGTCTGGCATTCGCAGACATCGCCAACGAGTATGACAACTCGTGCGGAATGTCTGATGCATCCAGATCGGATCATTCCGGTGATCTTTGTCCCCGGCATCATGGGTTCGAATCTGAAGTCGAAAGACGTCACGCGATCGAAAAAGATCGTCAATATCTGGCGGCCGGATCTCACGGGAGCAGTGACAAAGATTATTGGACTGAGCCCTGCCGGAAGAAAAACGGTCTTTAATCCTGAAAACGTGCAGGTGGATCGCGACATCGATGTTAACGGCCAACGCTTGGCAAATGCAACTAATGGTTTTCCAGCTAAGCTTATTCAGGCCCGTGGTTGGGGAACTATTTTCTGGGGAAGCTATGGCCCTCTACTCGAGTATCTTGAATCGAATTTGAACGATGTCTTGCGATGGGATTCGGCCAAGAATGAGACCATCGTTGGTGAGTCGTGGACGCCCTACATATCACATGGCGTTGCCGTCAAATCGGATGGCAAGGAGCATATTCTTCGGTTGACGAAGGGTGAGTTGGAGCAGGTTGCAAAGTACTGGTATCCCGTGCATGCAGCAGGGTACAACTGGCTTCAATCAAATGAGCAATCTGGAAAAGACCTGGCGCGGGAAATTGACGTTATTCTCAATCATTATCGGGACAAGTGGGGCAGTAAAGCAGTTCAAAAGGTGATTTTAGTAACCCACTCGATGGGAGGCTTGGTAGCGCGGGCAGCGGTTCATCCGAAGATGGGTAACGCTTCAGACAAGGTGCTGGGCATTCTCCATGGAGCCATGCCTGCTCGCGGAGCGCCGGCGGCCTACAAGCGCATGCGGGCTGGCAATGAGGCGGGCGGATTTTCTATCAACCCGATCACGGTTTTGAAGTCGATAGCAACATGGATGTTCCTTGGTGCATATGGCCCAGATGTGGCGCCCGTTCTAGGCCAGTCTCCTGGAGGGTTGCAGTTACTCCCGAACCAAAATTATCCGACTGGATGGCTCACTGTTAGAGCGGGCGGCGTCAGCTATCCGATCGAGGGCAATCCCTACAAAACGATCTATAGTGAACGTAGTCGGTGGTGGCGGCTCGTAAATCCAGATTGGCTAGATCCGGGCGGCGACTCTGGCGTGCGATATGACGAATCCGGGGCGGTGGTTACCAAAACTGATCCTGCATGGGCAAAATATATGGTCTGTTTGTCTAGCGCAGAGCAGTTTCATGCGTCACTAGGTGACTACTACCACCCTGTGACCTACGCGTTCTTTGGCTCCGACACCGAGCACAAGGCATGGGGTAAGATCCAGTGGGACATTGGGACATTACGTTTCGCGATGCGAGGGCCCATGTCTGTCTTCGATAGTAACGCGGAGCTGAAGAAACTTGCGATGGACGGATTGCCGACGAGCGACAATGGTAGCGGGACAATGGAAGCGAGGGCGGTGGACTCGTCGTGGATGGGTGATCTACGGGACCGTTTTTCTATCCGCGATCCAGAATCGCCCGGTGATGGCACCGTGCCGCACGAATCGGGCCGAGCGCCGGGGAAACGTGGTGGCGCAATCGAACAATTCGCGTTTGATGGGTTCGATCATCAAAGTGCATACCTTCCGGAGATGGCTAACGTGATGGCTGTCACAAAATATGCGGTTGCGAAGATCGCCAAAAGGGCAGACTGGGGTGACGTTTGAGAGCTAACGCATACATCAAGATCATTTTTACAATCGCTCTTGTTCAACTCGCAGCCTGCAATCGCCATCAGGATTCGAGCATGAGTAACCTATCCCAATCAATGACAGAATCAATGCGTACTGTTTGCGTCGGTCGGTACACAATCGATCTTCCGAGATCTGCAGCCGGCCTCAAAATTGGGCAGAAAATTAATGGTATCCGAATTGAAGCGCAGTATCCGGCCAATACAGAGTTGCTGAAGCGCAAAGTTGCGGAGGACGCGAAGCCTGGCGCCGGAAAATCCGCGTCTACATTGACCGGATCGCCTAATAACTCTCCCGACTCTTCGATCTTCCAGATATCGGAAGATGGTCAAGGCTTGCATACGATACATGGCTATATGACAAAGAGCGATGTGTTGTATTCATTCACCGTTCAGGTGTTGTCCGACTCGGTTGTCGGGGCAAAGGTCGCTATATCAAGATTGATGCAATTAATTCGTCCCCGAGAAAATCTAGATGTCCCGAAGGAAGCTGGAATTTGTATCGATCGCGGGTTTATTCCTGGCGATCGTGAGCAAATGGAATCTGTGACTATGGTGGTGAATTTGCCGGAAATCAAAAGTAGATTTGGAGTTGACTTTGATTCTGGCGGCCAGGGGACCAAAGAAAATATTATCTCTCGCATGTCAAATCTACCTCTGCCGTTAGCAAATTTTGTGTCCCAATCGTCAACGATTGTTCGTCGCGAAGAGAGAAAAATTGACGGTCGGAAAGGTGACGAATACGATCTCATCGACAAATCAGCCAAAACTGCTTCGTTCGAATGGTCCGCATTGCCTGGTGACGATGGTGTGCGTGAGCCCGGAATTGATGTAACGCTTGATTCTGACGAGGCGGTTAAAGATGAAGAACTCGGCTCACTCCTTGCAGCGTGGGATGTCATGTTGAATTCGCTCAAGCGTCGTTGAATTTTATCGGCTTGGTTTTCGGACAAGGCCGCGGGCTCAAGGGGTTCGATGTAGTGGCCTAATGAACCCGGACACTGATTTAGGCGAGAATGCTCGCCATGGAGAGGTGTCTGATGCCGAAGCAAGGTCGCTCGTTTTCCCCCGAGTTCAAACAGCAAGCAGCCAGCCTGGTGCTTGACCAGGGCTATAGCTTTTCAGAGGCGAGCCGTTCGGTCGGCGTCGGCGAGACGGTGCTGCGCCGCTGGGTGCAGCAACTTCAGATGGAACGCCAGGGCGTCACGCCGCAGGGCAAGGCAATCACGCCGGATCAACAGCGTATTCAGGAACTCGAGGCGCGTATCGAACGCCTCGAGCGTGAGAAGGCCATTTTAAAGAAGGCTACCGCGCTCTTGATGTCGGAAGGCATCGAACGTACGAAGTCATCGATCAGATTGGCGTAAGCGAATCGGTCGAGCTGATCTGTGCGGTATTCGACGTGTCGCGGTCCTGCCTGTATGCCCACCGAGAGCGAGCCCGACGTGTTGATGCCGTACGCCCGGCCGCGCGCATCACGCTGCAACGGACAACGAAAAAGGGAAAGCAAAGACTACGGCATGCCAGTTGCGGTTCGGTATCGAGCACATTTTCCCGAGGGAAGATGATCCGCTGTCCCTCATCAATGAGGCCGTGGGCTATTCTTGGTGCGACACGTTCCCGGAGAACGCGGTCGCTGAGCGTTTTTTCGCCGAGGACCGGCTTGTTGGCTATTTGAGGCCTTGGTTTAATATTGATTCGGAACGTTGAGTTCGTGCGGCAGGTTTCAGATCGAACCGGCCCTTTCAATGGCCGGTTTGCAGGATAGGCCAGCGACCGCAGCTGGCCGAAAGCCGCCCCACGGCTCCGCGTAGCCGTGCCTGGGCTCTACCGGCGGTGCCGACTCGAGGCTATCTTTGGGCCAACTCGGAGCAGCCGCTCAAGCGCTGAAAACTCCCGCGTCGTCCAACATCTCGACTAGCCCGTCTGGATAGATGGTTTCGGCGGTGGTGGCCAGTTCCTCCCGGCTCCACCACCGATGAGTTGCCATCACCTCAACCTCGTCGGCGGTCCAGCCTTCGCGCGAAATGGATTCCGTCTCGACGTGAACGACGAAATATTGCTCGATAGCAAGCACGTGCTCGCCATTTGCGAGTTGTAGGGGAAACTTGCTCTCGCGGATTGGCGCAGATAGGTGCGTCTCAAGAATGCTCGTTTCCTCATGAAGCTCTCGCTTCGCGGCATCCGCAAACGACTCGCCTTGCTCGACACCGCCGCCCGGCGTCGCCCAGTAGTCCCTCCCTGCTAGTGCGCCAGTCTTGTGAATGAAGCGAAACAGCAGTATTCGCTGCTCCGGCGTGAAGATGAGCAGCCTAGCGGCAGGACGTTCACGCATGAGTTTGCGCTTGCGGGGCGTTAAGGGGAAAGAGTGGTTTATTGTCGGCAAATCAGACCGCCGTGTCGACTCGCCGTTGCTGGCCGGATCGAATCCTCCGCAGTGCGCTAACGCGGCCATTCGATCTCGCGGCGCAAGCCATGGCCGGCCGGCAACTGTCCAAGCGAACAATCGGCGCCGCGCGCGGCGCTGCCCACCATCGCCGCCCTTGGCTGCCCCGCCGCTAGCAGCGACGGCCCAAGGCAATCGGTGCCGCCGCGCCGGCGCCCGTTTCTATTCTCTGTCGGCATCCGGCTTTTTCCGGCGCGGCGGCCGCGGCGTCCGTCTCACGCGGCGAGCGTCGCCACCCAGCGGTTGAACGGATCCGGCGAATCCGCCTTGTTCATGTCGTCGGGGTGCGCCACGATCTCGCGTCCGGTGGCCGGCACGGCAACTCCGAACGGGTGATCCGCGATGCCCGCTACGCGAGCTCCGGCGCCGCCACGAAGCCCGCTTCCGGGTCGCGATTCGGCGGCTCGTGGGCCTTCTTCGTCCCAGCAGATTTCAGCCAGGCGGGCGCCTGGCACTGGCTGGTATCGTCTTGCCTGGTAGCAAGGTGCGGGAAATCCGTCGTTCCAGCAGCGTCATGAGCGTGACACCCGTGCGTAGAGCGATGGCGCGGCGTGGCGCTGCACGCCACGGTGTTTATTGAAGCGTGGTCATGCCATCGGAAGTTCGGGTAAATTACCGGGCAATCCGTCCCGCTTTGCGCCATGCCCGGCATCGCGTGCCGCATTCCACTTCCCGACCACCCGGAGCCGCCGTCCCGATGCAGGATTCCCCCGCCGCCCTCGACCTGTCCTGTCTGGCCGCGAGCGTGTATGCGCAGGGCACGGAAGAAGCCGTGCTGGCCCGGCTGATGGCCTGCATCGCGCCGGAGAACCGCTTCTGCGTGGATATCGGCGCGAGCGACGGCCTGCGCAACAGCAATACCGCGCTGCTGCTGCGCGAGCAGGGCTGGAGCGGGCTGCTGGTGGAAGGCAGCCGCTACCGCTTCGACAAGCTCGTTGCCAACTACGCCGGTGCGCGGCAGGTGCGCCTGGTGCACGACCGGGTCCGGCCCGACACGGTGGACGACCTGATCGCCGAGGCCGGTGCGCCGGCCGATTTCGACCTGCTGTCGATCGACATCGACGGCAACGACTACTGGGTGTGGCGCGGCCTGCGCACGTTTCGTCCGCGTATCGTGGCCATCGAATACAACCCGTACTACGCGCCGCCCGAACGCTGGGTAATGTGCTTCAATCCCGACCACGAATGGGACGGCTCCACCTATTACGGCGCGAGCCTCGAATCGCTTGCGCGGCTCGGCAAGGACAAGGGCTACGAACTCGTCTGCTGCGACGACATGGGCAACAACGCATTCTTCGTGCGCGAGGATCTGTATCCGCGGCTCGGCATCGCCGGCAACGCGCCCTCGGCGCTGTTCCGCCCGGCCATGTACAAGCTGCGCTACGTGGGCCACAACACGTTCCTGAGCGGTCATCCGTATCGCTACGGGCCTGCCGAGGCGATCTGAATGCAACCGGGCGCCGCCATCTTCGACACGATCCGCGCGGCCTATGGGCTCGCGCCGGGCGGCGAGCCGCGCCGGATCAGCGAGCGCGTCTGGCGCCTGCCCGGCGCGGGGGCGTCCGACGGCGGCGTGGCCGTGAAGCTCTACGCCGATGAGCACGGCGCGCGCGCCGCCAAGGAGGCGTCGATTCTCGCGCATTTCGAATGCCACGGCGACCCGCGCTTTCGGGTGCAGGCGCTGCTGCGCACGCGCGGCGGCCAGCCACTCTGGCACGGTGACGGTGCCGACGGCGGCATCCTGCACGCAATGGTCACCCGCTGGGAGGCGGGGCGCCTGCGCACCTACGATAGCTTCGCGCCGCTCGAATGGGAGGCGCTCGGCGCGAGCCTGGGCGCGCTGCACCTGAGCCTGGAGCGGCTGCGGATGTCCCCGGGTTCGCCGTTCGACACGATCCGCGCGCGGCTGTGCGCGATCGACGCGGATTCGGTGCGCCGCGACCTGCTCGACGCGCTGCGCGCGGGCGAGCGCGCCGCGGCGGACGGCGGCCCCGACGTCACGAAGCTGCGCACCTACGTGGATCTCGCGCTGCGCCTGATCGACCTGCACTATCCGGGCAGCATCGAGGGCTTGCCCGAGAGCGACCCGCAGCACCCGATCCACAACGATTACAACCAGTTCAACTACCTGTTCGGCGATTCGCTGCCGCCGGTGATCCTCGACTGGGAAGCCTCGATCGGCGCGCCGCGCGAATACGAACTCGTGCGCTGCCTGAACCATCTGCCGCTGGAAGCGCCGTCGCACGCGCAGGCCTTCGTGCGCAGCTACCTGCGCGTGCGACCGGTGAATGCGGCGCATCTGCACTGGGCCGTCGACGCGGCCTGCCTGCAGCACGCGCTGAAGCGGTGGGTGGTGCGCGGCTGGCTCGCCGATCCGGCGCGCTTCGACGCGCATCTCGACGGCGCCGTGACGATGTCGACGATGATGCTCGGCGCGCGCGGCAGCCTCATCGACTTTCTTTTTCGCTGTGCCGAACAACCGGAATGCTGACGTGAATCCAAGCCCGACTCCGAGTGGCGCGCCGTCCGGCGAGCGCCAGCATGTGTTTCCGCCGCCGATGGAACGCGAATACCGCGTCGAGGCCGGGCGCGTGCTGACGCGCTCGCTGGAGGCGCATGTCGTCGATCACTGCAACCTGACCTGCGCCGAATGCTGCTCGCTGTCGCCGCTGCTGCCCGAGTGGTACGCGAGCCCCGCATCGGTCGAGCGCGACCTGCGCGTGGCGGCCACGGTGTTGCGCCCGCGCGTGTTCAAGCTGGTGGGCGGCGAGCCGCTGCTGCACCCGGAGCTGGTGGAACTGATCGGCCGCGTGCGCGACACCGGCATCGCGCCGACCATCTCGGTCACCACCAACGGCCTGAAGCTCGGCGAGATGTCCGACGCGTTCTGGCAGGCCGTGGATGCGCTGACCATCTCGCGCTATCCGAAGCCGGGGCTGTCTGCCGACCTGATCGCCCATATCGAGCAGCAGGCGGCGCGCTTCGACGTGCGGCTCAACTGGAAGGTGCAGGACGTGTTCACCACCATGAACCGTGCGCAGCCGTCCGATCGCGACGAGGCGCGGCGTATCTATCACGACTGCTGGATTCGCGAGCGCTGCCACATGATTCGCGACGGCATGTTCTATACCTGCACGCGCCCCGCGCATTTCCACACGCTGTATGGCGGCGCGCGCGATTTTCACGGCGACGGCTTGCCTTTGCGCGAGGGCCCGCAAGCGCTCGACGCGATGCTCGCCTACCTGCATCGCGACGCGCCGCTCGAGGCCTGCCTCGAGTGCCGCGGCGGCAGCGCGCCGGTGGCGCCGCATCGCATCCTCAGACGCATCGAGGTGGACACCCTCAAGGCGAGGTATCGATGAGCATCGGCAGGCGCGATCCGTTCGGCTTCGAGCGGCTGCACTATCACCCGCCGAGCGGCGCGTTCGCGGCCAGCATCGCGCAAACGCTGCGGGCGGCCGGATCGACCGGCGAGCCGGCGCTGCCCGACGCGGCCGCGATCGCCGGCTACCTGAACGGCGAGAGGCTGAGCGGCCGCACCGTGCTGCGCGACGTGCGCGCGGTACCGCCCGGCCACGCACTGCTGCGCACGCCGCAGGGGTTCGACCTGCGGCCCGCGCCGGACGCGCCGCGCCGCGCCGAGCTCGACGCCGTGCTGCTGGCCTCGCTGCGGCGCGCGCTCGACAGCGGCAAGCGCGCGGCGCTGGCGCTGAGCGGCGGGCTCGATTCGGCGCTGCTGCTGGCGCTGCTGCGCGAGCTCGGCGCACACCGCGCCGTGACCGCCTACATCCTCGCGACCGACATGCCCGACTACTGCGAGCTCGACGCCGCGCTCGAGCTGGCCGGGCAAATGCAGGCGAGCGTGCGGATCGTGCGCGCGAGCGAGGCCGATTTCGTGGCCGCGCTGCCGCGTACCACCCACGCGGTGGAAGAGCCGATGTTCAACCTGCATCCGGTGGCCAAGTGTCTGCTGGCCGAGGCGATGGCCGCCGACGGCGTCGAGCTCGCGATCACCGGCGACGGTGCCGATCAGGTGTTGCGCCGCGATCGTTCGGCCAACTATCTGCCGCTGTGCCACGCGCTGTTCGACGCCGCCGCGGTGCAACTGCATCCGCCCTTCGTCGATGCCGACGTGGTAGCGCACCTGACCAGCTTCGATGCCGATCCCGACAAGCACTGCCTGCGCGAGCTCGGCGCGCGCCTGAGCCTGCCCGAGCGGCTCGTGCGCGGCCCGAAGCGCGGCCGGCTCGCGCCGGCGATGGATCTCGCCGCGTGGCTCGATCGCGCGCGGCTGCCAAGGCTGGCCGCCGCGCTCGGCCTGCCCGCGCCCGGGCTCGAAACCGATGCCGAGCGCGTGCTGTGGGCCACGCTCGGCCTGATTCTCGATCACTTCGATGCCGCGCCCGACCTCGCGCATCGCTCCTGACCCACGAGTCTTTCCCAATGAAACGGATCCTGTTCTGCGTGGTGCCCGAGAAGGGCCATCTCAACCCCTGCATCGGCCCCGCACAGCATCTGCGCCGCGCCGGCCACGAGGTGGCGTTCTACGCGCCGGCCGACATCGGCGCGCAGCTCGACGCGGCCGGCGGCTTCGCCTTTCTCGGCCCGCGCGAGACGCCCGAGCGACACGACCTGTCGCGCGGCGCGAGCTTCGCCGCGAGCATTCGCGACGCCGACTGGCTGCGCAACTGGATCCGCACGCTGTTGATCGACCACGCGCCCGCACTGGTCGATGCGATCCGGCCGGTGCTGCGCGACTGGCGTCCCGACGTGGTGGTGATCGACCCGCTGCTGTACGCGGCCGCGATCGCGGCCGAGCTCGAAGGGCTGCCGTGGGTGTCGATGTCGAACTCGCTGAACCCGGTGCTGCCCGAGGCGCTCGAGGTGCTCGATTCGGCGCTGCTGCGGACCGTGCGCTGGCTCGCGCCCGAGCGCGAGGCGCTGTTCGCGCGCTACGGGCTGACGGCGCGCTTTCGCGGCTGCGACGTGCTCTCGCCGCATCTGACGCTGGCCTTCACGACCGAGGCGCTGGTGGGCGCTCCGCCGCCCGGTGTCGAGCTGGTCGGGCCGGCCATGCCCGCCGGCGCACGCGGCGACGAGGCCCAATTTCCGTGGGAGCGGCTCGATGCCGGGCGGCCGCTCGTCTACATGTCGCTCGGTAGCCAGCTGTACTACCACCCCGAGCTGTTCCTGAAGGTGATCGAGGCGACGCGCGAGAGCGGTGCGCAACTGGTGCTGTCGGTGGGCGAGCTCGTCGATGCCGGGCTGCTGCCGACCGACGACCCGCGCGTGGTGATCGTGCGCTACGCCCCGCAACTGGCCTTGCTGGAACGCACGCAGGCCTTCATCAGCCACGGCGGCGCGAATTCGGTGATGGAGGCGCTGGCGAGCGGCGTGCCGATGCTGCTGTCGCCGTTCTGCAACGACCAGTTCCATTCCGCGCACTTCGTGGTGCGGGCCGGCGCGGGGCTGCAGCTCGATCTGGAGGCGGCCGATGTGGCGCAGCTCGGCGACGCGATCGCCCGGTTGTTGCGGCCTGGCCCGTTGCGCGAGGGCGCCGCGCGGATCCGCGAGAGCTATGCGCGCGACGGCTCGGCCGAGGCGGCGCAGCGGATCAGCGCACTCGCCGCAGGAAGCCGCCGGGCGACAGCGTCATGAGCACGCGGTCTTCGATGTCGAGGTCGGCCTCGAAACGGTGGTCGGCGGCGAGGAAGGCGCGCACGGCCGTGGCCGGGTTGTTGCCGCGGCCGTAGGGCTTGCCCTCGAAGGTAGCGGCGGGCAGGTATTCCATGATCGTGTCCATCACGATCGCGTAGCTGCCCGGCGAAACCAGCGGCGCGTAGCATTCGAGCTCGCGCAGCACGTGCGCGTGGGTGTGCGTGAGGTCGAGGATCGACATCACGCGCGCGCCGTCGGGAATCTGCTCGCGCACGGCGGCGAGCGTGGCGTCGGCGCACGAGTCGCCCTCGATCAGCGTGATGCGGCCTCCCAGGCGGTGTTCGCGCAGGCGCGTCTTCACCTCGTCGCGCAGGCGCGGCTCCACCGCGATCACGCGGCCGTGGTCGCCGGTCAGCGCCAGCATCGAGGCCGAGAACACCACGCCGCCGCCGGCCGCCACGCCCGTCTGCACGATGCAGTCGGGGCGCTCGCGCCACACCAGCTCCTGGATCGCGAGCATGTCGCCGGGCAGGTGGAAGAAGCGCTCGCCGAGCCAGCGCGTCTGGAACAGATGGTCGAACTCGGCCGCGCGCGCGAGCCACTCGATGCTGATGTCCCGCATGCGGGCTGAACTGCGCTCGGACATGATTCTTGCAAATGATGGAGAGTGACGTGGAAACGCCCGAATTCTGGCTTCACCGGCACTGGGGCTTGTGGCCGGCGCACGTGCGGGCGCTGTCGTCCGGCCATACTAACAAAAGCTTTCGCGTCGACGCTGCGAATGGTGCTGCGGTGCTGCGCGTGTCGTGGGCCGGCAAGGCCGCCGCGCAGGTGCGGCGCGAGGTGGCGGCACTGGTGGCGCTGGCCGGGCTCGATGCCTCGGATGCGTGGCGTGGCCTGCCGGCCGTGCCGCGCTTGAGGGAGACCGTCGATGCGCGGCCCGGCGTGCGGCTCGACGACGGGCGCTGGCTGCATCTGTTCGAGGCGATCGACGGTGAACCCGGCCTGCCCGACGACGCGCGTGCCGGCACGATCGCGGCGATGCGCGCGCTCGCGCCGCTGCATGCGGCGCTGAACACGCTGCCGTCCGGGGCCGCCGCGCCGGCTGCCTGGCTCGATGCACGATTCGCCCGCGTGGCGGCACGGCCCGCTCCGGCGTGCCTTGCCGCCGAGCAACGCGCGCAATACGCGGCGGTGATCGACCGGATCGGCGCGCATCTCGCGGCCGCGGCCCGCTGGCTCGATGGCCCGACCCAATGGCTGCATGGCGACTATCACGCGGGCAATCTGCTGTTTGCCGATGGTGTGCTGCGCGGCGTGCTCGATTTCGACGACATGGGGCAGGGCGCGCCGTGGCTCGAGGCCGCGTTCGCGGCGTTCGCGCTGTCGCGCGACGCGAGCGTGGAAACGCATTTCGTGTTCGATACCGATCTCCGGGATGCCGGGTTGGCGGCCTATGCGGCAGGTCGGTGCTATGCCGCGCCCGGCTGGCTCGGCACGCGTCGCGAGGCGGTGATGATGCTGTTCTGCGCCGAGCAGACGCTGATCCACCTCGAAGCCGCGCAGCGTGGGCTGTGGACGCCCGGCCCGGGGATCGGTTTTCTTGGCGGCTGGCGGCAACTGCTCGATGGCGCGATGCCGATCGGCTGAGCGACGGCCTTCGGTTCAGCGCGCCGTCTGCAGGAACAGCCGCACCGCCTCGACCGTGGCCGGCCGCGCCTCGCCGTGGCGCGAGCCGTCGTGCAGGCAGAACAGCACGTCGCGTTGCATCGCGTGCTGCTCGGCCAGGTGCTCGCGCATCGCGGCGCACAGCACCTGCGGGGCCGGCGGCGGGTGTTGCCAGTCATCGAGGATCGCGCTCCAGCCGGTGTGCTCGCGTGACAACCGTGCCAGCACGGCGGCGCGCGGGTCGTCGGGCTGCAGGCCGTAGGGCAGGCGCAGCGCAATGGCATCGGGTGGCGGCAGCTCGGCCAGCCGATGGGCCGCGCGGATCAGCGCGTCGGTGGCCGCGATCTCGTCGATCAGCGCCGCGTCGGTCAGCGCGCCGGGCCGGGCATGCGTCCAGGTGTGATTGCCGAGCCGATGGCCTTCGCGCACGATGCGGGCCGCCATCTCGGGCGCCTGCTCCAGGTGGCAGCCCAGCACGAAGAAGGTCGCCGCGCACGACGCCTCGCGCAGCACGTCGAGCAGGTGGGGCGTGGACGGGCCGGGGCCGTCGTCGAAACTGAGGTGGAATGACATTGCGCGGCGGCGTGCCTGGTCCCAAAACCATGAAATCAATCGGCCATTCGTCGGGGTGGCCGTGGCCCTGCCAGGCGGATGCCCCAGCCGAGTTCCGACTTCGTCAATTCCCATTGCGCCGATTCTTCTGGCGTAGTCCTCGAATGCGTCGGGTTTCATCGCGATCCGAAGACTACAAAACATGGCCTGCGCTCGGGCAGGCCATTTTGCACGGATGGCGAATCCGTTTCAACGCAGCCCGAACCGGCGCTGCTTCAACGCCAGCTCGCCCAGCTCGCGATCCCGGCTGCGCATTGCCGCCCGAAATGCCGATGCCGCCCACACCACCCGTCCGTCGACGAGGATCGGACAGCCGCCGGCCACCGCCGCCATGCGCGGCCGGCAGGCGAGCGGCGCAACCTGCGGATTCTCGAGCGCGGCGTTCCAGGTGGGCGTCGACAGGCCGTGCGAGGCGGCCGTCCAGGCCACCCCGAAGGCGACGCCGGCGCTCGGGAGCACGCGGCTTCGATCATGACGAATGCGGCTTCGCGTGATGGCGGCGGGGCGTGCCGGACACGCCGCAGGCGCTGGCGCGACACGATTGCCTCGCGTTTGGTCACGGTGGCCGCGAGCCTCGCGCGTGGCGCTTCCTGCGGGACGGGCAGGCGAGGCGGGTGCGCGTGAGTGGCGAGCGCTCGGTGGACGATGCCTCGCTCGCGCGGCCGATGGGCCGTGAACCGCGCGGGCCTGCTGTTCACGGCGCCATATCGTAGCGGTAAAAGGTTATCCGGCTGACAGTTCCTTTCGGCAAGGTTCTCGCATACCGCGCGCGCGACACCAATGACCGGTGTGGCGCCGGCCGATGGGCTCCTTGCCGGCTCATAAGAGACATACGCACCGCCGATCTCACCTCCGCAAAGCCGCCATTCGAACGAACCGATACAGACCTACGATTTGCATCCCTCGAACTCCCACATGCCGATCTCTGAATTCTGCGCACTAGCTCTGGCCAGCTCTCGCCACCACATCGGTCGATGAACGCTTCGAGCTGAGCCTTGATCGTCTGGGCGTGGGAGACTTGGATTCGCCCCGCCACCTTTGCGTAGCGCTGGGATGACGGCTCATCCGTAGCTTCGCACGTTCGAACAACGCCCCTTTTGGTTGATGAATCAACTTCAAGAGAGTAGAGTAGTTGATATATCAACCGATGGAGCATGGCATGGCCACCCCGATCGATTTCACGCGTGCGCAGGTACTGATAACTGGCGGCGGCCAGGGCATCGGCCTGGCGCTTGCGAAGCGCTTCCTTGCGGTAGGCAGCCGCGTGCTCGTCACCGGCCGTCACGAGTCGAAGCTTGAGCAGGCAAGACGGGCTCATCGTGGCCTGGAGATCTTCGTCAACAACATCAGCAGTGCTGCTGGGCGCATCGAGTTGGCGACGCATGTGGCCGAGGCGATGCCGGGGCTCAACGTGCTTATCAACAACGCGGGCTACCAGCGAAGGGTCTCGCTAGCTGCCGACGACGCTCCGTGGAGTGACTCGCAAGCCGAGATCGATACGCTGCTCTCCGGGCCTATCCACCTCACTCGGTTGCTGGTTCCGCTGCTGCTCGCGCACGGCGGCGCCGGCATGATCGTCAACGTCACATCAGGTGGTGCGTACTTTCCTCAACCCTTCGCTCCGGTCTACAGCGCCTGCAAGGCGGCGCTGCACAGCTTCACGGTCAATTTGCGATTCGCGATGTCGAAAACGGCCTATCGCGTCGTCGAACTGATTCCGCCTGCGGTGCAGACAGGCCTCGGCGGTACTGATGCTGGTCATGGGGCTCCGCTCGACGAATTTGCCGACTCGGTGTTCAAGCAGCTGAGCGTCGGCGAGCGCGACGAGATCGGCTTTGGCCCCACCGCGAGTCCTCGCTTCGAGCAGGCGGCGGCGCCGTATCGCGAAATGTTCCAGGAGTTCCAGACCCGCACGCCGGTTAAGCTCTACGGTGACTGACGCGTCGAATTCGATCATAGTTGACGCGTCGAAGCAAAGGAGCGACGCCTCACTATGAACAAGAATCGGCTTTCGGCTAGGGAGCAAGCGCTATGGCATGCACTGAAGCGGCTGGGCGAAACGGTCCTGGCCCGCGTGGGTTCCGAGATTGAGACTGCGACGGGCATTTCCGGCTCGGACTTCGCGATCCTTTCTCGCCTAGAAGACCTCGGGGGGGGGACACTCAGTCAACAGGCGCTGCTGCAATCGCTCGATTGGGAAAAGAGCCGTCTATCGCACCAACTCACGCGAATGGAGGCGCGTGGTTTGGTGGCTCGCGTGTCTCAAGATACCGCACGCGCGATCAACATCGCGTTGCTCCCTGCGGGTGCTGACGCGATTGCCGCCGCGCGACCCGCACACGCGAAAGCCGTGCGTGCCGTCCTTCGGCAAATCGATGAGGAAGACGGTCATCGCCTGATTGCGCTTATGGAGCGTTTGGAAGGGCGGGGGAGTGCTCGCCGGCCTGTCTGAAACGGCTGCATGTGGTCGACAGGCGTCTCGTGCTACGGTAGTTTTAACCCTGAAAGCAGGCGGTCGGCAATCGAGCCGGTTCAGTGCGTGGCCGGATTTGTCTGCATTTGAGAAATATCGATACGGCCCGGCTCGGAATCGACCGCATGAACCGTCAGAACACGTATGCCGAGCGGGCCGCGCAGCGAATGCACAATGGACAATCTGCTGATCGGCCCGCCGTACTGTGGAAATAGTGGAGAGGTCAAGCAAACCGTCACGTTGCCGCCAACGAACGAGTCAAGCCATTCGACCGCATTACTGCATCCTTTCTGATAGGTTGCTTGAACAGTTTCTTCGTAAAACACATCTTTTTTTGCCGATAACCTGACTGCCAGCGCTTCAATATCACCAGTAAGCATCGAGAAGGTCAGGCAGTTAAGGGCCGCTAACACAACCTGGACATGATGCAGCATACGTCGTATCGTCCGCTGCATGGCAAGACGCAAAATCAGCAACGAGTTGTGGGTGGCGCTGGAACCTCTGATTCCGGAGTTCTCGCCATCACCCAAAGGCGGACGCCGGCGCACGGTCGATGATCGAGCTGCGCTCAACGGCATCCTGTATGTGCTGCAAACCGGTATCCCGTGGGAGGACCTCCCACAAGAGCTGGGCTTCGGCAGCGGCATGACGTGCTGGCGACGTCTACGAGATTGGCAAGCAGCCGGCGTATGGCAGCGACTGCATCTGGCGATGCTGCGTCGGTTGCGTGAACACGACCAGATCGATTGGGAGCGCGCGAGCCTCGATGGAGCCAGCGTCTCCAGCCCCCGGGGGGGCAGGAAACCGGCCCCAACCCGACGGACCGAGGCAAGCTCGGATCGAAACGACACATCGTCGTAGATGCACGCGGCATCCCGCTGGCTATCACGATTACGGGAGCCAACCGGCACGATTCGATGGCATTCGAACCCACGCTTGATGCCATTCCTGCGGTACCGGGCCTGAACGGCCAGCCGCGCAAGCGTCCGAGCAAACTGCACGCTGACAAAGGGTATGACTTCGCGCGTTGCCGGCGTTATCTGAGACAGCGCGGCATCAAGACCCGTATCGCCCGCCGCGGTATCGAAAGCAGCGAACGGCTGGGGCGACATCGTTGGGTCGTCGAGCGCACGCACGCTTGGTTCGCCGGATTTGGAAAGCTCCGGATTCGCTTCGAGCGCCGTCTCGATATTCATGCTGCTTTGCTCTTCCTGGCTGCCGCCGTTATCTGCTCGAGATTCGTGGATGATTTGTGTTAGCGACTCTAAGCAGGCTCCTGAATTCAATAAAGAGCGATTCGATACGCCGACGGCTATAACGAATCGCTGTTCAGCACGATCAGGCTGGAGGAATTCGTTCCGCAAACTCCCCCCGTTGCGGCCAATCCGGACATGGCTTAACGAAGCATTTTCCAAGATGTATGCCAAATTTTCGGCAATGTACGACGCAGACGTCAAGGGCGGCCGACCATCGCGCTGCAGAAACGGATGCGCACCATGCTGCTCCAGATGTTGTAAAGCATCCGCAACGATGCGGCAGTTGCCAGTTCCAACACGCCATCAATGTATAATTCGCTATCCTGCCAGCACCAAAAAGCCCTTGGCTATACAAATAAAAAACCTCAAAAATAATGAGAATTAAAAAATCAGTTTCAATCGCGGCAATTGCGTCGCTGTGCCTGCTGATCGTTTCGTGGAACCTGTTGCGTCTGCCGAGCCCGATCGTGCTCCTCGATCTCGAGTTCGGCTGGACCCCGACCAGCCAGACATTTCGGCTCTTTCAGAATCGACTGCTCGAAAAATCCGCCCAGCCCCTTGTGCTGAACACCGCCGAGCCTCGGTTCAATCACGCCGTGACCTGGAAAGGTGCCGATTCGAACGTCGACGATTTCCTGAAGAACACGCAGACTCGCGCATTCCTGGTGATTCAGGACGGAAAGATCGCGTATGAGAGATACGCGAACGGCTACAGCGCCGCCTCGAAATTTGCGTCTTACTCGGTAGCGAAGTCCTTTGTCGCCACGATGGTGGGGGCTGCCTTGTTCGATGGACGGATTCACTCGCTGCAAGATCCGATCGGCAACTATCTCGAACCCGGCGACGTGCGCGAGCAGTATCGTCGCGTGACCATCGAACAGCTGCTTTCCATGCGATCCGGCATCGACGCGGCCGAGAGCTACGATTCCGCCTTCGCGCCGGTCGTGCAGATGTACCTGACCACCGATCTGAACCGCTTTCTGTCACGTGTATCGGGGTTTCGTCATCCGCCGGGACAGGAATTCGAGTACCGGAGCGTGGACACGCTGGTGCTGTCGAAGGTCTTGACGCGCGCCACGGGCGTACCGCTGTCGGCCTACGCGCAGCAGAAGCTGTGGACTCCGTTGGGCGCATCTTCCGACGCGAGCTGGAGTCTGGACAGCGCGACACACGGCGTGGAGAAATCCTTCTGCTGCCTCAATGCCACCGCGCGCGATTTCGCGAAGCTCGGTTTGCTGTATCTGGCGGAAGGCGATCTGGCGGGCCACCGTATCGTGAGTCGTGACTGGGCGCTCGCGCCCGGCAAGTCTCCGAACCCGACCGATGCCCTTGCCTACTTCGATGGCTGGTGGATTCCGCCGAACCACGGGCGCGACCGGGATTTTGCCGCAATCGGCATCTACGGGCAGTTCGTCTACGTCAATCCGTCCACGCACACGACGATCGTGAAGCTCAGCGAGTACGGTGCGGAGCAGGACGAACTCGACACCTTGCTGGCGATGCGCCAGATCGCGCACTCGATCACCGCCGCGCAATGAAATGCCGGTGAGTCGACCGCGCGGCCCGCTGCGCCGCGCGGTCGACGTGCATCAGCGAGTCCCGTCGATGCGATCCGAAAATTCAGGCTTGCCGGCGAATGCCTTCAGATGGTCCGGCAGCGCCACGGGCGGAAATCTGCCGTCGGGCACCGCGGGCCGGAACACCGTCGAGCACGGAAGAATACCCGTCCAGACCGGTGTTTCCGGCATGTGGTCCTCCTGATCCGGAAACTCGTTGCGGATCTTGGCCGCCACCTGGTCGAGCGTCAGCCTGAACACCGACATCGCATCGAGTTCGTCGTCGCGCACCGTGCGCAGCGTCTCCCAACGTCCCGGCAAGGTCCGACGGAAAAACTCCCTCATCGCAGCGCGCTTCTGCTCGCGATCGAGAATCACCTCCGGCCTGCCATGCACGACGACCGACCGGAAGTTGACCGAGTGGTTGATCGCGCTGTGGCCGAGCACGAGCGCGTCCATCAACGTGACCGACAGCGCGATCGGGCCGGACTTGCAGGCCTCGGCAAATCGTCCGTGCGCGGCGGAGTGGAAGTACACGTGCTCGGCGTCGCGCCAGTAGGTCATCGGGATGATCTGCGGCAGCCCCGCCTCGACGAACGAAATATGACAGACGTAGCCGGCGTCGAGGATCGCATGCACCACCTCAGGGGCATACGAAGCGCGATAGGCAATGCGTTTCACCCGATGCGGCTCCTCGGTCGGATACGCGGCTTGGCGATCATGGGTCATGCTGATTTCCTGATGTGGTTAGACAGCCTTGAAGGCATGAATTTGCCATAGACCGGTCGATTCACGCGACACGGCTTCGGTAAAACGCTGCGACTCGTCACGGAAGCCTTCCAGCGTGGGCCGTATGATCCGCACATGGCCTCGAATCACGGCCAGTCCGCCCGCGCGCATGTGAGGCCGCGCGATCTGCAGGCAGCGCCGTGCCGCATCGTCTTCCAGAAACGAGGGAACATCGGACAACGAAAGATAGTCGATTCCTCCCCCCGTCGCGCCGAAGGCCTGCAACACGTCACCCTCGATGAACTGCACGTCGCACGCTCGCAAGTTGGCCTGAGCGCTGGCATAGATGTCGGGACGGCATTCCACCGGCAGCCCTTCCGCGAAGCGTATGCGCCCGAGGAAGATCAGCTGAAGAAAGAAGCTCGATCGCGCCGGGAACTGGGTGAGAAGGCGCTCGAAGATGCCGGTGTAGATGCGCAGATAGCTTTCCGGCAGGTTCTTCTCCGGAAATTCGCCCTTGTACAGCAACGAGTTCAGCGCGGTGGAATTGCCGAGCAGTGCCAGTACGCATCGCCACCGGAAGCGCGGGAAGCCGTTCCGGAAGTAGTCGGCCTGAGCTTTCACGTCAGTCTGTTCGAACAGCCGATCGCAGGCTCGACCGAGTACGGCGCGCGTGACTTTCGACAGCGTGATCAGCATCCGCTCGAACTTCCCCTCGTACACGAGGGGCCCCCAGGCGATGCGATCGAACATCGCCTCCAGCACGGTGCGGTGGCGCGCTTCCAGCTCCAGGCCGGCGAACAGCGCCCGGCGTGTCTCGGGCGACATGCCGTCGAGGTAGCCCAGGAAGCGGCAGTATTCGTCCCGCTCCACCTGGCGCAGCAAGGCAATGCGCAGGCGCGTGACGGCCAGCTGTGCCGGGCTGATGTCGACGCAGGTCAATTTCCGGGGCGCGCGGGCCAGAAGCGGAACGATGCGGCTGCCGCAATCGGCGATCGCGAAAACATGCTCGGCCCCTTCGGCCAGCATGTTCATCTCCGTTTCCGCATCCTCGTCACCGAGCGTGTAATTGAGGTGCTTGAAGTAGGTCGCCACAGCCGCGCTCACCGGTTCGGAAACAGCGCGTCACACACGGCACGGTAACGGCTCGGCTGGCCGCTCACGAGCTTCATGTATTCGCGATGGACCTCGTCCAGCATCTGGCCGGTCAGGCGCAGGCTGACTTCGGCCGTTTCGCCGATGGCGTCCCAGTCTTCCTGGGATTTCGCGACTCGCTCGATTACCGAGCGCACTTCGCGAGCGTGCTCCTCGTCGATCGACGAGTGCGCCACGAAGAAGGTCAGTTGGCTATCCTTGAGACCGAGTTGCTGCCTGACCTTGCCGACGAGCGGATTGATGTACTGATACGAGCTTTCGGCCCAGAAGCTGTAGCCGAGCCGGCGGTACGGGTTGCCGTGTTCCGATGCCCAGTAGAGATAGCCGATCAGCGTTTCGGTGGCGGGGAGCGGCGCGGGCAGTACGAGTTCGCCCTCGGCCTGACCCAGCGAGCGCAGATCGTGCAAGGCCATCATCTCGTGGCCGGCCTCGTCCGCCGCGTGATCGAAGCAGAACTTCATGTAGACCGGGTTTTCCGGATGCGCGACGCCGGCCACGGCCTGGTTTCGGGCGTTGTGCGAGGTGTAGTGATAGGTTTCGAGCATGTAGATCATGTACAGCTCTTTCGAGAACTCGCCGGCCTGAATGGAGCGGGCCAGCTGGGAGTTCTGGAGAATCTCGGCCCAGGTCGTGCTGATGCGTTGCTCGAGTGCCGCGAATTGGGTGTTGATGTCGTTCATGATGGTCGATCCTTAGATGATGGAGGAAGCAAGCGAAGGAATAGTGTTCTGCAGTTGCACGGTGTAGGAAAAGGCGGCTTCCACGACGGACAGGATCGGCGCTTCGAGGAACCAGTAGTCGCCGTTCTCGCGCATTTCGACCGTGACCGGCGAGACGTGCGTGGGCTTCAGCCCGAACTTCGCGAACACCCGGCGTTGCGGCGTGCGCGCAAGCGCGACCAGCCCGAGTGCGCCGCGATTGCGCGCGTAGAGCAGCGCCGTGCCGAGTGCGAGCGCCGTGGACAGCGTGCGGAATTCTTCCCCGTGCCACGACACGAGCCGGCTCAGTTCGAAGTGTCGAGTGCAGGCGCGCGCATTCGCATGCGCAGGCACCAGGCTACCGCCCTCGAATGGATGGGAGGTGATGCGCACGGTGGACAAGAGTCGACCATTGCGGTCCTGAACCACCACGATCCCGCTGCGCTGACTCAGGCCAAGCTGCACGTCGAGCTCGCGATGCTCGTCCGAGTTCAGGTAGCCTCGGCCGCTATCGGCGTAAAAACCCACGAGATGATCGTTGATGCCCGCGATCCGCTCGTCACCCGGCTCGAGCACCGCCGCCTGCAGCGCCATGTTGCGCGCGACCGTGTCCAGAAAATCGGCAATCGCCTCCACCTGCCACATGTCGCGCTCCTGATCGTGACTGACGGCATGCATGGCTCAGGCCTCCACATACTGCGCTGGTTGCGGCATGGCGGAGTGCGCCGAGGGAATGGTGCAGGTGCCGCGGCGTTGATAGCGAATCACGTGATGTTCGCAATCCAGTGCGTCGATCAGCCGGGGCACGATCTCGGAGGGCTCGCGTCCGCAGGTGAACACGTCGATCGCGATGTACGCCGATTCCGGGTAGGTGTGATACGAGCAGTGCGATTCGGCGAGCAGGAACAGGCCGGTCACGCCGCCGCCCTCGCCGAACTTGTGGTCGACGAAATTGAGCACGCTGAAGCCATCGAGTGCGTTCGAAAAGATGTGCTTGAGCCGCGAGGCGTCGCGCAGAAGATTCGGTTGCTTGACGTGTGCGTCGATCAGATAGTGGTAGCCGGTGTCGTCCATGACGAATCGCAGGGAAGTTGTGAGTGCAGATCAGGGGTGAGCGCCGCCATCCCGTCACGAGAGACAGGAAGCGAAAGATGCGGATGGCTTTTGGGGGATTGCGAATTGCTGTCGATTTGTTTTTTCGCGTGCCTCGGATTACTCCCTGGAGTGGCTGATTGAACGTGACGGAAAATGAACGTGAAACTCGTGGCCGGTGATTCTGCCGGGCAGATCCGATTTTTCCCTGCCGGGGGGCGCGCCGTCGTGGCGCGTGGTGGGCGAGCCTACGCGAGCGGCGAACGATTCGCCTGGTTGCGAAGATCGTGCCGCGGATGCTCGATAAATGGCATCGTCCGTCGTGCTGCGAACGATTTAAAGGACGCGTGATCGCGTGACATCTCTCACCTCGGAATTTTTAATATTTCTTGCGGGCGGAAATCTATCACGACCTTTTATGTTTGACAAGCGATTATCGTGTTCGAGCGGATATCAAAATAACAATAAATTTCATTTATTTATGGCTGCTCGCGATTTTGATGTGCTAAAAGTCGCTAACGCAACCTAGGCATAACAACGGGCGGAATCTATACCAAGGTTCCGCCACACTTCAATCAGATGGTTATATTTGACGGACGTATTCCGCATGCTGTTCAGATGGTTGAAGGAGCAAATGACCCGCTAGAGGCCAGGATAGTCATGTGCGGCTGGTTTGACAGGCCGTCGTTACGGTCGGATGGCGCACTTTCCCTTTCCGAAGTAAAGCCAGTCATGGACGATTTTTGCGCGTCCGATCTTGCGGCCCATTTCGAAAATGTGAGCGGGAAAGATATCGTGACTTATCAAATCACAATCCAATCACCGGGGATTCCGTCATCAGTCACGTGCCTGAGTGACACGCTGGTTCTGTCGCGCACCTCAGAATCGAAGCTTGGAAGCGTTGCGGTCAGACAGCGCAACGTCGTAGAAATGCGAGCGGCATTAAAATTTCCCAACGCGGGCGCCGGAAGTACGATTGCCTTTCCGATTGAAGCAATAGGATAATCGACGAAGAGACTGGACAACCAGAAATCGATAAGTCCAGACGGCTTGCCCGAGAGCATCATTGCTGGCGGGCATGGGGTGCGCAGAACGACAGCGCATGCCGTCAACGCATCAAAAATAGACCAACCCAAGGGCGCGTTTCAACTCTGCGACCGTTGCCCCCGCAACAGTCCGCGCCTTTTCCGTTCCGGCTTTCAGGGTACGAAGTACTTCGCCCTTGTCTTTTGAATAGTGTTCGCGACGCTCACGAATAGGCGCCAGCAGTTCGTGCAGAATGTTTTCGAGCCTTTCTTTGACGATGCCATCGCCCAAACCGCCCCGGCGATACGCAGCCTTCAATTCTTCGACCGCCTGCGTATCCGGGTCGAAGGCATCGAGATAAGCAAATACGACGTTGCCCTCAACCGTTCCGGGGTCGCTCACTTTCAAATGGTTCGGGTCGGTGTACATTTTCTTCACGGCCGTTTTGATGTCTGCAGCCGACGCGCCGAGGTTGAGCGCATTGTTTAGCGACTTACTCATTTTGGCTTTTCCGTCGATGCCCGGGAGTCTGCCAGTTTTCGGTATAAGTGCTTCACACTCCGTCAGCACCGGTCGATCCAATGGCCCCAGCAGTCCGTTGATACGTCGAACCAGTTCGTTCGTTTGCTCGATCATCGGCAGTTGGTCGTCACCAACAGGTACGAGCGTCGCTTTGAACGCCGTGATGTCAGCAGCCTGACTGACCGGGTATGTCAGGAAGCCCGCGGGAATATCACGTTCGAACCCACGCAGGCGGATTTCTTCCTTGATCGTCGGATTGCGTTCCAGCCGTGAAACCGTCACGAAATTGAGAAACAGGTTGGCGATTTCGGTCAATTCCGGAACTTGCGATTGGACAAAAATCGTGCTTTTTTCCGGATCAATTCCCACGGCCAGATAATCAAGCGCAACCTCAATGACGTTATCCGTCACGCGTTTATAGCGCTCCGCGTTGTCGGTTAGCGCTTGCAGATCGGCCAGCAGAATAAACTGAGTGTTCGATTCCTGTAGTGCAATTCGCGTTTTGAGCGAGCCAACATAGTGACCTAGATGCAGCGGCCCAGTAGTCCGATCGCCCGTAAGAATGACCTTCCCTTCGTGTGTTCCCTTCATGTTGCGAGTAGCCCTTGCGTGATCGTGAACCACTACAGCCTGTCGGCTGACCTCTCATCCTACAGCTTCAAAAGCTGGCTGCGTGCATCGCCCAAAATTCAAAACCCGGCAATAGGCCAGTTCCGGCACTGCATTTCAGCCGCTGTACGGTCTTCGTGAACGTTACCCGCTACGGCTGACCTTCGGATGATTATGTCAGCCGCACAGTCTTAAGCCGATATCGGGGCGCGCGATGTAACCCGCGTGTGCGAGCCACAACCCACTACAGTGCGCGAGCAGCGGCACCGGCAGGAACGGGCCCACCACGAGCACGACCGCACCGAAGCCGTAAATGTGCAGCGCGTTGTAGCAGAACGCGCCGACCCCCGGGCGCCAAATAGAGAGCGTAGCGTGCAAAACGATTCCTACGCCGTCTTGCATCGATTGTCATCGATTCAGCCGGTGACGTCGAGTGACTGTTTCTGGCCGGCTGCCGCCCGCCACGTTCGGCGGTTGCCGACCCGTCACGGTCAGTTACCGAGTCGCAATGGCAGTTTTGTAGTGACGCGCGACCGCTCTTGTCTTCGGATTTCTTGCTCGTGCAGTTCCGGCGTTGCTATTTGGCTGTGAAGGTAGGTCGCCAGGGCAAACCGAAGGGCTACGCTCAGTGTCAAGGTTGGTGCGACTGATGCGTCCAGAGGTGATTTCGTATACGTGGATACCTTTTCGCCTTTCACCGTGGCCATCACCAAAAAAGCGCTTAACCTGGCAAGATGAAAATAAATTCAGTCAATCCAAGCCTACAGCCTAGTGCTGATGACGGTCCCGTTTCGCGCCGTACTGTGGCATCTGCTTCCACGGCTAGCCCTACCGAGCAATTTGCCGGTCTTCCGCCCAGACGCGCCAAGCGCACCGGTCCGTCATCGAACGAGCAGGGTCGGCCGGCGAAGATTTCCAGACAGGGCAGTGATGGCCCGTCCAGGTCGCCAACGGTCGACATACCGCCGTTTGCGGAACAGAGCAATGCAGGGTTGCACCAGGACGAAATAGTTGTCCTTACAGAGAACCAGCTTCCGCAGTTCACGGCCAGCCTCAAACATGATGTTGAGCACTGCGGGTCTACTGACGAGGACCGCGTCGCCAGCACCATGGAGATGCTCGACTCCTTGAATGTGGGCTTCTCAAAAGACAAGTACGACGTGATCGCCCATCGTCTGCGTGGACGATCATCAGGCGTTTTGGTGTTAGAAAAGGGTGAACCGGCCAAGGTCCTGGCAATGGTGACCCACCCGAATTCGAAAGGCGTTGGATCAGCGCTGATGGAACAAGCCGTGAATCTAGCGAAGAATCTGACGGGCAAAGCGGAATTACATCTGGAAGTGATGGACGCAGCAGCAGCAGCCTACCAAAAGATGGGGTTCGTGATGAGTCAAGCCTCAGATTCAGATTCAGACTCAGATATCACGTGCGAACCTATGGTCCTGAATGCAAATGATGCAACCAATTGGAAGGAGGACAGTAACGGATATATGCTGATGACAAATCGTAAGCCCCCCCATTTCGTGGGCTGACAGTGGGATTGGCTCAATGAGATGTTTCGTATGGCCGTTGCAGTTAGAGTCGCTAACACAAGTCATCCACGAATCTCGAGCAGATAACGGCGGCAGCCAGGAAGAGCAAAGCAGCATGAATATCGAGACGGCGCTCGAAGCGAATCCGGAGCTTTCCAAATCCGGCGAACCAAGCGTGCGTGCGCTCGACGACCCAACGATGTCGCCCCAGCCGTTCGCTGCTTTCGATACCGCGGCGGGCGATACGGGTCTTGATGCCGCGCTGTCTCAGATAACGCCGGCAACGCGCGAAGTCATACCCTTTGTCAGCGTGCAGTTTGCTCGGACGCTTGCGCGGCTGGCCGTTCAGGCCCGGTACCGCAGGAATGGCATCAAGCGTGGGTTCGAATGCCATCGAATCGTGCCGGTTGGCTCCCGTAATCGTGATAGCCAGCGGGATGCCGCGTGCATCTACGACGATGTGTCGTTTCGATCCGAGCTTGCCTCGGTCCGTCGGGTTGGGGCCGGTTTCCTGCCCCCCCGGGGGCTGGAGACGCTGGCTCCATCGAGGCTCGCGCGCTCCCAATCGATCTGGTCGTGTTCACGCAACCGACGCAGCATCGCCAGATGCAGTCGCTGCCATACGCCGGCTGCTTGCCAATCTCGTAGACGTCGCCAGCACGTCATGCCGCTGCCGAAGCCCAGCTCTTGTGGGAGGTCCTCCCACGGGATACCGGTTTGCAGCACATACAGGATGCCGTTGAGCGCAGCTCGATCATCGACCGTGCGCCGGCGTCCGCCTTTGGGTGATGGCGAGAACTCCGGAATCAGAGGTTCCAGCGCCACCCACAACTCGTTGCTGATTTTGCGTCTTGCCATGCAGCGGACGATACGACGTATGCTGCATCATGTCCAGGTTGTGTTAGCGGCTCTTAGAGGCCAGTTCAAAAACTCCCGAGAGGGGCTGTTTACTTCCTCGGCAAGCTGTTAACCTTGGGCATCAGAACAACGGAAGTCCAAGGATGGAAGCGCCAATCATTGACGACGAACTGTGGATACTGATCGAACCATTGCTGCCACCTGCGAAGCTTCGAGCGAAGAGCGATCCTGGTCGCCCGCGCGTGTCCGACCGTGCGGCTCTCAACGGCATCCTGTTCGTGTTCAAAACGGGAATTCGTTGGAACCACTTGCCGACTCGTCTGGGCTTTGGCTCGGGCGCCACATGCTGGCGGCGATTGAGCGACTGGCAAAAGGCTGGTGTATGGGACCAACTGCACGAGTTGCTACTCGACAAGTTGCGTGCGGCCGGCCAAATCGATCTGTCATACGCTGCGGTCGATTCGTCGTCCGTGCGCGCCGTTGGGGCGGGCGAAAAACTGGCCCGAACCCCACCGATCGCGCGCGACCCGGTTCCAAGCACCACGTCCTCGTAGACGCCAACGGCGTTCCTCTCGTTGCGATCCTGACTGGCGCGAACACCAACGACGTCACGCAGTTGCTGCCGCTCGTTGATGCGATTCCACCCATTCGCGGCGTTCGTGGCCGACCGCTTCAGAAGCCCGGCGTCGTCTACGCCGATCGCGGCTACGATTCCACCCGACATCGTCGCGCGTTGCGCGAACGCGGTATCAAGCCCGTGATCGCCAAGCGCCGGACCGAGCATGGCCGTGGTCTGGGCAAGTATCGTTGGGTAGTCGAACGTACGCATTCCTGGCTCCACAATTTCCGGCGCCTACGCACTCGCTTCGAGCGAAGTGCCTACATTCACGAAGCATTCCTCAAACTTGGCTGCTCGATCATCTGTTGGAACATCTTCAGACGAGCTGAGCAGGGTTTTTGAACTGGCCTCTTAGCACGCGCTCGACTTTTCTGAATGAATGCCTCGAGGTCGGGGCCGGCGAACACCTCCAGGTGCAGCAACGGCCGGGTTGGCTTGGCCGGCAGCAGCTTAGCTTCGGTATAGCGCAGGTAATGGCCCAACTGGCCGACCACATCGCCCGCCTTGACGGGATAAGGCCGCTTCAGCACGACGACCGTATCCAGGGGCTGCGGGTTCACGACCGCGTCCAACTCCTTGGCATAGACGTACCCGTAAGGCGCGTGCGGCGAAGGGGTGCCGCCCACCACCGCAGCCGCCGGCGTCCCCGACTTGATGGTCTTGATCTTGGCCCACCCCGGCTTCGCCTTGGCGGCCTCGTCGGTGTCCGACACCGTCAGTTCGGATCCTTTCGGCAGGATTCCAATGATCTTGCCGTTTGGCGTCTCGCGAATTCGGATACCTTTGATCGGGAGCGGCAAATGCGCCGTATCGTCAACGGGGTCATCAGGCTTCGGGATGACCTTGAAATCGCTTTGGATAAATTCGCCAAGCAGGTCGCGCGGCGGTGACGCCGGCGCTTTCGGCTTGGGAACGTCTTGCGAGTCGTTCGCCTTGTCGCCGACCCGGTAGAACCGCTCCCCCTCCCAATACGGCATGGGCGCCATGTTCACCCTGGCGGCGTCGGTCGGTGCAGCTTTGGCCGCTGCGGCTGCGGACTGGTAGCTGTTCCAGTCCATCAGATGCATGTAGAGGCTGAAGAAGGTCAGCGTCTCGCCCGGTCGCGGCTGACTCGATGCCGGCGCAGCAGCGGGAGCCGAGGCTGCAGAAGCGGTACTGGCGGTCGCTGGCGCGGCGGAGGCGGACGGCGCAGCCGGCTGGCCAGCTTTCTGATTGTTGGCATCGGGCTTCGGCGGGGGCGGCGGCAGTTGCAGCCGATGCCGAACCAGCACGAAGCTCGTGGAGTACAGGGCATGGCGGCCATCCTGGTAGTCCTGCTCCGGATATTTGCTGTCCAACCGGTACGCGACCACCTCGCCGTCGGCGATCGCGCGGACTCCCTCGCCTTGTTTGAGGCGTGTAGCGGTGCTCTGGTCGAAATGGATGCCGCCGTGCCACATGCCGTTCGCGCCCAGCGGATAGAAGCCGTCCTCCGCCGCGGCCAACGCCTTCATGTAAGTCATCGGGTCGCTCCCGTCGCTCTTGTCGGCGGGAGTGAAAGGAAATGCCCAGGCGAGCGGCTTGTACGGTTGAGGCGCCGCAGCGCTCGATGTGGCGGGCGATGTCGCCGGTTTGGCGGGCGGCGTATGGGTCCCGGATGAAGGGTGCTGGCTCATGGTGCTCGGAATCTCTCGGTCATTTCTTATCGTGAGGGGCGGCGCGGTACGTTCAGCCCGAGAACGGCGTGCCGCGCCCACCGTCGCCGGCGATCGGCGTGGCCTGCAGCTTGTCGCGGATCGTCCCGCTCGCGCTGCCCGGCTTGTCCCAGGTGGCGCATTTTTCCAGGATCTGGCCGGTCGTCACGTTCTCGATGACGCCGCCCTTGATGCTGATATACGAGCCGCCGGCGCCGATCCAGACTTCGTTCGCCGCGGTCAGCACCAAGCGGCCGTTTGCGCTCTCGATCTTCACGTCCTCCAGGCCCACCACCGAAAGCGGGCCACCCTGCGCCTGGATGTCCACCGGCCCCTTCGCCGCGAAAATCTTGATGCCGAGATTCTGCGCGAACACGCTGACCTTATCGAGCACGCTGGCGAGCAAGGACTTGCCCGCGCGAGGGCGTCTTGCCCGATCGGGGTATCCAGTTTGACGAGCCGCTGATATTGGGTATGCCGGGCGCCCAGCAATTGTTCTAAAGCCTGACTGGCCACGAGGGAACTCCGCATCTTGTTCGGACCGGCAACAGGTCGCCCCGCAGCAAGCCGGCCCGGATGTTATTTGCAGTGGGCGCTAGCCGCCGTGACGGCGGCCAAGGCCTCGAATCGGCTCACCGGCGCTCCTCTCAAAGCAAAATTCAGGCGGTCCGATCAGCGAAGTATGTTATCAAATCATCGTGGCGCCGAGGAAGCAGACGTCTTCGGCCGTCGGCCGGTGCGCGGCCCGCGGCCCGGGGCCAAGCGAAGCGCCGGGACGGCGCGGAGGCGTCATCGGTTGCCTTCCTCTCGCATTCGTCTAATCGAAGCCGGATGGCAACCATCAAGTTTTCAAGTAATCTGCCGATAGGGTGTGTTTTGGAGGAATCCGTGACCGTGCTCGTCATATTGAAGGTGATAGCTGCCTCGTTGCTGGTGCTGGCAATACCTGCGGCTCTCTGTATGGTTTTGAGGTTTGTCATGATGGGCGTTGCTGCATTATTTGAATTTATTTACAAATAAAGCGGGCCTTTTTAAGGCATCGTGTTGCGGCAGAGTCGGATTCATTTTCCGAGAGGGTGGCTTGAGGAGGTGCAGGGGGTAATCGAGCGGAATTTTTAATTGCAATTGGTTTTTATTTTTAGCTGCCGAAACGAGAATTGCCTGTCGCACGTGCTGTTTTCATGGATTGCGCGTGACTTGATGCCGGTCGGCAGGCTGGCGATTTTTTGTGAAGCATGCCCTGTTTCAAGGAATTTGGATTTTCCATTCCAGGAAATAAAGCTTCGATGATTTTGGTGGATGATTGATGCTTTATTTCCTGCCGATGGCCGGCTGATGATTCGCTGCAGAGAGGCAGAGGTACGTTGGAACGATTGCCCGCGCACAGCTTGTGCCGTGTTCCGCGGGCAGCTTACGCTTGGCGGCGCATGCCGAAGCCGGCGCCTTCCCGTCGGGTGGGAGTCGGGGACGAGATGGCCGCTTCGAGGCGGTTCATCCCGATGTCGTTCCGGCGGCCGTTGATCCCTGTTCCAGTCGGTTGTCAAAACCCCACCGACACTTCCGCCGCACCACCCGGCGCGAACGCGTGTACCGCCCACGCTGCGTGTCGCGGCAGCATGTGAGCGGCGCCATTGCCGCCTGACTCGGCGCCACAACCCACGACGAGCAGATCAATCGCCGGGGATGAAAACCCCGGCCGGCGGCGCATTGGCCTTGGCGGTGCGGCCCGATGCTCGCCACCGTCGCCGCGCAACGCAACGGTTGTCGCAGCGACGTGTAGCGAGCCTCGCTTACTGCGGCTTCGAGGCGCCCGACGCCTGCTGTGCGGCGGCGGCCTGTTGCTTTTCCTTCTTGGCCGCCTGATGATGGCCGACCGCACAGCCGAGCACGGCCCCGGCGACCGCATGATGGCCGGCGACGTGGCCCGCCACGCCGCCTACCGCGGCACCTTTCAGACAGCCCTTGGCAGACGCCTGCGGTGTCAAGACCAGCGCGGGCAGGGCGGCGAGCAGAGCGAACAGTGCAATACGTGGCTTCATGGGAATCCTCCTCGATAACTTGAACATCGGACTTGTCGTGGTTGCGGGTTTGCCGCCCGTCAGTGCACGCTTTCCGGGGCGGCGGGCGCCGCGATCGCGCGGTTCGTGCGATGACCGATCAGTCCTGCCAGGGCCGAGACAATCGCCCCGAGCAGCAGAACGATGACGGCCATCCATGCCACCCGGCTCACGCCGGCCGATGCCGCGTCGCCAGCCTCACGGACCTTCTGTTCGCCCGCCTGCTTCAGTTGCTGAAGCTGCTGCTGCGCCTGGTTGTAGGTCTGCTCGTAGTGGTCGGCGATCTGTTCGGCCTCCTGCCGGGACTTGCCGGTGCGCGCGACGATGATGTTGACGAGCGCATCGCGGTCAGCCGCATCCATCGCAGGTTGGGCCTTTGCTTTCAGACGTGCGAAGAAATCCTTCAGATCGGCGCCCGACGACTGCGGGTTGACGGCTGCCTGGCTGGCCGTCGAGCCGGCATCCGCCGCAGCGGCGCTCGCGGCCGAAGCCAGTTGCGACGGTGCGAGTGCCGATTTGCCCGACTGCTTCAGCAGGGTCTCGAGGTTCGCCTCGATATCGTCGAGGTTCGGCGACACGCCATTCCTGCGCAGGGCGGCCTTCGCGCCGGATGCCAGCGTCGGCGCCACGGCGGCGATGCCCTGGCCCGCCAGCGACAGCCCCTGGCCCGCGACGCCCGATACCGCGCCGATCGCGCCGCCCGCCACGCTCGACACCAGATAGACGGTCGCCAGCGTCGTCAAGGACCAGCTCAGGAAGCCGTGCAGCGCGCCTTTGCCGGGCGCCGAACGGCCGGCGAAGAAGCCGCCCGCCGCCAGCGCCAGCAGCGTCGATAAGGCGACCCAGATGCTCGCGGCCGTGCCGAATCCGCTGAAGGGATTGCGGTTGCCGAGCGGGTCGAAGGCACTGGCGCCGATCGCGGTGCCGAGGACGGCGAGAAACAGGTAAGTGGACATCGCCACCACGAAGCCGACGAACACCGCGCCCCACGATGGGCGCGTCGGGATCAGGCGGACGGGTTGGCGGATCGAATCAGACGGGTTCATCAACACTCTCCTTGTTAGTCGGGTGGGCTTGGTGCGACGACAGGCTCGGCTCGCCGGTGCTTCAAGGCACCTGGGCTGCGCGCCTTCGCGCGAGATGCCGGTCGTCGATCCGGCGTGGGTCGGAACAGGACCTCGGCCGGCAACAGCGGACACTGAGAGCAGTGTAGGGACTAGGAGGCACGGGCGAATGGTGCATTCGCACTGTCTGGCGTGGTGCGTATGCCACGGTGGCGCAAAGCTTTGCGGTCCGGCGCGGCTGGTGTCAAACTTCAGCGGGCCGCCGCCATCGCGATGCGGCGCCCGCCTGGATGACATGGGAGAAAGGACGATGGGCGATTCCGCTGAGGATCGTGAGGCCGCCGAGCAGGCACGAATCGACGACAAGGTGTTGCGCAAGCAGACCGACCGCAAGCAATTGCATCAGATCATGAGCGGCCTGACCGAAGGCGTCATCCTGGTGGAGCCGGACCAGACGATCGTGTGGGCGAATCAGGCCGCGCTCGAAATGCATGGCGCCGAGACGCTCGCCGACCTGGGCGCGAATGTGGACGAGTACCGCGAACGCTTCCGGCTGCGCTACCGGAACAACCACGCGGTGCAGCCGGGCAGCTATCCGATCGACCGGGTCATCGCGGGGGAAAGCTTCAGCGACGTCGTCGTCGAAGTCAGCCGGGCCGACGACGAAGACGCGCGTTGGGTGCACCGGATTCGCAGCCTGGTGCTGACCAACGCGAACGACGAGCCCGATTGTCTGGCGCTGATCCTGCACGACGCGAGCGACTGGGCGAGTGCCGAGCAGCGCTTCGAGAGGACCTTCAACGCGAACCCGGCGCCGGCGCTCATCTGCCGGCTGCAGGATCAACGCTATATCAAGGTCAATCAGGGCTTCCTGGAAATGACCGGCTATGTGCGTGAAGACGTGATCGGGCGATCGGTGTTCGAGCTCGACGTGTTCGAGGCGGCGGAGCGGCGTGAGCTTGCCATCGAGCGTCTGAGGGAAGGCGCGACCATTCCTCAGATGGAGGCCGTGCTGAAGCTGCCGGAAGGCATCACGAAGTTCGTGGTCGTGGCCGGCCAGCCGATCGAGATCGGCGACGAAGCCTGCATGCTTTTCACCTTCATGGACCTGGAGCCGCGCAAACGCGCGGAAACCGCGCTCAAGCAGAGCGAGGAGCGGTTCGAGCGCTCGTTCCGGATGAACCCGATCCCCACGGTGCTCTACGCGGCCGACGGCTGCATGACGCTGGATGTCAACGATGCATTCACGGCCACGACGGGCTTCGGCACCGAGCAGATCGTCGGAAAGCGCATCGATGAAGTGGGCTTATGGGCCGATGACGCCGCGCAGAAGATCGCCGAACGGCTGCAACAGTCCGGCAGCGTCCGCAGCGTCGAATTCCGCCTGCGTACCGAGGACGGCAGCGTGCTCGACTGCCTGGTGTCGGCGGAGCCGGTGACCATACATGGCACGGAATGCGTGCTGATGGCGATACTGGACATCACCGACCGCAAGCGTTCCGAAATGGAGCTGGTGTCGGCGATCGAGACGGTCATGCAGGATGCCTCGTGGTTCAGCCGGACGCTCATCGAGAAACTGGCCAACGTGCGCCGCGCTAACGCGCCGGATGCGGGCGCGCATCTCTCGGATCTGACCGCCCGTGAATGCGACGTCTTCGAGCAGCTGTGCAAGGGGCTGTCGGACAAGGACATCGCGAAGGCGCTGGAGCTCTCGCCCGCTACCGTACGCAATCATGTCGCGACCATCTATGCGAAGCTCGACGTCCACAGCCGTGCCGAAGCGATCGTATGGGCGCAGACGCGCGGGCATTTCGGCAAGGCCATCGCGGCGCGTCAAACGCGGAGTTCATCGAGGAAGACGAAGGAGAAGTGACCCGGCAGAAGCTGCGGCAAATGCACTGGGTCGGGTAATGCATTCGCTTCTGGTTCGCCATGCCGGACCTGACGATACTGATTCCATTCCGTATGCAAGCCAGCGGTTGCGACGGAAGACGTTGTCCCATCTCTATCGTCAACCTGGAGGGAAACCATCATGGACAAGAACCGCATTGAAGGCGCCGTCAAGCAGGTGAAGGGGTCGATCAAGGAAGCGATCGGTAAGGTCACCGGCGACCGCGCGACCCAGGCCGAAGGGATTGCCGAGAAGACGGCCGGCAAGGTCCAGTCGAACGTCGGCAAGGCGAGCGACTCCGTCAAGGAGCAGTTTAAGAAGTAACGCGTGAAAGCCCAGAACGCCTCGCCGGGTCGATTCCGGCGAGGCGTTTTGCGTTTGGTGGTCAGGCTGCTTGCCGGCGGAGCGCCCCCAGCCCGAGCTCGTGCCGCGGCGGGCAGCGGCATGAGCGCGTATGCCGCCTGACGACGGCGCGGCAAGCGCGGTTCCGATGCGCAATGGGCGTGACCTTCAGCCCCCGGCTAGCCGATCGCCCGTCGCGCCACCCGGCAGGCCGCCAGGTCCCAGGCGGCACAGCCGACGCTCTTGAAGAACACCGGCGCGCGCGGATCGAGCTTGCCTTCGAGCGCCTCCGCGAGGGAGTGGACCTCGTGCCAATCGACGCGGGCCTGGATGAGGTCGCCGGCCTCGTGTGTCGCGCCGAGCGGATCGTCCACCACGAGGTAGCTGCCGTCCACCGTCGCCTTGCCGATCTCGGCCGCGTCGGGCGTGAAGGCGCCGACTCCGACGACCAGGCGTCCCTCGCGGGCGGGCGCGTCGTACACCGGCGTCTTGCTGGTGGTCGCCGCGATGACGACGTCGGTGTGAGCCGGCACTTCGCCGTCTAGCGCAACGAGGTTCGGCGCCACGCCGCGCTGCTGCGCCACGAAGCGCTCGGTGCTCGCGCGGCAGCGGCCCCGGCACAGGATGCGTGCCTGCGGGAACAAGGCGGCGAGCGCCTCGACGTGGTTGGCGGCCTGCTTGCCGGTGCCGATCAGGAGGCATTCGGCCGGCGGCTTGCCGTGCAGCGTCATGATGCCGAGCGCCGTCACGGCCGCCGTGCGGCGCCCGGTGAGGGTCGGGCCGTCGAGGACGAACAGCGTCTGTCCGGTATGCGCATCGCAGGCGATCACCTGGCCATGGATGGTCGGAAGCCGGCGCTGCGCGTTGGCGGGGCAGACGTTGACGAGCTTGTGGATGGCGAGGTCCGCGGCGCTCGACGGCATCGACAGCATCAGGCCGCCCGCCTGCAGCGGGACGACCAGCCGCTCCGGGCTGACGATCCCGCCAGCGCCGTATTCGACGACGGTCTCGCGCAGCACCTCGATCAGCACGCGGTAGTCGAGCAGCCTCGCGGTCGATTGCGCGTCGAAAATTGCCGGCTCGGCAGGCTTCATGAACGAGGTCCGAATTTGCGGCACCACCCTGGGTCCCTAGGATTTCAACAAGCACGCCGTGCGGTTTTTGGCAGTCACCATGCATCCAGCCGGCATCTTCGCCCTCATCCGCAAGGCCGGCGAGCCGGTGCAGAAAGCGCCCGCGATCGAGCACACCATCCGCCGCGCATCGTGCTCCGGCCGTTCGCGCCGCGATCGTGTTTCGCGGCTGCGGTCAGAAGACGAACGGCACGAGCCGGAAGCGTACCCGGCGGCAGTAGTTCAGGTACGCCGGGTCTTCCCGCTTCAGCACGTCCTCCTCGAGGAAAATTCTCAGGATCAGTATCGCGAACAGCCCGGCGTAGATGAGGCCGTTCTGCCATCCGAAGTTGGTGAGCAGGAAGCCGAGATAGTGCATGAAGTAGCCGAGGTAGATCGGGTGGCGCACGTGGCGGTAGGCGCCGCGCACCACGACCGCGCGATGCGCGGGCAGCAGGCCGAACGAGCGCCCCAGCGACAGCTTCGAATAGATTTCCCAGCAGATGCCGACGGCCTGGATCGCCGCGCCCGCGAGCTCCGGTATCAGGTGCGTGCCCGGCGTGAGCACCAGCGCCGGGTAGTAGTAGGTGGCGCCGAGCGTCAGGAACACGGCGAGCGGCCTCATGTTGCGCGTGGTGGGCGTGCGCGATGCAAGCGACACCGTCACGCTGACGCAGGCGCTGATCACCGCGAGCAGCAACGTGATGCGCGACGGATTCCTTTGCCACTCGCCGAGCGCGCCGTAGGCGAAGTAGCCGAGCGTCGCCACCGCGCCGAGCTTGAAAACGAGGTCGAGCAGGCGGGTGGTTGACACATCGCGAACGTTCGTCATGAGCGTTGATGTTTTTGTAGGGAATGGCCCGGCCCCGCCAGCCGCTGCCCGTGCGGCTGCGGGGGTTCGCGTCGAAACGGGTACGCGGCGGAGCACGGCCCGAGCCGACGCTTGCGAACAGCATGCAGGATATCGCGCCGTCCCGCAACGTCCCAGGGCCGTCGCGTTTCCGGCCACGGTGCGCGCGGCGGCCCGCTGGTGCCGGCCGCGGCATGCCGGCGGCGCCTACATCGCGGCTTCGAAGATGCCGATCACCTGCTTCAGCGTGGCCGTGCGCGGGTTGGTCAGCATGCAGGCATCCTTCTGCGCGTTGCGCGCCATCACCTCGTGGTCGTCGGCCTTCACGCCCAGGCCGGCGAGGCCAGCGGGAATGTCGATCGAGGCCGATAGCGCGCGGATCGCGGCGATCGCCGCGGCGCCCGCGTCGGTCACCGACAGCCCCGCGGTGTTCGCGCCGAGCAGCGCGGCGATGCGCGCGAAGCGCTCCGGCGCCGCGATCAGGTTGAACTCGCAGACGTGCGGCAGCAGGATCGCGTTGCAGACGCCGTGCGGCAGGTTGTAGAAGCCGCCGAGCTGGTGCGCCATGGCATGGACGTAGCCGAGCGAGGCGTTGTTGAAGGCCATGCCGGCCAGATACTGCGCGTAGCACATGGCCGCGCGCGCCTCCATCGATTCGCCGTTGGCCACCGCCTTCGGCAGCCACTCGCCGATCAGCGCGATCGCCTTTTCCGCGCAGGCGTCGGTGATCGGCGTGGCGGCGGTGGAGACGTAGGCTTCCACCGCGTGCGTGAGCGCGTCCATGCCGGTGGCGGCCGTCAGCGCGGGCGGCATGGCCACCATCAGGCGCGGGTCGTCGATCGCGATGAGCGGCGTGCAGCGCCAGTCGACGATCGCCATCTTCACGTGGTTGCTCGAGTTGGTGATGATGCAAAAGCGCGTCATCTCGGCGGCCGTGCCGGCCGTGGTGTTGATCGAGATGAGCGGCGTCATCGGCACGCTCGATTTGTCCACGCCCTCGTAGTGGCTGATGTGGCCGCCGCCCGCCGTGACGAGCCCGATGCCCTTCGCGCAGTCGTGCGAGGAGCCGCCGCCCAGCGACACGATGAAATCACAGCCGTTTTGCTGATAGAGCTTCACGCCGTCGTGCACGTTGACGTCGGTCGGGTTCGGCTCGGCGCCGGGGAAGATCACGGCGTCGACGCCGGCCTCGCGCAGATAGCCGGCGATCGTCGCGGACAGGCCCATCTTGTGCAGTCCCGCGTCGGTGACGATCAGCGCCTTTTTCGCGCCCAGCGACTTCGCCCGCGTGCCCGTCTCGCGCGCGCAGCCGGCGCCGATCAGCGTGACGCAGGGAATGAAGAAGCTGTCGGTGCGGTCGGCGATGCTCAGGTAGCTCATGTTTGCTCCGGATGATGATGTGGGGGTGTCGTTGCTGCCACATCGGTCCTTTGCAGGAACCGTACCATCGCCGGAGCGCACGTTGCGCCAAGGCCCGCCGCGATGCCGTGCCGCTCGCCGGTGCTCCCGATCAGCGCATCTGTGCCGTTTTTGAGCAGATCGGGCGCAGCGGCGCGCGGCGTCACGGCGGGACGCCGCGCGCGCGGCGAGCGGGCGCGGCGCCGCTCAGCGTTGCGCCGGAATGGTGATGGAGGCGGGGCAGGCGAGCGTCGCGCCGGTGTCGGCGATCGGCACCACCTGGCCGTTGGTGCCGCTGGAGGTGGTCACGATGCTGTGGCTGCCCACCTGCAGTTCACCGTTGCTGACCGCGAACGGCTTGCCGCCGGTGATCCGGCTGTTGGTGATGCGGATGCCCGTGTCGCCCGATTTCGGCACCCCGATCAGGCTGTTCGGCAGGCCGATGATGGCGCCCTGTGCCTTGGTGGCGGTGGCGATCACGTTGTCGATGCTGACGTTCGCGATGACCGGCAGGTCGCCGCCCGTGCCCGAGGCATAGGTGTAGGTGAACAGGAACGGCTGCTGGACGTTGCGCATGCAGGTGTTGCGGTAGGTCACGCCGGTGGTCGCGCCGCTGTCCTTGGCGGTCTGGTCGGTCTTGATCCGGTAGCCGAAGTCGGTGCCGCTGAACTGCACCGTGTCGACCGTCACGTGCGAGACGCCGGGTTTCGCGAGCGTGTGGCCCGCCGCCTCCTGGCCGCCGATCGAGATGCCGTGGCCGCCGCCCACCACGCAGTGGCTGATGTCGACATCGCTGGTGGCCGCGCTGCCGGCGTTGGACTTGATGGCGATGTCGTCGTCGCCGGTGTCGAGCAGGCAATTGCGAACATGGGCGGTCTGGGTGCCGATGATGTCGATCGCATCGGTGTTCGGCGCGAGATCGTTGCCGTTCGCGTTGCGCTTCGGGTTCGCGTAGATCCAGACGCCGTCGATCGTCACGTTCTTCGAGCCCGACTCGATCACGAGCTGCTCTTTCGGCGAATTGCGGATGATGAGCGCGTTGCCGGGATCGTTCGACGCGCTCGGAAAGGCCACGATCGATTGCGGCTTGCCCGCGTCGGTGAAATTCGAGCCGATCTGCAGGTTCGAGCCCGTCAGCTTGATCAGCCGCGGCCGTGCCGTGTTGTTCTTGCCCACCGCGCTCGCCCAGTAGCTCTGTCCGTCGCCGTCGATCGCGCCGGTGCCGGTGAGGGTCACGTTGCTCAGACCGCTGCCGGTCAGCATCGCGCCGTCCGAGGGCTGGCCCGGCGAGCCCTTCAGCGTGAAGCCCTTTTCCAGCTTCAGCACGATGTTGCTGGCGAGCTTGACGCTCGTGATGACGGCCGTGGACACGCCGTTGTTGGCGCGCAGGTCGATCAGGCCCGGGTTGCCGGCGGCGCCCGAGCACCGGTTGATCGCGCTTTGCAGGGCGCTCGTGTTGGCGGCCGGCGAACTGCTCCATTGCGGCGTCGCGCAGCTCGCTGCATGGGCGGCCGGCGGCGCGGCGAACGCGATCAGGCTGGCGAGCGCGCCAAAGGTGGCCGTGACGCTGGTGCGGACGCGGTTTCTCGGAGTCATGTCGTTCCTTGCTGTCGAGTGGGGAAGGGGAAAGCGGATTCGGCTCCCGCCGCCGGCCGTCGCGCGAGGCGCGGCAGCCGGGCGGCGCGTGCCCGGTGCTTGATCAGTGATCCTGATCGTCAGGCTGCCGCCACCAAGCGTTCCTGCGTCGAATGGGCCGCGCTCACGGCGGTCTCCTCGCCGTTGGCGTCATTCGGGCGGCGCATCGATTCTTGTCATAGGACGTCGTTACGACCTGAGGTTCCCGGTAGTCGAACGACAAGCTACCGGATTTCCGTGTCTCTCCAATGAACGAATAATTTCAGGTGCTATTCGCGATTCTTGAATGGTTGTGCAGCGCTTTTGGCGCGAAGCGCGGAAACCACGCCTGCTCCGGATGATTTTGATCATAGCGATTTGGTCATACGATGTCACATAAATAAAAGACATCGCGCGGCAAAGAAAACGACGGCCGTTGTCGACCGCGCGGCAGCGGGCATCGGCACGGCGCCGCCGCCGCGGCGCCGCGCGTGGCGGCGCGTGTGGGGTGGGGGTGGGGTGGTGGGTGTGGCGGGGGAGGGGCGGGGGAAATGCTATTTCGTCAGGTACCAGAGCGCGCTGGTGCTGTTGCGCGCATCGGCGGCCGACTTCCTGGCGGGCGCCGGGGCGGCGGGCGCGGCTGCCGGCGCCGGCCCGGTCTGCGCCGTGGCGAACGTGGCGGCTGAATTGGCCGGTGACTCGACGTTGGGCAGCTTCGTCGGCCCCGGCACCGTCGTCGGGGTCGACACGTACCAGAGCGCATCGGTGCCCACCGCCCCGGCGCCGCGCGACTTCGACGCCGCGGCGCCGGCCGCGGCCGCGGCGGAGGCCGCCGCCTGCATGCCCGGCGGCAGCGGCGCGTTGTTCGGCCGGCGCTGGGCCTTGGCCTCGGCGCCGCCGAGCTGGAAGATCAGCGAAGGCTCGAGCGACGAGATCACCGCATAGGGCGGCTGCGATTCCCAGCGCAGCACCGCGCGGCCGTGCGGCGTGTCGGCGAAGATCGCCGGCACCCGCTTCATGTCGCTGAACTGCGCGTAGATCCGCTTGCCATCGTCGAACACCTGCACCGGTTTGACCTCGGGCGCGCCGCTGATGTCCCAGCCGAAGTTGTACTGGCCGGGCGCCGCCGCTGAAATCGCCGGGGACGGCGGCGCGCCGGCGGGAGCCGCCGCCGGTGCGTTCGCGGCCCGCGGCGCCGCCAGCCTGACCTGGTTGACCTCGAGGCTCGCGAACGGGTTGTAGGTCTGCGGCGGTATGAAGGAGGGCGGGAGAATGGGCATCGGGGAGTCCGCTGTGCTGATGATCGACTGGGCCGCGTCGTAGACCTTGCGTGCGTAGGCGAGCCGCTTGTCGGGCGCGCTCGCGTTGTACGCGCCGATCGCGTTCCAGGTCGGTCCGAATTGGCGAATGTTTTCGGAGAGGATCCAGGCGCCGACATAGGCGTTGGTGCAGGGATCGAACAGGCTCTGCTCGGTGATGCCCTCGCGCGCGAGGCGCGGCAGCCACGAACTGTTTATCTGCATCAGGCCGATGTCGAACGTGCCGTTGCTGTTCGGGTTGATCACGTTGGTGCGGGTGCCCGATTCGACCTGCGCGATCGCACGCATCAGGCCCACGTTCACGTGCTGGAACGCGGCGGCCTCGTCGATGCAGTCGGCCCGCGCGATGCCCGGACGGCCCAGTACGATCGCGACCAGCGCGCCGAGACAAAGCGGCGCGACTCCGCGGAGCGCAATTTTCCGGTATCGCATGGCCATGGTTTTTCTGGTTGAGACGACGGCTTTGGGGGAGGCAGCAAGAAAACAGCGGCATTTTACCCGGCTTGGAAAAAATCCCAAGCCCGGGATGGCGTGTCCGGCCGGGCCGATCGGCGCGGCGGCCGCGCGCGACGCCTTGGGCGGCCGGGCCCGGAAATTGCGACGGGACAGGCTGCCCGCGCGCCAGGTCGCGCTCATCCGGAGGAGCCCATGCCGTTCATCGAACCGACATCATGCCAGGCGGATTGCCCGGAAACCGGCGCGGCGGAGCCGCCGCAGCAGGCCGGCGGCGCGCGCTCGGCCCCCGGCGCCCCGGCCGGGCTGCGGGTGCGCTATGCCGGCACGGTGAGGGTGGAAGGCGGGCGCATCGCCCGCAGCGATCACCTGATCAGTTTCGAACCCGACGAATAGATCGCCGGCGCGCGGTGGCCGCGCGCGCCGCCCGGGCCGGCTTCAGGGCTTCATCACCACCTTGACGCAGCCGTCGCGCTTGTCGCGGAACGTCTCGTACATGCCCGGGCCGGCCTCGAGCGAGACCGAATGCGTGATCACGAACGACGGATCGATCTGGCCGCGCTCGATGCGCGCCAGCAGGTCGCCGCTCCAGCGTTTCACGTGCGTCTGCCCCATGCGCCACGTCAGCCCCTTGTTCATCGCGGCGCCGAACGGGATCTTGTCGAGCACGCCGCCATAGACGCCCGGTATCGAGAGGATGCCGGCCGGCAGACGTAGATCATCTCGCGCAGCACGTGCGGGCGATCGGTTTCGAGCATCACGGCCTGCTTGACGCGGTCGTACATCGCGTCCAGCGAGCGGGTCGCATGCGATTCCATGCCGACCGCATCGATGCATTTTTCCGGACCCCGGCCGGCCGTCAGCTCGTTCAGGCGCTCCAACACGCTGTCGTGATCGAAATCGATCGTGACCGCGCCGCCCTGGCGCGCCATCTCGAGCCGCTCCGGCACGCGGTCGATCGCGATCACCTGCTGCGCCCCGAGCAACACGGCGCTGCGAATCGCCATCTGCCCGACCGGCCCGGCGCCCCATATCGCCACCGTATCGGTGGGCTCGATATCGCAATTGACGGCGGCCTGCCAGCCGGTCGGCAGGATGTCGCCGAGGAACAGGGCCTGTTCGTCGGCGAGGCCGTCGGGCACCGGAATGTGGGTGGTGTCGGCCAACGGCACGCGCACATATTCGGCCTGCCCGCCGGGATAGCCGCCCGTGAGGTGCGAATAGCCGAACAGGCCGGCCGTGGTGTGCCCGAACAGCTTGCTCGCCTGGTCGCGATTGCGGTTGCTGCGCTCGCAGACCGAGAAATTGCCGCGCCGGCACTGGTCGCATTCGCCGCAGAAGATCGTAAACGGCACGACCACGCGCTGGCCGAGCCGCAGGGTCCGGTTTTCCTTGCCGAGCTCGACCACTTCGCCCATGAATTCATGGCCCATGATGTCGCCATGCTTCATGCCCGGCATCAGGCCGTCGAACAGGTGCAGATCCGAGCCGCAGATCGCGCAGGTGGAGACGCGCACGATCGCGTCCCGTCCGTCCTCGATGACCGGGTCCGGTACCGTATCGCAACGAATGTCGTGCTTGCCATGCCATCGTAGTGCTCTCATCGTCGTTTCTCCGGAAGGGGCGGGCAGAGCGGCGGTCGCCGTCCGCCGTGCGGTTGCGCAAGCGGCGTTCCGCCCGCGGCCGCCTTTCGCTGGCGGCGCAGCTGTCAGCCGCTGCACGAGCCGCGCGATGCCGATCGTTAAGCGATGCAAAATTTCCAGGCGCGAAAAAAGCGCCCGTCGGGCGGCCGGCGCGGCCGGTCCTTGCCGCGGCATGCCGTGCGGCGCACGGGGCGCGGCTCGGGTACGGCCGTTGCAGCATGGGAGACTCCACCCACCCGAAACAGGAGTCAGTCATGGCACAACGAAAAACCGTCGACGATTTGTTCGTCCACATGCTGTCCGATATCTACAGCGCGGAGAAACAGCTGACGCGCGCGCTCGGCAAGCTGGCCCGCTCCGCTTCCGATCCGAAGCTCGGCGAGGCATTCAACGCCCATCTCGAGGAGACGCGCGGCCAGGTCGAGCGCATCGACCAGGTGGTGGAGACCTGCGGGCTGCGGCTCAAGCGCATCAAATGCGTGGCCATGGAGGGGCTGATCGAGGAAGGCGAGGAACTGATCGACGAGATCGAGAAGGGGCCGGTGCTCGATGCCGGCCTGGTGGCGGCGGCGCAGAAGGTCGAGCACTACGAGATCGCCGCATACGGCAGCCTCTGCGCGATCGGCAAGCAACTGGGCCTGGAGCCGGCCGTCAAGCTGCTGGCGCAAACGCTCGAAGAGGAAAAGGCCACCGATCTGAAGCTCACGGAGTTTGCCGAGCAGGCCGGCAACGCGAAGGCGGCCGGCCGATGAAGCGCGGCGCCGCCGCGCTGAACCGGTTGGTCGCGCCGTCGCGCGCGGCCGGCTGCGCGCGGCTTCGGCGCCGGTGGCGGCCGTCATGTCCACGGCCGCGGCCGTTCGTCCGCGTAGGCGTACCGGTGCCGATTTTCAATCCTTGCAGCGCGGGCATGCAGCGCGACGCAGTGCGCGCGGCCACGCGGGGCGCACCGCCGGGCATGGGCGATGCATCACCGAGTTGGCGGCTGCCGGCGCTTGCGCGCGGCGCGTATTTCCGACCATCAGGAGGCAACGTGCAGGAAGCGACCCATCCCCCGACCACCGAGCTCTATCGTGGCCATGAAATCCAGGTCGGCGCGCGGCGCAACGCGCGCGGCGGCTGGCTGCCCGAGATCGCGATGTATCGCGACGGCCGCCCCGTCGATTGCCCGATGCCGGAGCCGGGCGGCCCGCAATGGCAGACGGCGGCCGAGGCGGTGCGCGACGGCCTCGAGCGCGGGCGCTATGTCATCGACCACGGCGAGGCCTTCGAATGAGCCGGTCATGCCCGAGCCCGCACGGGCGCCGCGAACCGGAGACACGACTATGAGCGACCACCGCGTGCTGCATGTGTACCGCTATGATCCCGACCGCGACGCGCGGCCGAGGCTGCAGACCTACGAGATCGAACTGGCCGCGGGCGAGCGCATGCTGCTCGACGTGCTCGGCAGGCTGAAGGCGCTCGACGAGACGCTGGCGTATCGGCGTTCGTGCCGCGAGGGCATCTGCGGGTCCGATGCGATGAACATCAACGGCCGCAACGGCCTCGCGTGCCTGACCAACCTGCGCGAGTTGCCGGCCGAGATCACGCTGCGGCCGCTGCCGGGGCTGCCGGTGGTGCGTGACCTGATCGTCGACATGACCGATTTTTTCAACCAGTACCACTCGATCCGCCCGTACCTCATCAACGACACGCCGCCGCCCGAGCGGGAGCGGCCGCAGTCGCCCGAGGAGCGCGAGCAGCTCGACGGGCTCTACGAATGCATTCTCTGCGCCTGCTGCTCGACGCAATGCCCATCGTACTGGTGGAATCCCGACAAGTTCGTCGGGCCGGCCGGGTTGCTGCAGGCCTACCGCTTCATCGCCGACTCGCGCGACCAGGCCACCGCCTCGCGGCTCGACGATCTCGAGGACCCCTACCGGCTGTTTCGCTGCCGCACCATCATGAACTGCGCGAGCGTGTGCCCGAAGGGCCTGAACCCGGCGCAGGCGATCGGAAACATTCGTTCCATGCTGACGCGCCGCACGGTCTGAGGCGCGAGCGATGCATCCGTTGTGGCGATGCCGCGCCGCCTCGCGCGCGACCTCGCAGCCCCGGTGGCGTCCGCGCCGCGGCCGGCCCACCCCATCTACGCAGGAGAGCGCATCATGACATCCTCACCTTCCCAACCGCGTCAGGCGGGCCACGGCGAGTCGAACGACGGCCACGCGAGCCCGATCGACCTCCAGAAGGCCCTCAAGGGCGTCGCTTATCCGGCCGTCAAGGCCGACCTGGTCAAGCATGCGCGCGACGGCAGCGCCGACGATGCGGTGCTCGACCTGCTGCTGAAGCTTCCCGATGGCGAGTACGAGACCCCGGCGGCGGTGTCGAAGGCGGTCGGCAAGCTGCATTAGCCGCGCCGCCCCGCGCTACCGATAGACTTCCTCGATCAGCGCCTCGACCAGCGCGATGTAGGGCGAGCGGTCGTTGAGCCGGTAATTGAGGATCACCGGCGAGGTCACGCGCTCGCTGTCGATCAGCCGGTAGTCGAGATCGTGGCGCATCTGGCACGCCGAGGCGGGGATCAGGCAGACGCCGAATTCGGCGGCCACCAGCCCGAGTGCGGTCTGGATCTCGCGTACTTCGAGCACCTCGTCGAGCGCCACGTCGTGGCCGTGCAGCGCGTCGAGCACCTGGTCGGCGAAGCCGGGGCGCGGCTCCTTCGGATAGACGATCAGCCGCTGCCCGGCCAGCAGACCGATCGGCAGCGGCGCCGCGCTGCCGGCCAGCGGCGAGGATTTCGGCACCGCCACCGCAAGCCGCTCCTCCTGGATCACGATGCCGGCCACGCCCGGATCGCTGTGGCGCACGCGCCCGAAGCCGAGATCGATGCGGCCCGCCTTCAGCGCGTCGAGCTGCTCGACCGACATCAGCTCCACCATCCGGATCTCGAGTTCCGGCGCGCGCGTGCGCAGCATCTTCAGCAGCGCCGGCAGGTGGCCGTAGAGCGTCGAGGCGACGAAGCCGATCGACAGCACGGCGCGCTGGTGCAGGCCCACGCGGCGCGTGGCTTCGCGCGTCTGCTCGACGCGTCCGAGGATCTGGATCGCCTGCTCGTGCAGCAGCCGGCCCGCGTCGGTCAGCTGCACCGGACGGCTGTCGCGGATCACCAGTTGTACGCCGAGCTCCTCCTCGAGCAGCTGGATCTGGCGGCTCAGCGGCGGTTGCGCGATGTGCAGCTGCGCTGCGGCGCGCGTGAAGTTGCGTTCGCGCGCGACGGCGACGAAATAGCGGAGCTGGCGAAGATCCATGGCGGCCGGGCGGCGGGCGGGGCGGAGCGTTGAGGGGATGTGACGGACGATATCTTAAAGGTATCGTGCCGGATAAAAAAGGTGTTGGACGCGCCGCGCCCGCGCCCCGTATAAATCGATGCCATGAACTCCGCCACCGCCGCCTCCGCCCCGTCCCGCGCCACCGTCGAGCGCGTCGAAACCTGCCTCGTCGATCTGCCCACGATCCGCCCGCACCGGCTGTCGGTGGCCACCATGCACGGGCAAACCCTGATGCTGGTGAAGCTGTTCTGCAGCGACGGCGTGGTCGGCATCGGCGAGGGCACCACCATCGCCGGCATGGCCTACGGGCCGGAGAGCCCGGAGGCGATGAAGCTGGCGATCGACGCCTATTTCGCGCCGGCCATGATCGGCCGCGACGCCACGCAGGTGCAGGCGCTGATGGCGCACCTCGGCAAGCTGGTGCGCGTCAATCACTTCGCCAAGAGCGCGCTGGAGACGGCGCTGCTCGACGCGCAAGGCAAGCGGCTGGGCGTGCCCCTGAGCGAACTGCTCGGCGGGCGCCGCCGCGAGCGGCTGCCGGTGGCGTGGACGCTCGCCTCGGGCGACACCGCGCGCGACATCGAGGAGGCCGAGCGGATGATCGAGGCTCGCCGCCATCGCGTCTTCAAGCTGAAGATCGGCGCGAGGCCGGTGGAGGCCGACGTGCGCCACGTGGCCGAGATCTGCCGGGCGCTGGACGGGCGCGGCACGGTGCGGGTGGACGTCAACATGGCCTGGAGCGAGACGCAGGCGGCCCGCGCGATCCCGGCACTGGCCGAGGCGGGCTGCGAGCTGGTCGAGCAGCCGGTGGCCTCGCCCGCCGCGCTGGCGCGCCTGACGCGCCGCTACCCGGTGGCCTTGATGGCCGACGAGATCCTGCAAGGCCCCGAGAGCGCGTTCGAGATCGCCCGGCAGGGCGGCGCCGACGTGTTCGCGATTAAGATCGAGCAGAGCGGCGGCCTGTTCGCGGCGCAGCGCGTGGCGGCGGTGGCCGACGCGGCCGGCATCGAACTCTACGGCGGCACCATGCTGGAGGGCGCCGTCAGCACGATCGCCTCGGCGCAGCTGTTCGCGAGCTTCGCGAATCTGCAGTGGGGCACCGAGCTGTTCGGGCCGCTGCTCATCACCGAGGAAATCCTCACCACGCCGCTCGACTATCGCGATTTCGAGCTGACCGTGCCCGCCGGCCCCGGCCTCGGCATCGAGCTCGACGAGGCCAAGCTGCGCCGCTTCACGCGCGACGGGCTGATCCGCGTGACCCGTTGATTCCCATCGATCGAAAGGAACCCCGAGATGCTTTTCCACGTGCGCATGGACGTCAATCTGCCGGCCGACCTGCCCGCCGACGTCGCCGACGCGATCAAGCTGCGCGAGAAGGCCTATTCCCAGGAGCTGCAGCGCAGCGGCAAGTGGCGCCACATCTGGCGTATCGTCGGCGAATACGCGAACGTCAGCGTGTTCGACGTCGAGAGCAATGCCGAGCTGCACGAACTGCTCACCGCGCTGCCGCTGTTCCCTTACATGACGATCTCGGTCATGCCGCTGTGCCGGCACCCGTCGTCGGTGCGCGACGGCGACGCCTGAGGACGCCGGCGCGCCTCGCCCCTATCAACAAGGAGACAATCCCCATGAACGTTCAGGTGTTTCAGACCCAGGAAGTGCAGGACCTGCTCAGAGCCGCGGCGAACCTCGAGGACGACGGCGGCGGCGACGCGCGCCTCAAGCGCATCGTCCACCGGCTGCTCGGCGACCTGTTCCGCGCCATCGACGAGCTCGACATCACGCCCGACGAGGTCTGGGCCGGCATCCACTACCTCAACAAGCTCGGCCAGGACGGCGAGGCGGCGCTGCTCGCCGCGGGCCTCGGCCTCGAGAAGTACCTGGACATCCGCATGGACGCCGAGGACCGCGAGGCCGGCATCACGGGCGGCACGCCGCGCACCATCGAGGGGCCGCTCTACGTGGCCGGCGCGCCGGTGCAGGACGGCGTGGCGAAGATCGATCTCGACGCCGACGAGGACGCCGGCCCGCTCGTGATCCACGGCACCATCAAGGGGCCGGACGGCAAGCCGGTGGCGGGCGCGGTGATCGAGTGCTGGCACGCCAACTCGAAGGGCTTCTATTCGCATTTCGATCCGACCGGCGCGCAGACCCCGTTCAACCTGCGCGGCGCCGTGCGCACCGGCGCGGACGGCCGCTATGAGTTTCGCACGCTGATGCCGGTCGGCTACGGCTGCCCGCCGCACGGCGCGACCCAGCAGCTGCTGAACGGGCTCGGGCGCCACGGCAACCGCCCCGCGCACGTGCATTTCTTCGTGACCAGCGAGGCGCACCGCAAGCTGACCACGCAGTTCAACATCGAGGGCGATCCGCTGATCTGGGACGACTTCGCCTATGCCACGCGCGAGTCGCTGATTCCGCATGTCGTCGAAAAGACGGGCGGCGCGGCGCTCGGCCTGAAGGCCGACGCGTACCGGGCGATCGAATTCGACATCGTGCTGACCGCGCGGGTGGCCGGCCGCGACAACCAGATCGTGCAGCGCCCGCGCGCCTCGGCCGCCGCCTGAGTCCCGCGCCGCGCCCGGCCGGGCCGCGCGCCTTGCCGCGGCCCGCCGATCGATCCTTGCCCGCCGGGAGGAAGCTGCGTGTCCATTGACCTCGATGACGCCGCGCTTGGCGACGTGCTGGCCGGCAAGCCGCTGTTCGCCGTCTCCGACCGGCGCGAGACCGTGGCGCTGGCGCACGGGCGGCACGCGGGCGTGCGCTGGCTCGACGCGCCGGGGCTCGACGCCGACGTGGCCGGGGCCGACGATCGCCACGCGCTGCGCGCGGTCCGGCTCGAGGCGGACATCCGCCTGTTCGTCCACGCGGCCGGGGAGGGCGAGCTCGACGCGCGCGAGCGGCAATGGCTCGTGGCCCTGCTCGACGACGACGCGCGCAGCGCGCGCCGGACCTTCCTGGTGCTGTCGCAGATCGATCAGCTGGCCGACGCCGCCGCGCTCGCCCGGGTGGTGGCCGCGCTGGTCGCGCAGGTGCCCGCGGCCGAGCCGTGCTGCGTGTCGTCGGTGCGGCATCGCAACGGGCAGCAGGGCGGCAAGTGCCTGCTGGTCGAGCGCAGCGGGATTCCGGCGCTGCAGGCGGCGCTCGGTGCCGCGCTCGAACGGGTGCCGGCCGCGCGTGCCCGCGAGGCCGCGCGGCTGCGCACGGACATCGCCGCGCAGCTGGGCGCGCTGCGCGCCGAGCAGGACGCGGCGCTGGCGCGGCTGCGCGAGCGGCAACGGCAGCAGCGCGACGGCTTCGAGCGCGGCCTGCGCGCCGTGATCGACACGGTCGGCGCGGACCTCTGCGCGCTGCTCGATTCGCTCGGCAGCGATCACGCGAGCGTGCCCGACACGGCGCGCGACCCCTACGCGAGCACCGCCGGCAAGCGCGAGCGCGCGCGGATCCAGATCGCCTATTCGCGCGCCTGCATCGAGATCGACGGCTTCCTCGCCGGACACGGCGTGTCCGAGCTGCCGCCCGGGCGCGCGATGGCGGCGGGCAGCCTCCATTCCGTGATGATCGCCGTGATGGGCATTTCCGTGAAGTTCCGCCGCGATCTGCGCCGCATGTTCGGCGAGGCGGCCGGCCGCGACCGGCTGCGCCGCGACTTCACGCACTACTATGAACTGTCGGCGGACCGCGTGGCGCTCGCGAGCGAGCTGGCCGCGCAGGAGCAGGCCGTTGCCGCCACGGCGCGGGCGGCGGCCGCGATCGACGCATGGCGGGCCGGCGCATGACGGCGCTCGCGAGCGAGGAACGGCGCTTCATCGACGCGGCCGACGGGCTGGCGTTCGGCGCGCGCGATCTGTCGGGCCTGTTCGACGCGTTCGAGGCCTGGCTGATCGATCGGCAGGCGAGCCTGGGCGAGGCGCGGCTCGGCTGCGAGGGGCTGCGCGAGGGCAGCGCGCTCGCCATGCAGGGCGCGGCGATCGACGCGGCGCTGCAGGCCGCCGGGCAGGCCTGCTCGCAGCCATGGGCGAGCATCGAGGCGGCCGCCTCGCTGGCCGGGCAATTCGAGGATCGCGCGATGCTGCTGGTGTTCGGCAAGTTCAATGCCGGCAAGAGTTCGTTCTGCAATTTCCTCGCCGATCGCTTCGCCGCGCACGGCAGGACGGTGCGGTATTTCCGCGTCGAGGCGGGCCGGCTGGTCGTGACGGCCGGACGCTTTCGCGAGGGCGAGACCGAAACCACCGCGCAGTTGCAGGGCGTGTATCTGGGCGCGCGGCTGGTGCTGCTCGACACGCCCGGCCTGCACTCCGTGACGCCCGACAACGCGGCGCTCACGCGCCGCTTCATCGAGAGCGCGGACGGCGTGATCTGGCTGACCAGCTCGGCCTCGCCCGGGCAGGTGCAGGAACTCGACGATCTCGGCCTGGAGCTGCATCGCGGCAAGCCGCTGCTGCCGGTGCTCACGCGCAGCGACGAATATGAGGAGGACGAACTGGACGGCCGGCTCGTCAGGCGCCTCGCCAACAAGAGCGCGGCGCGGCGCGCGCTGCAGGAGGCCGACGTGGCGGCGCGCGCAGCCGACAAGCTCGCCGCGCTGGGCGTGGACGCCGCGCGGCTGGCCGCGCCCGTATCGGTGTCGGTGCGCATGGCGCGCGAGCCGGCCGAGGCGGCTGGCGGCAAGCGGGACGGCGAGGCCGGCAGTGAGGCCGACGGCCAGGCGCTGGCCGCGGCCGGATTCGAGCGGCTCTACGCGGCGCTGCATGCGCTGAGCGGGCCGGCGCTGGCCTACAAGCGCCGCAAGCGCGCCGAGGTGGCGCTGCATCATCTGGACGAGAACCTGTCGGGCGCGCTGCGCGCCGAGCTGCGGCCGATGCTGGCGCGGCTGGCCGCGCTCGCGCACGAGGCGGCCGGGCAGCTCGACGCGCAGCAGGCGCAACTGCGCCGCGCGATCGCGCGGCGCGTGCTGCCGGCGCTGCCGCGGGCGCTCGACGCCCATGCCGCGGCGCCCGACCTGCCGGCGCTGTGCCGGACGGTGGCGCACGCGATCGACGCCGCGCTGCTCGACGAAGTCCCGGCGCAATTCCGCGACTACCTGATCGTGCCCGGCCTGTCGGACGCGTTCGGCGCTTGCATCGATCTGCACGACGGCGCCGGCGAGGCGCCACGCGTGGCAGGCGGCGCGGCGGCGCCGAGCGAGGCCGATGTCCCGCGCCTCTACGCGGCGCTGCGCGCGGCGGTGCTCGAGCGTGCCGCGTTCGCGGCGGACCGCGCGGCCGGGCAGGCGCGCGACGCGATCGAGCGCCTGCAGGAACGGGCGCTGCGATTGGAGCAGACCCTCGAGCAGGGCGCGCGGCGGCTCGATGCGCTGGGGCGCGCGTTGCGCGCGGCGCCGGCGCAGCAGGCTGCGGGGACGCCGGCGCCGACGACGCCGGTGGCCGGGCGCTAACGGCGGCGCCGGGCGGGCCGGGCGGCGCGCCGGGCCCGGCCGCGAAGCGCGCGCTCGGCATGCTGCCGGCCTCGGGCACGCGCCTCGATACGACCGGCCCGGCCGTGTCGCCGGCCTGCCGCATGCCCACGGCTCGGACGCGGCCGGCGCTTCGTCGTCCCGTCCCGTTTCGTCCCGTTTCGTCCCGTTTCGTCCCGTTTCGTCCCGTCCCGGGTGCCCGTCGCCGCGAGGCTGCCGCTCCTCGCCGGAAACGCGCGGCGCCGCGCTCGCCGCCCGCAACGCCGGGGCGCCTGGTTCCCGCATCGGCGTGCCGGCGCCGCGTCGAAAAAATGACACAATGCGGGCAATCTCCGGCGTGCCGCCGCGGGGTCGCGAGCCCGGCGAGGTGGCGGGTCGATCGCGGCGCGCGGCTGGCATCCCACCTGCTCGCGTTCGGCCGCCGCCAGCCGCTGCAGCCGGCGGTCATCAGCCCGGCGCGGCTGCTGCGCGACATCGACGAACTGCTGCGTCAGGCGCTCGGCGAATCGGTCGAGATCGAGACGGTGGTGGCGGGCGGCCTCTGGAACACGCAGGTCGATCCGCATCAGCTCGAGAAAGTGGTGCTGAACCTCGCCATCAACGCGCGCGACGCGATGCCCGACGGCGGCAGGCTCACGCTCGAGCTTGCCAACGCGATGCTCGACGACGGCTACGTGGCGAGCGTGCCCGACCTGCCGGCCGGCCAGTACGTGATGCTGGCCGTGACCGGCACCGGCGCCGGCATGAGGCGCGAGGTGCTCGATCGCGCGTTCGAGCCGTTCTTCACGACCAAGCCGGAAGGGCAGGGCACCGGGCTCGGTCTCAGCATGGCCTACGGCTTCGGCAAGCAGAGCGGCGGCCAGATCCGCATCGATAGCGAGGTGGGCCACGGCACCACCGTGAGGATCTACCTGCCGCGCTCCACCGGGGCGCTCGCCGAGCCGCGCCCGGCGCGCGCCGGCGCCCTCAGTCGGCGCCGTCGACCAATACCGTCTCGAGACGGTCGAACACGCGCTGCGTCGCGGCGCTCGGCGCCTCGAGCGCGAACAGCAGCAGCGAGCGGCCCGTCACCTGGTACACGGCGCCGCTCGGGAATTCGGGCAGCGCCTGGCGCACCGGCACGTTGGTGTCGAGCAGGCAGGTCCAGTGCTCGCCGTCCGGGACCGCGGGCAGCGTGAAGTCCACCACGTCGAAATGGGCGTTGAACACGAGCAGCAAGGTGGCGTCCGAGGCCGCCTTGACGATGCCGCTCGCCTGGGCGCGCCCGTCGATCACGAGCCCGAAGCAGCGCATCGACGGGTCGTCCCATTGCGCCTGGGTGAGGTCGTCGCCCGCCGCCGATATCCAGCGCGCGTCCGTCACGCCGAGCGCCTCGTTGTGCTCGCCGGTCAGGAACCGCCCGCGCCGCAGCACCGGCAGGCGCCGCCGCAGGGTGGTCAGCTTGCGCACGAATTCGGCCAGCGCCTGGCCGTCCGCGTCGATGCCGTTCCAGTCGACCCAGCTGATTTCGTTGTCCTGGCAATAGGCGTTGTTGTTGCCGCGCTGGGTGCGGCCGAACTCGTCGCCGCCGAGGATCATCGGCGTGCCTTGCGACAGCAGCAGCGTCGCCAGCAGGTTGCGCTTCTGGCGTTCGCGCTGCTCGCGGATCGCCGGATCGTCGGTCGGGCCTTCGACCCCCATGTTCCAGGAGCGGTTGTCGGCGTGGCCGTCCCGGTTGTCCTCGCCGTTCGCCTCGTTGTGCTTGTCGTTGTACGACACCAGGTCGTTCAGCGTGAAGCCGTCGTGTGCCGTGATGAAATTGACGCTGGCCCACGGGCGCCGGCCGCGACGGTTGAATTTGTCGCCCGACGCGGTGATCCGCTTGGCCAGTTCGGCGGCCATGGCGTCGTCGCCCTTCCAGTACGCGCGCACCGTGTCGCGGAACGTGTCGTTCCACTCCGACCAGCCCGGCGGGAATCCGCCGACCTGATAGCCGCCCGGCCCGCAGTCCCAGGGCTCGGCGATCAGCCTTACGCTGGCCAGCAGGGGGTCCTGGCGGCACGCGTCGAGGAAGCCGCCGCCCTCGTCGAAGCCGTGCGGCTCGCGGCCGAGGATGGTGGCGAGGTCGAACCGGAAGCCGTCCACCTTCATCTCCGCCACCCAGTAGCGCAGGCTGTCGGTGACCATCTGCAGCACGCGCGGGCACGACAGGTTGAAGGTGTTCCCGGTGCCGGTGTCGTTGATGTAGTAGCGAGGCTGGTCGGGCATCAGCCGGTAGTAGGAGGCGTTGTCGATACCCTTGAACGACAGCGTGGGGCCGAGCTCGTTGCCTTCGGCCGTGTGGTTGTACACGACGTCGAGGATCACTTCGAGCCCGGCCTGGTGGTAGCGGTCCACCATCTCCTTGAATTCGCCCAAGGACGCCTTCTTGTCCGCGAAATAGCGCGGATCGGCGGCAAAGAAGCCGATCGTGTTGTAGCCCCAGTAGTTCGTCAGGCCCTTGTCGAGCAGGTAGCTGTCGTTGACGAAGGTATGCACCGGCAGCAGTTCGACCGTCGTCACGCCGAGCCCGCGGATGTAATCGATCACGCGTGGGTGGGCAAAGCCGGCGAAGGTGCCGCGCAGCGGCTCGGGCAGGTCCGGATGCATTTTCGTGAAGCCGCGCACATGCGCTTCGTAGACGATGACGCGATCCGGCGCCACGACGTGGCGGTCCGGATGGGTCCAGGAGAACGTCGAATCGACCACCTTGCATTTCGGCACGAACGGCGCGCTGTCGCGCTCGTCGAACGACAGGTCGCCGTCGGGCGAGTCGAGCGTGTAGCCGAAGATTTCGGGCGCCCAGACGAGTTCGCCGACATGGGCCTTTGCATAAGGGTCGAGCAGCAGCTTGTTGGGATTGAAGCGGTGGCCGCGCTCGGGCTCGTAGGGCCCGTGCACGCGGTAGCCGTACACGGCGCCCGGCTCCAGGCCCGGCACGAACACATGGAAAACCTCGTCGGTGTATTCGGGCAGCGCGATGCGCTCCCGCTCGGTCTTGCCGTCTTCGTCGAACAGGCAGAGCTCGACCTTGGTGGCGTGGGCGGAGAACAGCGCGAAATTGACGCCGTGTCCGTTCCATGTCGCGCCAAGCGGAAACGGCAGCCCTTCCTGGATGGCGCGGCCGAAGCGGCCCGCGGAATCGGGGGGCGCGGCGAGGGCGTCGCGCAGGCCGGGCTGCTGGAGGGAGGGCGTGGTGGACATGTCGAGGCTCCTGGAAGGAGCAGGGGATGAGAGCAAGATCCGGGCCACGCGCCATATCGGCGCGATCGCCGCGCCAGACGGCGCACCGCCGCGATGGGCGGGCGGTCTTCCTTGTAGGAACTACAAGAATGCGCGGCCGATCGTGTTCCCTGCCTACAACGCGGCGCGCCAACCGTGGCGGCTGCGCCAGGGGGCGGCGGCCCGGCGAGGTCGGGCGCACCGCGCGGGCTGGCGCGGCGCTGCGTCGTGAGGAGAGCGGCCGGGCCGCCCGCAGCCGGCTTGCCCGGCCGAGCAGCCCGGCGCCGCAACGGCGCGGCCCCGCGCGGGGGCCGGAGAAATGTCGACGCGGGCGGCTCGCGCCTGATTGGTCAGCGTGCGTCGGTGATCGTGGTGTTGTAGAGCTGCCCGGCGATCTTGACGTTCTGCAGCGTGATGCCGTTGACGTTCCAGGCGTAGATCGGTCCGGGCGTGGTGGTGCTGGCCGGGCCGGCCGCGACCGGCGTGCCGAAATCGCAGTTCGAGATCGTCACCCCCGTGATGGCGGGAATCGCCGGCGTCGGCGCCGCGCCGTTGTAGTCGAACGCCACCGGGCCCTGCGCGACGATCGCCTGGAAGCACGAGCCGGTCGCGCTGCCGAGCGTGACGTTGCTGGCCGTCACGTTGGTGATGTTGACGTTCTGCACCAGCGCCGGCCGCGTGCGGATCGCGTCGCCGGCCGGCTGGTAGTCGCAGTCGAACGTGATCAGGCCGCCCTGCGAGGCCGACGGGTTGCCGGCCGTCGCGCTGGCCACGCCGAGCGGCACGGTGGCGTTGATCGGGCTGCCGGTGAGCAGCTTGCTGCCGTAGCCGCCTCCCGTCAGGCTCACGCCGTTCGGCAGCGTGACGCCGTTGACGTAGAAGTTGCGCACGAAGCCGCCGCGGTTCATGTTGGTCTTGATGCGGATCGCGATGTTCAGGGAGTTGGTGGCCCAGAACTGGTTCAGCATCGTCAGGTTGCGCGCGTAGACGTTCTCGATGCCGCCGCCCATCTCGCTGCCCAGCGTGATGCCGCCGTGCCCGCTGTTCATCGTGCAGTTCTGCACGACATGGTTCTGCGCCGCGCCGTATTCGGTGTCGAGATCCTTGCCCGACTTGATGGCGATGCAGTCGTCGCCGGTATTGAACACCATGCCGTCGCACAGCACGTTGTTGCAGGCGTCGGGATCGAAGCCGTCGTTGTTCGGCCCGATGCTGTCGGCCATCACGCCGCGGATCACGACGTTGGTGCAGTCGGTGGGGTGGTGCTGCCAGAACGGCGTGTTCTGGGTGTGGTAGTTCTCCATCAGCACGTTGGTGCAGCCGATGAACTCCACCATGCACGGCCGCAGGAAGTGGCCGAGACCGAAGATCCGCTGGGCCACCGGCACGCCCGCCTCCGACAGCGCGGGCAGGTAGTTCTGGTCCTGCTGCCACGGCGTGGTGGGGTTGGTCAGCAGCGTGTAGAGCGCGCTGGAGATGCCGGGCGCGACAGTCTTCAGGTCGACGTTGTTCGGGTTCGTGTAGGCCTGCGAGGGCGTGCTCGAACCGGCGCAGCCATAGGCGCCGGAGCTGCCCTTGTAGGTCCACCAGCAGGTGGCCGTGTTGCCCGAGCCGGCGAACGGCGTCATCGCCTGGCCGTTGAGCGTGGAGGTCGGGCCTTCGCCGGTCAGCGCGATGTTGTTGGCGTTGCGCGCGTACACGGGCGCGCCGAAGTTCAGGCAGTCGTTGGCCTGCCAGCGGCTGTAGTAGAGGTTGCCGTTCGCGCCGCAGTTGACCGGGCCGTCCTTGGCGTAATCGGCCGGGTTGGGGCTGAAGAAGATCGTGCAGTTGGCGCTCAGGTGGAAGTTGACGTTGCTTTGCAGCACGATCGGCCCGGCGCAATACCAGCTGCCCGCCGGCACCACCACGCGCCCGCCGCCCGCCGCCGAGCAGGCGGCGATCGCGGCGAGGAAGGCCGGCCGCGAGTCGAATGCGCCGGCGCCCGGCGTGGCGCCCGCCCCCGGGCTCACCGGCGACTTGGTGAGGTCGGTGTAGGGGCTGGTCTGCGCGACCACCGGGCACGGCTGCGCGCCATACGCTTCCACCGGGTAGTCGACGGCGCGAAACGCCGACTGCGTGATGCCGTTCAGCGAGGCGATGATGTTGGTGGCCGCGCCGTTCGCCCCCCAGATCGGATCGGCCGGCGTGGCCGGCGCGCTTGGCGTGGCGGCGCCGGTGGTCGAGGCCGGCGCGTCGTCGCCGCCGCCGCAGCCGCCCAGCAGCGCGCTGCCCATCAGCGCGCCGCTGAAGCCGATGAAATGCCGCCGAGTCATCCTAAGCGTTTCCTGCTGCGCCGAGTCGCTCGCTTTCGTCTCGAGTTCGCGTTTGCTCACTGTGGTCTCCGTCCTGTCTTGGTCTTGTCGATAAAAAATGTGCGGCTGGGCAACGGTCTTACGTCATACGATGACATGATGATGATACGCCGGCAGCGCCTGATGTGTCCCGTCCGTGTCTTCCCTAGGGCGGTGCGTCCGCGGTGCCGCCGAACTCGATCCGACTGGCGAAGATTGGCGGTGATTGCCCGTGCTTGGGGTGTCCGTTGCGGCCGCGTGCGCCGGGGCGGGGTGGCCGGCCATATGGCGAAGGGCGGCGTCATTGGCCGAAAAGACATACGATGTCTGATATCGAATTCACGTCTTTCCGCGAATGTCGCCCTTGCCGGCAAGGGCCGGGCGCAGTGGTCGGACGACAGCCCCGGCCCGCCGCGCACCGAGAGCCGGGGCGGCGGGCCGGAACATCACGACAGCAGGAATCGCCGCGTACCGAGGGCGCGGGCGGCCGTGCTCACGGTCTGCGGCGTGGCGATCGAGTCAGGCGCTGCGATGGGAATCGCAGCGCGGCGGACCGCGCACCGCTCGGCGATGCCGGCCAGGACATGACGCGCCGGCGCGCGCCCGCGGCTCCCCGCGCGCGCCGGCCCGGGCCGAGACCGGCGCGATCGGCACGCGCGGGGGCGCCTCACTCGCCGTACAGCTCGACGCGGTTGCGCCCGCGCGCCTTGGCCAGATAGAGCGCCTTGTCGCAGCGCGTGAGCACCTGGTCGACGCCGGGATCGGTCGGGATCATCCGATCGACGCCGATGCTGACCGTCAGCACCACCAGCCGATCGTCCAGGGCCAGCGGCGAGGTGCTCATGCGCCGCTGCAGCCGCATCCCGAAGGCGAGCGCGGCGTCGATGCCGAGGCCCGGCAGCACCACGGCGAACTCCTCGCCGCCGATGCGCCCGACGATGTCGTTGCCGCGCGCCTCCTGTCGCAGCAGCTGCGCGAAGTGGCGCAGCGCGCGATCGCCGAGCGCATGACCCCAGCGGTCGTTGAGCGACTTGAAGTGATCGAGGTCGAGCATCAGCACGGCGGTCGCGCCGCGGCCGGCGTGCCGCAGCCTCGCGAGTTCCGCTTCGCTGCGGGCCAGGAAGTCGCGCCGGTTCGAGAGTTCGGTCAGATGGTCGGTGGTGGCGAGCTCGTGCAGCTCGGTCTCGATCCGCTTGCGCTCGGTCACGTCGGTGATGAAGCCGTGCCACAGCGTGCCGCCCTCGGGCAGCCGTTGCGGCCGCGCCTCGCCCTGCCGCCAGCGCAGCCCCTGGCGCGGCAGCCAGACGCGGTACTCGAGGCGCCACGGGCTGAGGTTCGCGGCCGACTCGCGCAGCGAGCGCCGGTAGGCCGCCAGATCGCGCGCATCGATGCGCGCATCGACCGCCTCCGCGCTGGTCGCCACGTCCTTGGCGTCGAGCTCGTAGATCTGCTCGATGCCGCGGCTCGCGTAGCTGAAGAAGCGCCGCCCGTCCGCCGTCTCGCGATACTGGAACACCAGGCCGACCACCTCGTCGGTCAGGTTCGTGATCAGGTCGATGGTCTGCTGATGGCGCATGACCGCCTCGCGCAGCGCGGTGATGTCGGTGGTGGCGCCGACCATCCGCAGCGCGCGGCCCGCGAGATCGCGGCTCACCACCTTGCCGCGGCTGCAGATCCACTTGTAGCTGCCGTCCTTGCAGCGAATCCGGTGCTCCACCTCGTAGCGGTCCGAGCCGCCCTCGAGGTGCGTGCGCATCTCGGCCTGCACATAGGCGCGATCGTCGGGATGCACGCGCTCGACCGCGTCCTCGATGCGGTGGCTCAGCTCGTGCGGCTCGTAGCCGAGTATCGCCTTCCATTCCGCCGAGTAACGGATCTCGCCCGCGGCCACGTCGCGATCCCAGATGCCGGTGCCGCTGCCTTTCAGCGCCAGCGCGACCAGGTCGTGCGCGATCGGCGCGCCGGCCTCGACGCCGGCGGTGCTGGCCAGCAGCCGCTCCAGCGCCGGGCCGGCCGCGCTGGCCAGATGGGCGAGGAACGCATGCTGGGCGGCGTCGAGCGTGCGCGGCGCCGCGTCGAGCAGCAGCAGCGTGCCGAGGTGGCCGCCGTGGCGGCCTCGCAGCGCGCAGGCGGCATAGCAGCCGGGAGCCTGGGCCGGCGCGGCGGCAGCGGTGGGCAGCGGCAGCCAGGCCTGGCCCTCGCGAGGCAGCACGGCCGGCGCCCGACCGCCGGGCGCGCGGCCGGCGTCGGCCGCGAACGGATCGGCCGCGAACGGATCGGCCGGCAGCGGCATCGGCCAGGCGCCGACATGGGCGAGCGGAGGCATCGCTCCGGCGGCCGGCACCACAATCAGCGCCGTGGCGCTGCCGAAATGCGCGCGCGCCAGATGCAGCAGCGCGGTGCATTCGGCATCCACCGGCGGGCCGCCGGCTGGCGCGACCTGGGTCCCGCCGGTGTCGGTTGTCAGCATACGCAAGGAGAGGGGAAGCGACCGCGGCGCGGGCGCGGCAAGGGCCGCTCGCGCGCCGGCTTGGACGCGCCATGATAAATCGGATCGTTGACGATCTGGAAACGCCGCGGCCGGATGGCCCGGCGGCGGCATGACCGCCGGCGAGGGCCGGGCCGCCGGCGCGGCCGCGCCATGTTTGCGCGCACGGCCGGCCGGCGGAACGCGGCACGGCGTGCGCCGTGGCGCGCCGTTCGGCGAAGCCGGGTAACGGAGGACGGAGGACGGAGCGGATGCCTGAGGGGAGACCCGAGCGGACACTCGAACGGATGCCCGGGCCGGAATCGCTGCGCGCCACGCGGGTGGGCGCGCGGCCGGGCTGTCTCGCGAGCGTGCGGTCGAGCGGTTGTGCTTGCCGTGCCGGCGCCGGCCGCTGACGGGGACGTGCCGGCGCGCGCGCGACCGTGCCCGGCCCGGCGGTCGGCCAGGCCGGCACGCGCCGCTGGCGGCGTTACCGCCCGATGCCCACCAGTTCGACCTCGAAGGTCAGGTCGCTGTTCGGCGGGATCGTGCCGACGGCGCGGCTGCCGTAGGCGGTCGCGGCCGGGCAGGTCAGCTTCGCCTTGCCGCCCACCTTCATCTTCTGCACGCCCTGCGTCCAGCACGGGATCACCTGGTTGAGCGGGAACGTGGCGGGGCCGCCGTGCTGCGCCGAGCTGTCGAATTCGGTGCCGTTGGCGAGCGTGCCGCGATAGTTCACGCGCACCACGTCGTTCGCGCTCGGCTGCGGGCCGGTGCCGGCCTTCAACTGCTCGACGATCACGCCCGAGGGCAGCTTCTCGACCGGGTTGGCGGCGAACGCGGTGGAGGCGAAGGCGCCAGCGGCGAGCAAAGCGATCACTGATTTCATGCGAGGTCCTGGTTGGATGGCGCACCGATTATAGCCGCAGCGTTGCCCGGCTTCGTGCCGGCGCGCCGCGCGCGATGCGGGATGCCGCGCGGCTCGGGACGGCCCGGGCAGGAACGCGCGCAGCGCGGCCGGTACCGCATGCGGCGCGTCCTCGGGCAGCAGCTGGCCGGCCGGCAGGCCGGCGCCCGCCGCGCGGGCCGCCCATCGCGACCAGACCTGGAGCGGCGCGGGCCCGGCCGCCCCTTGCCCGGTCCCGCTCCACAGCACGAGCGGCGGGCAGGCCAGCCGGCGCCCGCCGCGCGGTCGCGCGCGTGGTGCTCTTGGTGCTCGTGGTCCTGCGCGGCGGCGGCGCGATAGTCCTCGCAGAGCGCGTGGCGCGCGGCCGGGTCGCGGAACGCCCGGCGGTAGGCGTCGAGCGCGGCGAAGCCCGGGAACGCGTCCGGCGCGGCCTGCGGCGTGAGGTCGGGGCACACGGTGTTGTCCGCGTGCGCGTCATGGCCCCGCGGCCGCGGCGGTCGCGGCCTTCACGAACGCGGCCAGTTCGCGGTTGAAGCGTGCCGGTTCCTCAATGAACGGCGCATGGCCCGAATCGGCGTACACCTTGGCGACGACGCGCGGATTCAGCGCTTGGGCGCGCGCCAGCGCGGCCGGCGCGTCGACCAGCGCGTCGCGCCCGCCGTCGAGAAACAGCAGCGGCACGTGCGCCCGGCCGAGCCCCTCGGCCGCGAACACGGTCATGGCGGGGATCTCGCGCTGCATGTCCCACGAGGCCAGCGCGGCGTTGGCGAGCAGCCGTTCGAACCTGTCGGCGGCGGGGCGATGGTGGAAGCACAGCCCGAGGAACGCGCGTTCGCCGTCCAGATGCGTTCTCAGGTCCGGCGAGTTCATGTCGCGATAGACGCCCGGATGCGCGACCAGCTGCTGCGCCGTCAGCTCTACCACGCCGTCCACGTAGACGGCGCCGGCGATCCCAGCGTCGCCATGCGCGGCCAGGTAGTTCGAGATCACCACGCCGCCGAGCGACCAGCCCACCACCACCGGCTTGCGCGCGTGCGAGGCGGCGATCACGGCCGCCAGGTCGTCGCCCCAGCGGTGCCCGTCGTGATAGGGCGCGGCGCCGGACGGCCGGCCGGACCGGCCGTGGCCGCGCAGGTCGTAGGTGATGAGCCGGTAGGGGCGCAGCGCCGGGCTTTGCCGCTGCGCGTCCCAGTCCAGGCGGCTGCCGAGCAGGCCGTGGATGAAAATCACCGGCGCGCCCTCGGGGTTGCCGCTTTCCTGCACCGCGAGCTTCACGCCGTCGGCGGAGACGACGGTGTAGAAGACGGGCGCGGCGCTCGCGGCATGGAGCGGGCCGGCGCAGGCGCCGGCAATCAACAGATGGGGCAGCAGGCGGGAGAGCAGACGGGACCACATGGCGGTTCCTCGGAAAGCGGGGGAGCCGCCACTCTGAACCCTGACACCGATGTCAGAGTCAAGCGAATCGTGCTAGCCTGCGCGGCATGAACACGATGCCTGCTCCCGAGCGGCTGACGATCGGCGAACTGGCGCGCCGCACCGGCGCGAGCGTGCGCTCGATCCGGCACTACGACGGGCACGGCCTGCTCGCCTCGGTGCGCGCCGACAACGGCTATCGGATGTTTCCCGCCCAGGCCGTCACGCAGGTCGCGCAGATCCAGCGCATGATCGCCACCGGCTTCACCATCGAGGACATTCGCGGCTTTCCGGACTGCATGCTGCTGCTCGAGGGCGCACGCTCCTGCGAGCAGACCAGCGAGGCGCAGCGCCGCCGCCTCGCGGCCATCGAGCGCCAGATCGCCGATCTCGAACGGCGCCGGGCGCGGCTGATCCGGACCCTGTCGGAAGGCGCGGTGCCGCCCGTCGAGTGAGGCGCGCCGCGGCCGCCGCCCCGGTGCGAAGCCCCGCCAGCAAGCTGTATGAATATACAGTATAGTAGCCGTCGCATCTCGCGCCGTTCCCGCCCCGTCGAGCCGCGCGGCCTCGTGAACACCGGTCAACCCATTCCTACGGACAGGCCAATTGTCATCCAGCCATCTGATCCGCATTCGCGGAGCACGCCAGCATAATCTCAAGAACGTCGATCTCGACCTGCGCCCGGGCGAGATGACCGTCGTGACCGGTCCGTCCGGGTCGGGCAAGTCGAGCCTGGTGTTCGACACGCTCTATGCCGAGGGCCAGCGCCGCTATGTCGAGACCTTCAGTGCCTACGCGCGGCAGTTCCTCGACCGCATGGACCGGCCGCAGGTGGACCGCGTGGACGGCGTGCCGCCCGCGATCGCGATCGACCAGACCAATCCGGTGCGCAGCTCGCGTTCGACGGTCGGCACCATGACCGAGCTGAACGACCACCTGAAGCTGCTGTACGCGCGTGCGGCCGAGCTGTTCGACCGCCGGACCGCGCAGCCGGTGCGGCACGACACGCCCGAGACGATCTACGCGGAGCTGGCCGCGCGCACCGCCGCGGACGACCCGCGGCTGGTGGTGACGTTTCCGGTCGAGCTGCCCGAGCGCGTGACGCCCGCGGAAGTCGAGCAGTGGCTGTCGGCGAGCGGCTACACGCGCGTGCAGGCGCAGCGCGAGGTGGCGGCGGCCGACGGCACGCGCCAGGTGCTAGACGTGGTGGCCGACCGCTTCCGCCTGCACCGCACCGACAAGGCGCGCGTGATCGAGGCGATCGAGGCCTCGCTCAAGCGCGGCGGCGGGCGCGTGGACGTCTATGTGCTGGCCGCGGCAGCCGAGCCGGCGGACGCAGCTGCGGCAAGCGAGGCGGCGGCGGGCGCCGGGCCCGCGGTCTGGCGCTTCTCCACCGGCCTGCATTGCCCCGACAGCGACCTGCGCTATGCGGAGCCGCAGGCCGCGCTGTTCTCGTTCAATTCGGCCTACGGCGCCTGCGATACCTGCCGCGGCTTCGGCCGCGTGATCGGCGTCGATCTCGGCCTGGTGATTCCCGACGCGAGCAAGACGCTGCGCGGCGGCGCGATCAAGCCGATGCAGACGCCCGCGTGGAAGGAATGCCAGGACGACCTGATGCGCTACGCCGAGCGCGCCGGCATCCGGCGCGGCACGCCGTGGTCCGAGCTGACCGAGGCCGAGCGCGACTGGGTCATCAACGGCTCGCCCGACTGGGACGGCGAGTGGCAGCGCCAGTGGTACGGCGTGAAGCGCTTCTTCGCTTACCTCGAATCGAAGGCCTACAAGATGCACATCCGCGTGCTGCTCTCGAAGTACCGCAGCTACACGCCTTGCGAGGTGTGCGGCGGCGCGCGGCTGAAGACCGAGTCGCTGCTGTGGCGGCTCGGCAGCAAGGCGAACGCCGACGCCGTGCTCGACCCGGCCGCGCGCTTCCTGCCGCGCGGCGTCGACTGGAGCCGCGCGCAGCTCGAGGCGCTGCCGGGCCTGACCGTCCACGACCTGATGCTGATGCCGATCGAGCGCATCCGCCGCTTCTTCGACGAGCTCACGCTGCCGAGCGCGCTGCTCGACGACGCGCTGAAGCTGCTGCTCGCCGAGGTGCGCACGCGCCTGAAGTATCTGTGCGACGTGGGCCTCGGCTATCTGACGCTCGACCGCCAGAGCCGCACGCTGTCGGGCGGCGAGGTGCAGCGCATCAACCTGACCACGGCGCTCGGCACCTCGCTGACCAAGACCCTGTTCGTGCTCGACGAGCCCAGCATCGGGCTGCATCCGCGCGACCTGAACCGGATCGTCGAGGCGATGCAGCGCCTGCGCGACGCCGGCAACACGCTGGTGGTGGTCGAGCACGATCCGTCCGTGATGCTCGCCGCCGACCGGCTGATCGACATGGGGCCGGGGCCGGGCGAGCGCGGCGGCGCGATCGTCTACGACGGCACGCCGGCCGAGATCCGCCTGGCCGATACGCTGACGGGCCAATACCTGGGCGGCCGCAAGCAGGTTGCGCACGCATCGAGCTGGGAGCGCCGCCCGGTGGACGCGGCCACGCCGCGCATCGTGCTGGAAGGCGCCAGCGAGCACAACCTGCGCGACGTCACGGTGGAGATTCCGCTGCAGCGGCTGGTGTGCCTGACCGGCGTGTCCGGTTCCGGCAAATCGACGCTGCTGCAGGACGTGCTGTATCCGGCCATGGCGCGCCAGCTCGGCAAGGCCACCGAGTCGCCGGGCGCATTCCGGCGCCTGAGCGGGGCCGAGCAGGTCAGCGACGTGGTGTTCGTCGATCAATCGCCGATCGGCAAGACCACGCGCTCGAACCCGGCCAGCTACGTGGGCGCGTTCGACGAGATCCGCAAGCTGTTCGCGAAGGCGCCGCTCGCGCTGCAGCGCGGCTACGGCGCCGGCATGTTCAGCTTCAACACCGGCGAGGGCCGCTGCCCGACCTGCGGCGGCTCCGGCTTCGAGCACATCGAGATGCAGTTCCTGAGCGACGTCTACCTGCGCTGCCCGGACTGCGACGGCCGGCGCTATCGCGACGAGATCCTGGAGGTGCGCATCGAGCGCGCGGGCCGCGCGCTGAGCGTGGCCGACGTGCTCGAGCTGACCGTCAGCGAGGCCGTGTCGTGCTTCGCGGCCGACGAGGAGGTGCTGCGCGTGCTGCAGCCGATCGTCGACGTCGGGCTCGAATACGTGAAGCTGGGCCAGCCGGTGCCGACGCTGTCGGGCGGCGAGGCGCAGCGCCTGAAGCTGGCGGGCTTCCTCGCCGAATCGGCGGCGGCGGTGCGCAGCGGCGGGCGCCACGGCGCCGCGAAGGCGGCCCGCCACGCCCGCCTGTTCATGTTCGACGAGCCCACCACCGGGCTGCACTTCGACGACATCGCCAAGCTGATGCAGGCGTTCGGCAAGCTGCTCGCGGGCGGCCATTCGCTCGTCGTGATCGAGCACAACCTCGACGTGATCCGTGCCGCCGACTGGCTGATCGACCTCGGCCCCGAGGGCGGCGACGGCGGCGGCCTGGTGCTGTGCGCCGGCACGCCCGAGGACGTGAAGGGCTGCGCCGGCTCGCATACCGGCGAGGCGCTGCTGCAGTACGAGCGCGCCATCGACCTGCAGGCCGCCGAGGACGGCGCGCACGCCGGCTACGGCGTGCCGCTGCAGGCCAAGCTGAGCGCGATGCGCGCGCGGCGCGAGGTGGAGGGCGAGGACGTGGTGCGCATCGTCAACGCGCGCGAGCACAACCTGAAGGCGCTCGACGTGGACATCCCGCACGGCCGCTTCAACGTGATCACCGGCGTGTCGGGCTCCGGCAAGTCGACGCTCGCGTTCGACATCCTGTTCCACGAGGGCCAGCGCCGCTACCTGGAATCGCTCAATGCCTACGCGCGCTCGATCGTGCAGCCGGCCGGGCGCCCCGAGGTGGACGCCGTGTACGGCATCCCGCCGACGGTGGCGATCGAGCAGCGCCTGTCGCGCGGCGGGCGCAAGAGCACGGTGGCGACCACCTCCGAGGTCTGGCATTTCCTGCGGCTCCTGTACGTGAAGCTGGGCCTGCAGCACTGCATCCACGACGGCACGCCGGTCACCTCGCAGTCGGTCGAATCGATCGCCGCGCAATTGCTGCGCGACCATCGCGGCCAGCATGTCGGGCTGCTCGCGCCGCTCGTGGTCAACCGCAAGGGCGTCTACACCGATCTCGCGAAATGGGCCAAGGCGCGCGGCAGCACGCACCTGCGCGTGGACGGCGCGTTCGTGCCGGTGGAGCCGTGGCCGAAGCTCGACCGCTTCCGCGAGCACACCATCGAGCTGCCGGTGGCCGACCTGGTCGTGTCGCCCGACAGCGAGGCCGAGCTGCGGCGGCGCCTGGACGAGACGCTCGAGCTCGGCAAGGGCGTGATGCACCTGCTCGCGCCGCTCGACGGGCTGCAGCGCGCGCTCGCCGAGGGCCGGCCGAGCGCCGCGATCGGCGCGGTCAAGGTGCTGTCGGTCAAGCGCGCCTGCCCGGCCTGCGGCACCAGCTATCCGGAGCTGGATCCGCGCATGTTCTCGTACAACAGCAAGCACGGCTGGTGCACCACCTGCGTGGGCACCGGCCTCGCGCTCACGCGCGAGCAGCGCGCGGCCTACGACGACACGGTGCTCGGCGGCGACGATCGCGGCCGCGAGCAGACGCTGCCGTCCGACGAGCAGGAGCCCGAGGGCGTGGGCAGCGAGCCGTGCCCGGACTGCCACGGCACGCGCCTGAACCCGACGGCGCGCGCGGTCAGGTTCGACGCCCATCCGATCGTCGAGGTCGCGCAATGGACCGTGTCGGACACGCGCTGCTGGATCGACGGCCTGCGGCTCGACGGGCGCGACGCGCAGATCGCGCGCGACATCGTCAGCGAGATCGGCAGCCGCCTCGCGTTCCTCGAGGAGGTCGGGCTCGGCTACCTGAGCCTCGACCGCGCGGCGCCGAGCCTGTCGGGCGGCGAGGCGCAGCGCATCCGCCTGGCCGCGCAGCTCGGCAGCAACCTGCAGGGCGTCTGCTACGTGCTCGACGAGCCCACCATCGGCCTGCATCCGCGCGACAACCGGATCCTGCTCGACGCGCTGCGCAAGCTCGGCGACAAGGGCAACACGCTGGTGGTGGTCGAGCACGACGAGGACACCATCCGCCGCGCCGACCACGTGATCGACATCGGGCCGGGCGCCGGCAAGCGCGGCGGCACGCTGGTGGCGCAGGGCGGCGTGGCCGAGCTGGCCGCGCAGCCCGCGTCGCTGACCGGCCGCTTCCTGGCGCAGCCGATCGTGCATCCGCTGCAGCCGCGCCGTGCCGTGAATCCGCCCGACGCGCGGCGCGGCGAGGCCACGCCGGCGCACTGGCTGACCGTGCACGGCGGCCGGCTGCACAACCTGCGCGACGTCACGGTCGGGATTCCGCTCGCGCGGCTGGTGGCCGTGACGGGCGTGAGCGGCTCGGGCAAGTCGACGCTCGCGCGCGACGTGCTGATGGCCAACCTGCTCGACGCGGTGGGGCGCTCGGTGCTGTCGTCGCCGGCCACGCGCCGCGCGCGCAAGGCCGCGCAGCAGGACGCGCCGGCCGCGAACCGCCGCGCCAGCGTGCTGGCGCGCAGCGCGCCGCGGCCGGCGCTCGACGTCACGCACGCGTGGCAGGGCTGCGAGTCGATCAGCGGCTGGCAGGCGATCGACCGTGTGCTCGAGGTGGACCAGACGCCGATCGGCAAGACGCCGCGCTCGTGCCCGGCCACCTACATCGGCGTGTGGGACACCATCCGCAAGCTGTTCGCCGACACGCTGGAGGCGCGCGCGCGCGGCTACACCGCCTCGCGCTTCTCGTTCAATACCGGCAACGGGCGCTGCCCGGCCTGCGAGGGGCAGGGCGTGCGCACCATCGGCATGAGCTTCCTGCCCGACGTGAAGGTGCCGTGCGAGGTCTGCCACGGCCAGCGCTTCAATCCCGAGACGCTCGCCGTGACCTGGCGCGGCCGCAACATCGGCGAGGTGCTGACCATGGAGATCGACGAGGCCGTGGCGTTCTTCTCGGCGCTGTCGAACATCGCGCATCCGCTGCAGCTGATGCAGGACGTCGGGCTCGGCTACCTGACGCTCGGCCAGCCGTCGCCGACGCTGTCGGGCGGCGAGGCGCAGCGCATCAAGCTCGTGACCGAGCTGAGCAAGGTGCGAGACGACGTCACGCGGCGCGGCCAGAAGGCACCGCACACGCTCTACGTGCTCGACGAGCCGACCGTCGGCCTGCACATGGCCGACGTCGCGAAGCTGATCCGCGTGCTGCACCGGCTGGTGGACGGCGGCCACAGCGTGGTGGTGATCGAGCACGATCTGGACGTGATCGCCGAGGCCGACTGGATCATCGACCTGGGTCCGGAAGGCGGCGTGGGCGGCGGCACGATCGTCGCGGCCGCGCCGCCGGAGGCGCTCGCGCGCGTGAGCGCGAGCCATACCGGGCAGGCGCTCGCGCCGGTGCTGGCGCGCGCCGCGGGCGGCGCGCAGGCGGCGGACTGAGCCGGGGCGGGCGGCCGTGGTTCGGGTGCGGCGCCCGCGCCGAAGCCGCCGTTGCACGACGGCGCGGGGCCGCGCTCGGCGCGCGGTGGCTGCGCTGGTGGGCGGCGGACCGCTTGCCGGTCTGGGGCGGGCCGCGCGCGGCCGTGCCGGCCGCTGGGAACGAGGGGGCTAGCGGGGGCTAGCGGCAGGGGAGTGCTGCTGCGCTGCTGCGCGTGATCGGGCCGCTGGGGCCGGCGCTGCCGCAGATGACAGGGGGCGATGCGTCGGGCGGCTGCAGCGGCGCCGCGCTGCCCGCCGTCACAATCCGCCGTGCGCCGCTCGGCATGCAGCGCGAATCCGGCGCGTCCGGCGCGCCCCTCAGGCCGTGCGCCGCAGCGCCAGCCGCTCCCACAGCAGGCCCGCGCGGCGGCCGCTGCCGCAGTAGGCCAGCACCGGCTTCGGCAGCGCGTCGAGCATGGCGCCGAACGCGTCCACCTGCGCCTCGCCGATCCGGTCGGCCGCCTCGACCGGCAGATAGCGCGCGTCGAGGCCCAGCTCGCGCGCGGCCGCAGCGATCTCCGCGAAGGCCGGCTGGTCGGCGCTTTCGCCGTCGGGACGGTTGCAGATCACGGCACGGAAGCCCGCGCCGCGGATCGCCTTCAGGTCGTCCGGCTGGATCTGGTGCGAGGCGGCGAAGCCGCTTTGCGCCGTGGCGCGGCATTGCTCGATGGCGCGCCGGAAGCTGTCGATGGCGAACGTGATGTCGTCCTCGCCCGTGAAGCGGCCCACGCTGATGCGCACCGTGCGGCCGGCGGCGGCGGCGTCGAGGCCGAGCGCGGTCAGCACGTGCGAAGGCTTGCCGGCCGCCGAATTGCAGGCCGAGGTCGACGACACGGCGAGCCCCTCGTCGAGCATGAAGGGGTGGAAGCCGGGCGCGGTCACGGTCAGGCTCAGCGTATGCGGAATGCGGCGCGCGGCGCGCGCGTTCTGCTCGACGCCGCCGATCGCGAGCACCGCGTCGCGCAGGCGCGTGGCGAGCGCGGTGATCCGCGCCGTGTCGCTCTCGAGTTCGCGGGCCGCCAGCTCGCAGGCGTGGCCCATGCCGACGATCTGGTGGGTGGCGAGCGTGCCCGAGCGCAGCCCCGATTCATGGCCGCCGCCGTGCATCTGCGGCGCGATCCGGCCGGCCAGGCCGCGCCGCACGTACAGCGCGCCGATTCCCTTCGGCCCGTACACCTTGTGCGCCGACATCGACAGCAGGTCGATGCCGAGCGCATGCACGTCGATCGGCGTCTTGCCGAGCGCCTGCGCCGCGTCCACGTGGAGCAGGGCGCCCGCGTCGTGGACCAGGCGCGCGATCGCGCCGACGTCGGTGAGCGTGCCGATCTCGTTGTTCACGAGCATCAGCGAGACGAGCCCCGTGTCGGGGCGAAGCGCCGCGGCCACGTCCTCGGGGCGGATCTCGCCGTCGCGCGTCGGCGCGACGTAGTCCACCGGCATGCCGCGCGAGGCAAGGCTCTCCATCGTGTCGAGCACGGCCTTGTGCTCGATGCGGCTCGTCACCAGGTGGCGCCGGTCGGCGGCCTGGTCCGCGTAGCCCTTGAGCGCGAGGTTGTTCGATTCGGTGGCCCCCGAGGTCCAGACGATCTCGTCCGCGTCGGCGCCGATCAACGCGGCCACCTGGGCACGCGCGTGCTCGACCTTGTCGCGCGCGAGCCGCCCGGCGCGATGCGAATTCGAGGCGGGGTTGCCGAAGATGCCGTCGGCGCCGAGGCAGGCCGCCATCGATTCGATCACGCGCGGGTCGACCGGCGTGGTGGCAGCGTAATCGAGGTAGTGCAGTGTATTGTTCTCGGTCATGTCCGTGGCGTGCCATTACTCGTCTAAAGCATGCGAAATGATACGAGCGCCGACCGGGAAAAAAACTCCAAAGTTGCGATCAATTCACGCAAAGCATAGAAGAATTTTCTATGCGGATTGCGCCGCCGGCCCCGGCGGCGCGCCCGCGCCCGCGCTGCGGCCGGCTGATCGGGAACGATTTTCGCTAGGCCCTTGCCGAGCCGGCCGCCCAGGGCCGGGGCCGGCGCCTGAGCCCGCGCCGGGCGCCGGGCGCGTTGGCCGGGCCATCGGCTAGACTCGGGGCACCGGGTTTCGCCCGCCTCGACCCCTGGAGACCGGACACGCTTGGACACTGCCGCCGACCTCATCGTCGCTCGCCCCGAAGGGCTCTATTGCCCGGCGGGCGGCTTCCACATCGATCCGTGGCGCCCGGTGGAGCGCGCCGTGATCACGCATGCGCACGCCGACCACGCACGCGCCGGGCATGCGCGCTACCTGGCCGCGCAGCCGGGGCTCGGCGTGCTGCGCTCGCGGCTGCCCGGCATCGAGGTGCAGGGCCTGGCCTACGGCGAGCGCATCGAGATCGGCGGCGTGCGCGTGTCGCTGCATCCGGCCGGGCACGTGCTGGGCTCGGCGCAGGTGCGCGTCGAGCACGGCGGGCGCGTCTGGGTGGCCTCCGGCGACTACAAGGTCGAGCCCGATCCGACCTGCGCGCCGTTCGAGCCGGTGCGCTGCGACACCTTCATCACCGAATCGACGTTCGGCCTGCCGATCTACCGCTGGGAGCCGGCGCCGGCCATCTTCGCCGGCATCGATGCCTGGTGGCGGCACAACGCGGCGCAGGCGCGCGCCTCGGTGCTGTTCTGCTATGCGTTCGGCAAGGCGCAGCGCGTGCTGGCCGGGATCGACCGCGGCATCGGCCCGATCTTCTGCCACGGTGCCGTCGAGCCGCTGAACCGCGCCTATCGCGAGGCCGGCGTCGATCTGCCCGCCACACGCCTGGTCAGCGAGATCGCGGCGCGCGACAAGGCCGCGTTTCGCGGCGCGCTGATCATCGCGCCGCCGTCCGCGCAGGGCAGCGCCTGGCTGCGCCGCTTCGGCGACTACAGCGACGCGTTCGCGTCGGGCTGGATGCGCCTGCGCGGCACGCGGCGCCGGCGCGGCGTGGACCGCGGCTTCGTGCTGTCGGATCATGCCGACTGGCCGGGCCTGCAGCAGGCGATCGGCGCGAGCGGCGCCGAGCGCGTGATCGTCACGCACGGCCAGATCGAGCCGATGGTGCGCTGGCTCACCGAGCAGGGGCTCGACGCCGGCGCGTTCGCCACCGAATACGGCGACGAGGCGCTCGATGCGGGGGACCCCGCCGAGGCGGCCGGGCCTAGCGCGGGCGGGCCGCGATGAAGCGCTTCGCGACGCTCTACGCCGCGCTCGACGCGACCACCTCCACCAACGTCAAGCTCGAGGCGCTGATCGCCTATTTCGCGAGCGCCGCGCCCGAGGATGCGGCCTGGGCCTCGTATTTCCTCGCGGGCGGCAAGCCGCGCCAGACCGTGCCCACGCGCGTGCTGGCCGAGGCCGCGCGCGAGCGCGCCGGCCTGCCGGCCTGGTTGTTCGAGGAGTCGTACCAGGCGGTGGGCGACCTGGCCGAGACGATCGCCCACGTGCTGCCGCCGCCCGCGCGCGAATCGGCGCTGGGGCTCGCGCAGTGGATCGAGCAGCGCGTGCTGGGCCTGCGCGGCCTCGATGCCGCGGCGCTGCGCGAGCGCCTGGCCGGCTACTGGGACGAACTCGACTGGAGCGAGCGCTTCCTGCTCACCAAGCTGATCGGCGGCGGCTTCCGGGTGGGCGTGTCGCGCCAGCTGGTGGTGCGCGCGCTCGCGCAGGTGGCGGGCGTCGATCACAAGCGCATCGCGCAGCGCATGGTCGGCTGGACCGATTCGCGCCAGACGCCGAGCGCCGCGCGTTATCTGCGGCTGATCGCGCCGGCCGGCGACGGCGACGATCCGGCGAGGCCGCACGAAAGCGACCTCGGCCTGCCGTATCCGTTCTTCCTCGCCCACCCGCTGCAGGCCGATCCGGCCACGCTCGGGCCGGTCGAGGACTGGATCGTCGAATGGAAGTGGGACGGCATTCGCGCCCAGCTCGTCAAGCGCGCGGGCCGCGTCTGGCTCTGGTCGCGCGGCGAGGACCTCGTGACCGAGCGTTTTCCGGAGCTGGCCGCGCTCGGCGAGGCACTGCCCGACGGCACCGTGATCGACGGCGAGATTCTCGCCTGGGAGCCGGGCGCCGCTGCGCCGCTGCCGTTCGCGCGCCTGCAGCCGCGCATCACGCGCAAGTCCCTGACCAGGAAGGTGCTGGCCGATTCCCCGGCGGCGCTGCTCGCCTACGACCTGCTCGAAGCCGAGGGCCGCGACCTGCGCGCCGTGCCGCTCGCGACGCGGCGCACGCGGCTCGAGGCGCTGGCCGCGGCGCTCTCGCGCACGCTCGCCGTCGATCTGCTGCGGGTCTCGCCGCGCGTGACGGCGGACGGCTGGCCGGCGCTCGCCGCGCGGCGCGCCGAGAGCCGCGCGCGCGGCGTGGAAGGGCTGATGCTGAAGGCGGCGGCGTCGGAGTACGGCGTCGGCCGCACCAAGGCCTCCGGGGTCTGGTGGAAGTGGAAGATCGAGCCGTATGCGATCGACGCGGTGCTGCTCTACGCGCAGCGCGGCCACGGCCGGCGCGCGAGCCTCTATACCGACTTCACGTTCGCGGTGTGGGACGAGGCCGGCGGCGTGCGTACCCTCGTGCCGTTCGCCAAGGCCTATTCCGGGCTGACCGACGAGGAGATGCGCCAGGTGGACGCGGTGGTGCGCAAGACCACCATCGAGAAGTTCGGCCCGGTGCGCAGCGTCACGCCCACGCTGGTGTTCGAGATCGGCTTCGAAGGCATCCAGGCGAGCCCGCGCCACAAGTCGGGCATCGCCGTGCGGTTCCCGCGCATGCTGCGCTGGCGCACCGACAAGTCGATCGACGAGGCGGACACGCTGGAGATGCTCAAGGGCTTTCTGAACGGAGCGCCGGCATGAGCGGGGCGCGCGGCACCGGCGAGCGGCACGGCCGTGAACACGATGGCGCCGCTGCCGGCGGCGATCCCGCCGCGTCGCGCGACGCCGCGGATGCGGCGGATGCGCAGCGCCGCCGGCCGCGCGGGCGCCGCATGCCGCGCACGCGCGCGGCGCAGGCCAAGCTCGATGCGGCCGCCCAGGCGTTTCGGCCCGCGCCGTTCGCCTTCGACGCGGCCGCCGCGCGCCGGCCGATCGGGCCGCGCATCGCGGCGTGGCTGGCGGCGCAGGACCGGCAGCCGTTCGCGTTCCAGGAGGAGGTCTGGCGCGAGATCGCACGCGGCGCGAGCGGGCTGCTGCATGCCACCACGGGGGCCGGCAAGACCTGGGCGGTCTGGCTCGGCGCGCTGGCCGCCTATGCGGGCGACGAGGGGGGCGGCGCCGCCGCTGCCGACGGCGCGGATCTCGACGGCGCGGATCTCGACGGCGCGCGCGCGGCCCCTGCGGAGCCGGGCGCGCCGGCCGCCGTGCGCGCGGGCCGCCTGCCGGCGCCGCTGACCGTGCTCTGGGTCACGCCGATGCGCGCGCTCGCGGCCGACACGGCGCGTGCCCTGCAAGCGGCCGTGTCGGGCCTCGGCGTGCCGTGGACGGTGGGGCTGCGCACCGGCGACACGCCATCGGCCGAGCGCAGCCGGCAGAACCGCCGCCTGCCGTCGGCGCTCGTCACCACGCCCGAGAGCCTGTCGCTGCTGCTCACGCGCGCCGACGCGCGCGAGACGCTCGCGCGGCTGCGGCTGGTGGTGGTGGACGAGTGGCACGAACTGCTCGGCAACAAGCGCGGCACCCAGACCCAGCTCGCCCTCGCGCGGCTCGCCGGCTGGCGCCCGGCATTGCAGGTATGGGGGCTGTCGGCCACGCTCGGCAATCTCGCGCTCGCGCACGACGCGCTGCTGCACGCGGTGCGCACGCCGCGCGTGATGGTGCGCGGCGCGCAGCCGAAGCCGCTGGTGGTCGATACGCTGATACCCGAGACCATCGAGCGCTTCCCGTGGGCCGGCCATCTCGGCATGCGGCAGGTGGGCGCCGTGGCCGACCAGATCGACGCCGCGCGCAGCTCGCTGGTGTTCACCAACACGCGCTCGCAGGCGGAAGGCTGGTATCAGGCGCTGCTTGAACGGCGGCCCGACTGGGCCGGGCTGATCGCGCTGCATCACGGCTCGCTCGACCAGTCGGTGCGCGACTGGGTCGAACTCGGCCTCAAGAACGGCAAGCTCAAGGCCGTGGTCTGCACCTCGAGCCTCGACCTCGGGGTCGATTTCCTGCCGGTCGAGCGCGTGTTCCAGATCGGCTCGCCGAAGGGCGTGGCGCGCCTGATGCAGCGCGCCGGCCGCTCGGGCCACGCGCCCGGCCGCACCTCGCGCGTGACCATCGTGCCGACCCATGCGCTGGAGCTGGTGGAGGCCGCCGCCGCGCGCTGGGCCATCGGCGCGGGCCGCATCGAGGGGCGCGAGATGCCGCTCAAGCCGCTCGACGTGCTGGTGCAGCATCTGGTGACGGTGGCGATCGGCGGCGGCTTCAGGCCGCGCGCGCTCTACGACGAGGTGCGCACGGCCTACGCCTATCGCGATCTCGCGCAGGCCGAGTTCGACTGGGCACTGGCCTTCGTCGAGCGCGGCGGCGCCTCGCTGTCGGCCTATCCCGACTATCACCGCGTGGCGGCCGATGCCGACGGCGTCTATCGCGTGCCGCGCGAGGACCTGGCGCGGCGGCATCGCAACAACGTCGGCACGATCGTGGCCAATGCCAGCATCAACGTGGCCTGGCTGACGGGCGGGCGCATCGGCACGATCGAGGAGGCATTCGTCTCGCGCCTGAAGCCCGGCGACGTCTTCACCTTCGCCGGCCGCGCGCTCGAACTCGTGCGCGTGCGCGACATGACGGCCTACGTGCGGCGCGCGGCCCGCTCGCGCGGCGCGCTCGCGCAATGGGCGGGCAGCCGGATGCCGCTGTCGTCGGAACTGGCCGACGCGGTGCTGGTGATGCTCGCGCGCGCGCGCGACGGCGCGGCCGACGGCGAACCGGAGCTGCGCGCGGTGGCGCCGCTGCTGGCGCTGCAGGCACGCTGGTCGGCGCTGCCGGGCCCCGGCGTGCTGGTGGTCGAGTGCCTGCGCACGCGCGAGGGCCATCACCTGTTCTGCTATCCGTTCGCCGGCCGCATGGCGCATGTCGGGCTCGGCGCGCTGATCGCGTGGCGCGTCGCGCGCGAGCAGCCCAGCACGTTCTCGATCTCGGTGAACGACTACGGCTTCGAACTGCTGTCGGCGCAGCCTTTCGACTGGCCGGCGCTGATCGACGGCGGCCTGTTTTCGCCGGACCGGCTGGAGCAGGACATGCTCGCGAGCCTCAACGCCTCCGAGCTGGCCGCGCGCCGGTTCCGGGAGATCGCGCGCGTCTCGGGGCTGGTGTTCCAGGGCCATCCCGGGCAGCAGAAGAGCGCGCGCCAGCTGCAGGCGTCGAGCAGCCTGTTCTACGAGGTGTTCCGCCAGCACGACCGCGAGAACCTGCTGCTCGCGCAGGCCGAGCGCGAGGTCATGCTGGAGGAGCTCGAGGCGCGGCGCATCCGGGACGCGCTCTCGCGCATGCGCGAGAGCCGGCTGGTGCTGACGCAGCCGGCCCGGCCCACGCCGTTCGCGTTTCCGCTGATCGTCGCGCGCCTGCGCGAGAAGGTCAGCACCGAGCAACTGGCCGATCGCGTCGAGCGCATGCTGGCGGCGCTCGAGAATACGGCGCGGCGCGAGGCGGCGCATGACTGAGGAGACCCTGACGATCGAGCTGGCCGGGCATGCGCTGCAGCTGTCGGCCGGGCGCGCGGCGTTCGATCCGGCGCGGCGCAGCCTGTTCGTGGCGGACGCGCATCTGGGCAAGGACGCCGTGTTCCGCGCGCGCGGCATCCCGGTGCCGGCCGGCGCCACCGGCGTGGCGCTGGCGCGGCTGGAGCGCCTGATCGCGGCGCATCGGCCGGCCTCGATCGTGTTCCTCGGCGATCTGCTGCACGCGCGCGAGGCGCATGCCGAGGAACTGCTGAGCGCGCTGCGCGCGTGGCGCACGCGGCACGCGGCGCTGCAGCTCGTGCTGGTGGAGGGCAATCACGACCGGCATGCGGGCGCGCTGCCGGCCGGGTTCGGCATCGAGCGCGTGAGCGAGCCGTATCGGCTCGGGCCGTGGGCGCTCTGCCATCATCCGTGCCTGGTGGACGGCGCCTATGCGCTGGCCGGCCACGAGCATCCGGTGCTGCGGCTCGCGGCGGGCGCCGACCGCGTGCGCCTGCCGTGCTTCCGGTTCGGCGCGCGGGCCGGCGTGCTGCCGGCCTTCGGCGAATTCACCGGCGGCTTCGAGGTGGGAGCGGCGGCGCGGGCGGCCGGCGAGGCCGTGTACGTGGTGGCCGGCGACCGGGTACTGGCCGTGCCGCGCTGAGCGTGCGGCGGCGCGGCGAGCCGGAGCGCGCCCCGGCTTCGCGCATGGCGCATCCGGGCACGAACCGGCTGGAGCCAGCCGGCCCGGCCGATCAGCCTCGAGCCTTCGGATTGGCCGGCGCGCGCCGCGACGCAATGGTATGCTGCCTCGCGGGAGAACCTAACCGCCGAACATCGAGGGGAAACATGAGCGCGTTCCTGAAAGGGCTTTTCGATGATCCGAGCTTCGTGGCGCAGATCGAGGACGGCATTCGCGATCGGCTGATCGGCCAGGAAACCGATCTCGACCATCGCGACGTGAACTGGGATCCGCCCGCCACCATCACCGATGCGACCGTCATCGAACTCGACTTCACGCCGGGCGACGCGCCCGACAGCGGCATCGAGGTGAGCGGACGCGCCAGCGTCACGGTCTACTACATCGATTCGAACGACGAGAACAGCGAACACGAGATCACGCTCGACGGTGACGTGATGGCCACCATTTCGCTGGACCTGCCCGACGAGGTGACCGACGACAGCGACGCGGAGGCATTCCTCGACGACGTGGAGGTCGACTGGGACGCCAATGACGTGACGTTCAGCCCCGACGTCGAGGGCGAGGAGCCGCCCGACGACGAATACGACGTCGAGACCGGTCCGCACGAGGACGGGCGGGACTGACCCGCCGGCCCGGCGCCGAAGCTGCCGGCCACGGGCGCGGCAAGCGCAGCGACGAGGGACGACATGGGGCGACAAGGGGCGACGAGGGGCGGCCGCATGCACGCCCCCGTGTCTGGCCGCCGGCCGGCGGCATGCGCTTGCGGCACCGGCACCGCGAGCGCCTCCACCTGCACGCGGTTCGGCGTGCCTCACCGCAGCCACCCGGGGCTCGCGCTACCGCTTCGGTGCCGGCCGATGTCCTTAAACCAACATAAATCATTTGCCTACGTCATATTGCTGACTTGTTTGATGGGGCATTTCGTTGCCCGCGCCCGCCGGCGCATTCACGCCCCGGCTTGACGAGGCCGGATTGCATTGCGAAATGATTGCCGGATTGCCGGATTGCCGGATTGCCGGTAAATCGTTTGCGTCCAGAATGGAATCCATTCGCGCGCGTCCGGAAAACCGGTGCCGCGCGGGAAAATCAATCCGCGCGGCGCCTGCCGGGCCGCTGCCAAGGCTTTCCGCGGTGTCGGAAAAAGCCGGGCGCGACCCTAAAGTTGTTGCGCCGGCGACCGTTAATATCGCTTCGATCGCATGCCGGAGGGTATGCCGTATTAAATGCGGGTATACCTGCGGTGTCGAATCGGTGGATTGATCAATTCACCCGGATTGATTTGCATATCTACCTACCTATTTCCAGCCATTGCTTCAAGAAATCTCTTTTCACGCCGGTCAATACTAATTACGATTATGGCCGCGCAGGATGCTCGGCGCCGTGCGAACGGCGGCGGTAACGGGGAGCATTCGCAGCGCGCAGGCAGGCCCGCTCGGGTCCGACCTGGCCGTCACCAGGCATGTGCAGCCCTACCGCCCGACAATAAAACCGCTCCGCCGCGGCGTCCTTCCAGCGCCCGCCGTCGCAGGGCAATCGACCAGCTTCGGAGTGCGTATGAACCAGTGTTCCCGTCTCAACATGCTCGGCTCGTCCGACATCATGGAGGCGGTCAGGCGCCAGATCGAGAAGATCGCGGGCGTCGACGTGCCGGTAACCGTGCTCGGCGAGACCGGCACGGGCAAGGAGCTCGCGGTGCGGGCCATCCATTACCTGAGCGGGCGCCGCCAGGCGCCGTTCGTTCCCGTCAATTGCGGCGCGCTGCCGGAGGCGCTGGTCGAAAGCGAGCTGTTCGGCCATGAACGCGGCGCGTTCACCGACGCCAAGCTCGTCAGCGACGGCCTGATCGGCGAGGCCGAGGGCGGCACGCTGTTCCTCGACGAAATCGACGCGCTCGGCCTGAAGGCGCAGGCCGCGCTGCTGCGCTTCCTGCAGGACGGCAGCTACCGGCGCGTGGGCGGCACGCGGATCCGCCAGGCGGACGTGCGCGTGGTGGTGGCCAGCAACGCCGATCTGGCCGCGCTGGCCGAGACGCGGCAGTTCCGGCGCGACCTGCTGTACCGCCTCGACGTGGTGATGCTGCGGATTCCGCCCGTGCGCGAGCGCGGCGGCGACGTGGTCGAACTGGCCGAGGCGTTTCTCGACCGGCTGCGCACGCGCTACGCGAAGCCCGGGATGCGGCTTCACGAGGACTCCTACCCGCATCTGCGCAGCCACGCGTGGCCGGGCAACGTGCGCGAGCTCGAGAACGCCGTGCATCGCGCCGTGCTGCTCAGCGAGGACGGTTTCGTGCGGCTCGGCGGCGCGGCTGGCGCGGCCGGCTCGGAGGGCATCGCGCACGCTGCCGCGCGCCCGTTGAAGAGCGGGCGCGCGGCGGCGATCGCCAGCTTCGAGATCGATTACCTGCGGCGGCTGCTGGCCGAGGCGGACGGCAATCTCTCGCAGGCCGCGCGGCTCGCGGGCGAGGAGCGCAGCGCGTTCGGCAAGCTGGTGCGCAAGCACGGCCTGGTGCGCGATCGCTCGAACTGAGCCGGGCGTGGCGGTTGAGGTAAGCTTTCGGCTTGACGAATTCTTGACGGCAAGGTGCGCTTCATGAATGACGCGTTGGTTCAGCACGTCGCCGCCCTAATCGCGCAGTATCTGCAAAGGCGTCCCGCCGCGGCCGACACGGTCGAAGGCGTTCACTATTTCTGGGTCGGCGCGCAAGGCGAGGAACTGCCGCTCGACATCACGCAGGCGGCGCTCGACTTGCTGCTCGCGCGCGGCGAGGTGGCGCGCGTGCCGATCGGCAACCGCGTGCTGTGGCGCGCGCCGCGCGAACGCGCGTGACGAGGCGGGGCCGGCGCGCCCGCGCGGTTCAGCGCCCGAGGCGCCCCTGCAGCGGGTGGGACCGCTGCCAGCCCGCCTCGCCGTAGCTGTCGACGAAGCAGACCTTGAACTGCGCCATGCCGAGGCTCGTGAAGCACAGCCACACCTCGGCATCCTGCTTGTCGCGCGTGATGTACCAGTGCGCGTCGCCGTGCGCGAGCCCCCAGCTGCTCACGCGACGGACCAGCAGGTCGGCGCTGCCGCGGTCGGAGAGGTTGACGCGAAAATGCGCCTCGCCCATGTGGTTGGTCTGGTAGATGCGTGCCATCGGACGGTTCGCTCCGGATCGGCCGAGGCCGCTTGAACGGATGGTGGGCGGCGTGCCGCGCGAGCGGTACGCCGCGGTTTCCTTGTGCTGCGTGGGCTCGCCCGCGCGTTCGATCCCCGGTGAGCCCGTGATGCGAAAAGACCAGCCCTGTTCCCCCGTGACGCTGCGCCTGCGCGGCGATGCGCAGCGTGTCGAGCTGATCGTGCCGAACGGCGCGACGCGCCCCGTGCTCGGCACGCGCGCACCCGGCGACGAGGACCGGCGCGCCGCCACCATCGAGCATGCCGGCGGCGCCGGGCGCTCGCCGCGCCAGCAGCCGCTCGCCGCGATCGAACTCGAACTGCCGCGCCGCGCGCAGACCATCCTCACGCACCGGCTGCCGCGCGAGGTGCGCGAGCGGCTCGACGGCGACGGCGCGGGGCGCCACGCGTCGGCGCGCAGCGGGGAGAGCGGCGACGCCGGCAGCCAGACGCTGATCGTGCCGGAGCCGGACGAGGCCTGAGAACGCGGGGCCGAGCCGGACCGGCGACGACAGCAGGCGTGCCGCCGCCGCCTTTGCCTCAGAAGCCGTCGAATCCGAACCTTTCCCGTGCGTCGTTTTCGAGCGAGCCCGCAGTTTGCGAGGCGGCGAGATTGACCGCCATGCCACGCAGCGGCGCGGCGATCACACCGAGCATCGACGACGACATGCCGCTTATGTTGCGCTGGCGAGCCGATTCGACGAAGCTGCGCGCGAATCCCGCGGTTTCATGGAACGTCGCAGCCGTGGTGCTGGAAATCCTTCGGTCTTCGACTGCCTGGATCGCCTCGAACATGTGATCGGCCGCGGTGTTCGCCAGCGGTACCTGGGCGCGGGTGAGCAAGGAATTGGCGAGCCTGACGCCTTGCGCGTAAGGGTTGTCGAAATGCTCGATCCGCTGCGCGAATTGATTGCGCTGCCCCACGGCTTCGGCATGGCCGAACGAAGGCAGGGACATCGCCGCGACGCCTACGGCGCCCTGGACTGACCTGCGAAAAATAGTGCTCATGAGTTCTCCTGGTGGTTGACGGGTAGGGAAGGGAAAGCCGACGCGCCTGCCCGGTGACGCGCCGTCAGAGTTTCGACTTCGGTTGAGGCTCGGTCCGGCCTGTTGCCATGACGCCGTCGCGCACCTCCATGTAGCTGTGGGTCTGCGTGGCCATCGGCGAGCGCGGCGCGGTCCGGTCCTCGATCTTCTGCAGGTTCTGCCGCTGCTCGTGCGCGGCGATGCTGGCGTTGACCTGGCCGACCACCGGGCCGGTGCGCAGATAGTGAAAGCTCAGATCGGCCAGCAGCCGAAGATCGCCGTGCGATTGGGTCGCCGGCTGTTGCGAGGAGGAGGGCAGATGGTCGAGGGCGTAGCGATGGAAGCGCGTCACGTCCGAGGCGGTGCCCGACGTGCCCATCATGACGGGGATGCCTTGCTGGTCGCGCAAGCTCGAGTCGGGATCCAGGGAGAGATCGACGCCGTGCGGGCTGAAGCTGGGGCGACTGTGTCTCGGTCAGCGGTCCCCGTTGTCCGCGAATCAGCATTTCGGCGGGCTCCCGGTAGCCGTCGCCCTCGCTCTGCGGCGTGAACTCGGTGACTTGCCGCACCTGCCCCAGCCGTTGGGGATGCCATTCCTGCTGCTGGGGCTTGGTCGGATCGACTGACGGCGCAGGCGTGACCGACGAGCGGCGGATGCTGTCGGCCCGTTCCGCCAGCACCCGCCGCTCGTCGTGGATCATCTGGCTGCTGAGTCGGAAATGCTCGGATTGGCTGCTGCGCAACTGCGTGTCGGTATCGTGCAGGATGCGGTTCTCGACGCTCGCCCAGCGATGATGCGCATCGGCGCGCTGCACCAGCGTTTCCATGCTGCCGTGCTGCAGGTTCATGTTCGTGCCCGTCAGATAGTCGTGGACGATTCGCTGCTGCTTGGGGGGCAGCGTTGTCGGAATGTTTTCCGGCAGGGCCGGCTGCGTGCCGATCCAGTGCCCCGATGTCGGTCTGGGCTTGTCGCTGCTGCTCATCCGGCCTCCCGATTGGTTTGTCTGCCCTGACGATGGCGTATGCACGCGTGTCGCGGATGCGGCGGACACGTCAGGCATGCATGGCCCCGCCGAGTTTCGTCAGCGGCATCGCGATCCGCAACTCCGAGTCGAGTCGCGCCATCAGCGTGTGCACCTCGAGCGCGACGCGCGCATCCGAATCCGGCTCGCCGATCCGATAGAACAATTGGTCGTCGTGCGGCGCGGCGGCACGCAGCCCGGTATCGGCGAAGCCGATCTTCAGCAGCGCCGAACGCGACGGCTGGTTGTAGTCGTAGACCTTGGCATAGCAACAGCGCATGCCGGCATGGCGGTGGGCGGCGGCCAGCAGCTGCGCGGCCGCTCCGGGGCCGAACCCGTAGCCCTGGAAGTCGCGTCCGATCCAGTAGTAGAACAGGCCGACGTCGCGATGCTGGATCAGGCCGACGCAGCCGATGCAGCCCCACTGCCGATGCATGACGGCGAACAGTTGCTGGTCGCCGTGCGCATAGGATTGGTCGAGCCAGTCGTGCCATGCCCCGGCATGTTCGAAGCGAGGCAGGCAGCAGCGCTTCGCGATTTCCGGATCGTAGTACTGCCAACCGAAATCGTCGATGTGCTGGTGCCCCAGCGGCTCCAGACGCAGCGGATCGTCCTCGTGCGCGACCTCGCCCACCGGCAGCGTGTTGCGATGCCGCCACTCGCGCCAGGCGACGAGCTGGCGATAAGCCTCGGCATGCTCGCGCCGCGCGGGATAGGCGAGCTGCATCGACACCGCCAGATCGATGGCCGCCTCGATGTGACCCATCGCGAGATAGGCGTCGCGGAGGAACCGGCTGGCCGACTCGTCGAGCCGGTGCACCGGCACGAGCGATTCACCCACCGCGATCGCGAGCGGCCAGTTGGCCCAGCGGCAGGCCAGTTCGAGCAGCGCGCGCCGCGCGTCCGGATCGAGCGCGTCCCGGTCGCGCTGCCAGCCGCGTTGCAGGCCGATCAGCCAGGGCAGGCGCCGCGCCGCGTCGAGCGTCGGGGCCTGCCGCAGCAGCTCGGGCAGATGCCGCACCAGGGCCGCGGCCTGCCAGTCGTGTTCGCTCAGCAGACTCAGCAGCGCATCCAGCGACGCGTCGCCGGCAGACGGCTCGCGGCCTCGCGCCGAATCTCCGGTGTCGATGGTCAGGATGGGGTTCTGCATGTCGGTGCCCTCGCGTCGTGCCCGCTTCGCTTATGCCTGCCGTTCGGGGCTGCCGGGATTCTCGATCCCCACCATCTCGAAGATGTTCAGCTGCCCGCCGAGCCTCAGGAACAGCTCCTGATACAGCTCGGCCGTGTTCATGCGGCCCCACAGCGTGGCGCGCCGCACCAGGTACGGCACCGGGCTGTGCGGCTCCTGGCGCATCAGGTACTCGGCGATTTCCTCGAGGCGCGCGTAGGCGTCGGCGCGGCTCGCGATCGGGCCGCCCCCAGGCGCGGCGGCGGCCGCGCCCGGCGTGTCGTGCGGCTCGGTTGCAGCGGGCGCGGCGTCATCGGCCGTGGCATCGGCCTGCAGCGGCGCTTCAGGCTCGGTGCGCACGCCGCGCGTGTGCAGTTCGCCGTCGACCAGCGAGCGGATCGTCTCCAGCAGCTCGATGGTCTTGCCCATGCTCGGCGCCTCGTTGCCGAAGCGCGGATCGAGCGCCGCGCTCATCTCGGCGATCGCCTGCAGCGCGTCGCAGAGCCGCGCGCGCAGCGTCAGGAAATCGGCGCTCGCGGTGGCGTTCAGCGCCCCCTGCAGCTCCTCCAGCGTGGCGCCCTCGGCGGGCAGCTCGGCATGGCCGCCGGCGCGCATGCGCTCATGGCGATGCGCGCGCTCCCAGTCGGCCCAGCAATAGGTCTTGCCGCCCTCCAGGCGCAGCAGCGGCGTGAGCCGCAGCGCCGCGAGATGCTTGTCGGAGATCGAGCGGATCAGGTTGGCGCGATGCTCGAAATCGCCCTCGCTCCCGAACGGGTGGATCTCGTTCCAGTAGCGCGAGACCATCTCGCGCAGCAGCACCAGCGTCGGCGCGATGCCGGCGAAGCCGTATTGCTTGATCTGCGCCTCGTAGAGCCAGGCCAGCAGCTGCATGTCCTTGCTGTCGTGGAGCAGCATGTCCGCGACCAGATGGCTGACCTTGAGCCAGTCGGTGCGCTTCAGGTCGCGCTGCCAGGCCCCGAGCGGCAGGCTCGGGTCGTCATGGCGCCGCTCCTGGTTGATCTGGCTGTAGCTGCGGCACTCGCGCGCCGGCCGTCCGCACGGCGGGTACATCTCGACCGGCGCGAGCAGCGCGTCGAAGGAAATCCGCAGGGTCTGTTCGAAATGCTGCCGGGCGTCGGCAAGAAGCGATGGATTCATGGTCGTGGCGTCAAGGGAGGAACCGAGATCGGGAATACCGCCGGCAATTTCAGCGGCGTCGGGGTTTTCGCGTTGACGTTCGACAGCCGGATACCGAGGAATACGTGTGCGGTATCGGTGGCCGGGCTGCCGGCGCGGCTCGAATCGAGCACCGGCACGTCGAACTGCAGCAGCGAGCGCGTGGCGTCGCGCGGATCGGTGGCCGGATCCGCGCTGGGCCGATGGCGCTCCATCATACGCAGCAGCGCCCAGTTGCCGGCGGCCGCGAACGACGCGGTGTTGCCGTCCACCTGCAGATCGGGCGCGCCGACGGCCAGCGACGGCCGCCACGGCGAGAGGCCGGCCCACGACAGGTCGAGCACCAGCGGCTGCCCGAACTGCCAGTCCAGGGTGCTGCCGCCGTTCGGGAACGAGGCGCCCTTGGCGCCCGACACCAGGTTCATCTCGATGATCTGGTTGCTGCCGTTCGCGCCGGGCTTGAGGGCGCGGAAGTTGACGTTCAGGCTCAGCAGCGGATCGGCGGCGGGGTCGCCCGGCGCCGTGCCCGGCACCACGTTGCCCTGCAGGAACGCGTCCACCTGATCGAGCTGCGCGAGGAACTGCCGCACGCTCTTCCAGTACGGATCGTTGATGCCCGCCACCTGCTTCTGCAGTGCGGCGCGCCGGCCCTCGTAGTCGGTGAAGAAGCCCTTCACGGCGTCGAGGCTGGCGTCGTCGGCGTCGAGCGTGCCGAACGGATAGCGGCCCGCCAGGTCGCGCGTGAAGCGGCTCGCCACCGGCTGGAACGCGTTCTGCGCCTGCGCGTAACGCTCGCCCTTGCAGTGCATCTGCACGCCCTGCATGAGCTGGCCGCGGTAGTTCGAGAACAGATCGTTGCCGAGCGCGGGCGACGAGTACGCGGCCAGCTGCTCGCCGCAGTTGTCGTTCTGCAGCGCCGGCAGCAGCTTCAGGAACAGGTTGTCGAGCACGGCCGGCTGCGAGTTCGGGTCCTTGCCCTGCGTGTAGCGCCTGAGTTCGCTGGCGGTGTTGTTCCAGTAGGCCGCGTTGGCGGTGTTGGCGCTCGCGTTCGAGGCCGACGGCCCGGCCTGCCCGAGATAGGTCAGGAACGGCTGGGCGTAGCCGACCAGCACCTGCACGCGGCTGACCTGGCGCGCCAGCATGTCGGTCACCACCGGCGTGCTGCCGAGATCGAAGAAGTAGGCGTCCGGGGCCGGCGAGGCGGGCAGGTAGGCCGGCTGATACAGCTGGCTCTGGTCGGCCAGCAGCGAGATGCGGCCGAGCTGGCTGTTGGCGTACTGGTGCGCGCACTGCGTGAGCTGCGTGGCGCTGCCGTCCATGCCCAGCGCGCGGAACTGCTGCTCCACGTTCAGCACCAGCGGCGCGACGGCCGCGAAATTGCCGCTGTCGGCGCTCTGCTGCGCCTCGGTGCTGGTGTCGGTGCCGCTCGCGGCGTAGCCGGCCGCGGCCTGCGCCTGCGCGAGCTGGTTGTTCATCGCCAGTTCGAGCTGGTAGCGCGCGAGCTGGCGATAGAGCGCGTCGGGCTGGCCGCCCTTGAGCATCGGCTGGGCCAGGAACTTCCGGTAGTCGGCCGGGTACTGGGCGGCGTCCTTGAGCAGGCCCTGGCTCCAGTTGGCGAGCTTGCCCGTGCAGCTGAAGCTGGCGAGCGGATCGATCGACATGTAGCCGAGGCTGCCGAGCGCGTCGAGGCCGGTCAGCTCGCCCTGCATCGCCGGGTTCAGCGTGATCTGGCCGTTGACGTTGACGAACAGCGCGCCGTAGCCGGGCAGCGTCAGCGCGTTCAGCGTCTGCATCGCGAGCGGATACTGATGCGCGGCGTCGAATTGCGCGCTGACCTGGGCCTGGATGTAGGACGGATAGCCGAAGTCGGCGACCAGCGGCTGCAGGCTCGCGAGCAGCTGGTTCTGCACCGTCAGGATCGGGTTGGCGGCGGCGCTGGAGCCGAGCCACGCGGTGCGGATCCAGTTCAGCCAGTGCGTGAACTGCCTGACGTGCGCGAGGATCGGCTGCTGCCTGGCCTGCAGCTGTTCGAGCAGCGGCAGGCCCGATTGCAGTTCGGCCTGCAGCAGGCTGCCCGCCTGCGCGGCCAGCGCGACGATGTGATTGCCGACGCTCTGCCTGAGCTGCGGCGGGGTGGCGATCTCGCCGCTGAAATCGCGCTCGGTGAGATCGCCGAGGGTGACGGGCAGCAGGCCGGCATGCGCGCGCAGATACGGCGGCACCGGCGTGCGGTAGGCGTATTCGACCAGATCGAAGAAGCCGGGCAACGGCACGCGCTCGCGCGCGTAGGGGGTCTTGCCCAGCAGGCGCTGGAAGCGCGCCGCGTTGCGCTCGTACTGGTCGGCCTGCTGCACGAAGCCTTGGAGCTGGTCGAGCGCCTGGGTGTAGCCGAGCCCGGCGGAGATGCCGCGATTGGCCTCGTTGCCGAGCGCGTAGGCGCGTTGCGACAGCTGGCACGCGAGCCCCGGCAGGATCACCTTGCGCAACGCGGTGTCGATCACGCGCCGCGCGCTCTGGTGGCTCAGCCGCGAATCGAACAGCGACGCCGGCAGCAGCCAGCTGCTGGCGTCGGCGTCGATCTGCGCGACCTGCTCGATCAGCTGATAGACGGGCGCCTGCGCGATGCAGCCGGCGCCGGGCGCGGGTGCCTGCAGCTGCTGCATGCGCTCGAGCGCCTGGATCACCCGGCCGATCTGCGCGTCGATCATCCACACCCGCACGGCGAACGCCAGCAGCAGCAGCGAGAAGCCGATCACGCAGGCCCACTGCACGCGGCGGATCAGCAGGTTGCGCGACCACACGCCGGCGCGCGTCGGGCGCGCCAGATGCTTCTCCGCGAGCACCTTCTCGAGCATCAGGTCGCGCACGAACGCCACGTCGCGGCGCGGGCCGTCGCGCGCTTCGAGCGGCTCGCCGGGCTCGGCGACGAGGCCGGTGAAATAGACGCCGCGCAGGAAGAAGGTGGTCTCCCAGGCCGATACCTGGAACACCACCGACAGCCACTGCTCGAACGGCCCCTGCAACTGCGCGAAGCGCAGCGGGTAGAGGAACATCGGGTCGGCGTCGTCGGCGGCGATCCGCTCGCAGTGCGCGGCGGTCTCCACCTGCAGCGCGCGCAGCTGGGCGCCGATCGCCGCGAAGATCTGCGCGCCCCACTGGGTGGGCGGCGTGTCGAAGGTCTGGCTCGGCGCCGACCAGCCCACCATCTCGGTGTGCCGCTGCGGCGCCTGCGAGCGCCAGAACGCGCCGAAGCCCTCGACGTGATCGCAGGCGGTGACCACGACATAGACGGGCAGTGCGAATTCGAGCCGGTCCTCGATGGTGCGCAGCTGCTGGCGCGCGTTCTGCGCGGCGGCCATCAGGCGGGCCGGGTCGCGCTGCAGGAAGGTGGTGGCGCACACCACCAGCACGATGCCGTCGAGCGCGCGCTCGGGGCGCAGCGCGTCGAGCTGGTCGAGGAACTTCAGCCAGCGGCGCGCATCGGCGCCGTCCGCCGTGCCGCTGTCGAGCATCGCGCTGGCGGCCGCCTCGGGCCACTTGCCGAGCGGATCGAGCACCAGGCTCTGGTCGATCGCGTGCCAGCTCGCGCCTTCCAGCGCGAGGCTCTGCTGCCGCTCGCCGAGCGGCTGCGTGTGCTGCGGGCCGACCGATTCGAGCAGGCTGGTCTTGCCGGCCCCGGCCTGGCCGAGCACCAGCAGCCAGGGCGTCGCGTAGCGCCACTCGCGCCCGGTGCGCAAATAGTCGAGGGCAAGCGAGGCGCGTTCGATCCAGCCCTTCGCGCGGGTCTCGGCGGCGGGCTCGCAGCCGCACAGCGGCGGCACGGCCGGCGCCTTCAGGAGCGGCCCGAGCCTGGCCCACAGCTTGCCGGCCAGCTTCGCCAGCACGGCCAGCGCGAGCAGGGCGGCCAGCACGCCCAGCACCAGCTTCAGCGTGCCGGCAGCGGGTGCCCAGCCGGTCTGCGCCTTCAGCCAGGCGGTCGATTTCAGTATTGCGTCCACGAATGCGCTCCTGCTCAGGCCGTGACTAGCCATTCAGATAATGTTCGAACGGGTGCATCAGCACGAACCACGCGATCACCGACAGCACGAGGTAGCCGATCAACCCGTAGAGCCCGAGATTGCGCCACGGCGACAGCGGCGCGAGGCGCTCGTCGCGGCGGCCCGTGAGCGGATACGCGTAGGCCTCGGCGAATGCCGGCTGCTCGTCGTCGAGCTTGCCGCTGGCGGCGAACACGACCTGGTAGAGCTGGCCGCGGATCCGTTCCAGCTGCGGCTGCGCCTGGCGCGCGCGGTAGCGGCCCTTGAAGCCCAGCTCCATCGCGAGCAGGAACACCGAGGCGAGCTCGGCTTGCAGCGCGGTGCGCGCGGTGTCCTGGATCAGCTGCTCGGCCATCGAGAAGAACCGCGAGCCCGCGTTGCTCGATCCGAACATCGCCTGCTCCAGCAGCACCGGCAGCCAGGCGTCGCGCCCGGGCCAGTCGAGCTCGAAGATCAGCACCTCGTCGGCGAGCGCCGCCATCAGGTAGCGCGCCTGCCGCTCCGCGCGCCCGGCCGCGGTGTCGGCCTCGTCGGCGTGGCGGCGCTCCTGGCGTTGCAGCAGGGCGAGCAGCCGCGCGCTCACGCGCTTGGCGAACTCGCTGCCGGTGACGGGCTGGGGCGCGCCGTCGCCGGCCAGATAGACGGCCAGCCAGCCGCCCGTCTGGGCGGCCTTGATGGCGGCCAGCTCCTGGTAGAAGTCGGCGAAGCGCGCCACCAGATCGGGCGTGCCCGGATGCGGCTGCGGCCAGTGCGGGGCGTCACGCATGCTGGTCCCCGGACGGCGCCGGCGCGGCGCCGGCGCTCGCGCCGTTCTTCTGCTTGCGGCGATACAGCACGATCGCGGCCGGCAGGCCGTCGTTCTTGCGGCCGACGATCTGCAGCATCGCGCTGTCGCCGAACGCGGTCTGCGCGCCCTGGTCGTCGAGCGCGAGCGGCTGGTTCCTCACCCAGAACAGGCAGGCCTGCGGGCGCAGCTTCTCGCGCTCGATCTCGTGCGGCTGCAACGGCCGCGCCGTCGCGCCGGCCACCCGCGCGCGGCGCAGCAGCGGCATCAGCGCGGCGTCGGCGATCATCGCCTCGTCGAGCCACGCCTGCAGTTGCGAGGGCGTCTGCGCCTCGCGCGGCTCGAGCTCGACGATCAGGTCGTCGCCCATGCCGGCCGGCAGGCGGCGCTCGAAGCAGGCCTCGGGCAGGCTGGCGTCGTGCTGGTCGGTGCGCAGGAACGCGAGCGTCTCGTAGCGCGTATCGACCGTGTCCAGCCGGTTGGCGACGAACGCCATGGCCTGCTGGAACTGCGGCTGGCAGTCGTCGTGCTGATACGGCTTCATCAGCAGCGGCAGCGGGTTGGGGCCGATGCCCGACACCGCGCCGACGATCCGCGCGAGCGCCTGGTAGAGCGCCTCGGGATGGGTGCGCCCGTGCAGCAGCGTGGAGAGCGGCGGCAGGCACGCGCCGATCTGGCGCGCGGCGGCCAGATGCTGGCGGCGCTCGTTGCCGGCGGTGTCCTCGGTGTCGCCGGACCTGCCCGGCTCGGCGAGCTGCGAGAGCTTGTCCCACAGGCGGTCGTGGAACGCGTGCAGCTGGCGCCAGAGGCTCGTCTGGCCGAGGCAGTCGGCCGCCTCGATGCGCAGCATCGGCGCGTGGTAGGCGGTGACCTGCAGCTGCTGGTTGTCGCCGCGCACGAACTCGAGCAGCGGCACGGCGCTCTGCGGCGCCGGCGAGATCGTGCCGAGGTGGAGCTGGAAGCGCACCTGCAGGCGCGGCAGCGACAGCGCGCCGTCGCCGGTGTTCTCGTCCACGCTGGGCTCGTCGAGCACCGAGTTGTAGCGGCGCTCCTGGCTGTCCTGCACGGCGGCATGCGAGCCGCGCGGGTTGACCACGCACCACACCTTGACCGGCGCCTCGCCGCTGCGGCAGGCCGCGCCGACGTCGATCTCGACGTTGCCGGGCGGATTGCGCGGCAGGCCGCCGGGGAACGCGACCAGCAGCCCGTCGGGCAGGATGCATTCGAGCTCGCCGATGCTGAGGATCTCCTTGACGATCTCGAAGCGCAGCGTCAGCACGCCCCAGTAGTGCGGCGCCACGGCCTGCAGGCGATGGCGCAGATGCGCGTGCCAGTAGCGGTCGTTCTGTTGCAGATGCTGGGGCGAGAGCATCATGCCTTCCGACCATTGCACTGCGTCGGGGAGGGGGGCGTTGGGCGTCATGGCCTGTGGGTTCCGTGGCTCGTGTCGGGTGCGGGCGGCGTCACTGCGACTTGTACAGCACCGTCGTCGGCGTGAGCCAGATCGTTACGTTCTGGTAGGGAGTGAGGTTGCCCTTGGGCTGGCCGGCGGCGCTCAGGTAGTTGGCGTAGGCGTACACGCCGATCGCCTTGCCGTGGCGCCTGGGCAGCGCGGCGGTGGCCAGCGTGGCGGGCGGCACCTGCAGGCTCACCACGTCGATCGCGGTGGCGAGGCCGGCCATCAGCGCGCCCTTCTTCTGGAACCAGTCGGGGCCGGTGGCGGGCAGCAGCGCCGTGACGTTGCTGTCGTAGACGAACACCAGGTCGAGCTGGGTCGCCGCGTTCTGGTTGGCGCCGACCTCGGCCACCACCTTGACCTGCGAGACCGCGGCGGATTTCGAGAAGCCGAGCCAGCTGCAGGCGGCGAGCAGGCAGCAGGCGCCGGCCGCGACGAGGCGCGCGTGAGAGCGCAGCGAGAGGGGCGAGCGGCTCATGGTTCAGGAAAGGATCAGGACACTGCATTGGGCCGGCACCATCGCCATGCCGACGGTGTTGAACGGCATGCCGTTCATGCCGACCAGCGAGGTCAGGCGGGCCGCGAACGCCACCCCGAACATCACCTTGAAGCTGCCCATCAGGTAGCGGTCCGGGCCCATGAAGATGTTCGAGACGATGCCGCCCAGCACGCCGGGCTCGTCGCCCATGCTGATGGTGCCTTCGGTCAGCAGGTTCTCCGCGAGCCCGTCGCAGATCGTCACGTTGAACACCGACGGGATGTGGGTGGTCGACATCGTGATGTTCGGATAGGGCAGCGGCACCGGCACGAGCAAGGGCGTCTTGCAGACGTCCGGGATGGTCATCATCGACATCGACGAGGTGCTGTTGGTGGCGAACATGGTGGGCTCCGGTACGGATCGCGATGGGGGATCGGGCTTCAGCCCATGCTGATGCGTTCGCCGTCGACCTTGACGTCCTGCTCGGCGGTGACGATCGCCTGCTGGCCGTGCAGGCGCAGCAGCCGGCTCACTTCCAGCAGGTAGTGGCCGGCGCGGCCGATGAACTGGCCCACGTTCTGCACCAGGCTTTCCTGCGCGGTGGCGAACAGGTTGCGCGCGGTAAGGCTCAGCACGCCGGTGGCGGCGGTCACCTCGACGTCGGCGAGCGCGTGCAGCGCGATCGTCTGGTTCGCGACCAGGCCGATGCGGGCCTGCTCGACGCGCAGCTCCTCGGCGCCCGGCACGCTCAGCTGCACCTGGCGCGTCTCGGCGCGGTACAGCACGTGCAGGATGTAGCTCGCGTCGTTCCGGCAGGTCGCGACCAGCACGTGGTCGCCCACCTCGGGGCGGATCAGGCAGCTGAGCGCCTGATGGGCGACGCGCCCGTCGTCGAGCAGATAGGCGTGCTGTTCCAGCGCCACGATGACCCTGGCCTCGACCAGATGCAGCGGTAGCTGGGGCGGAAGTTTGCTGGTGGTCCGGGTGGAACCCATCATTCGTTCTCCAGGGCAAGGGTACGGGCTTCGGCCGAGAGGCGCGCCGGATCGGTCCGGCCGACCTGGCGCAGGCTGGCTCCGCGAAACCGCGCGTCGCACAGCGTCGCGTTATGCATTTGGGCGTGATCGAGCGTCGCGTCGGCGAAGTCGACGTGATCGCCCGTGACGTGTTCGAGGCGCGCGTGGACGAGTTCGGCGCCGCGGAACGACACGCGCTGGTGGTGGCTCTTGTTCCAGATGCTGGCCTTCAGGTGCGCGCCGTCGAGCCGGCAGTCGGCCAGGCTCGCCTGCTGGAAGATCGCGCCGTCGAGCCTGGCCTCCGCCAGGTTCACGTGGTCGAGGCTCGCCTGATAGAACAGCGCGTGGCCGGCCTCGACGTTGCTGAGGTTGGCCTGCGTGAGGCGCGCCTGGTACAGGTTCGACTGGGTCAGGTCGGCGCCCGCCAGATCGACCTGGGCGAGCTCCGCTGCCTGCAGCGAGCAGCGCCGCAGGCGCAGGCCGCTCATGAGCTGGCCGCTGAAGTTCGCCTTCGAGAACACCACCCCGGTGGCGCTCAGCCCGCGCAGGTCCACCTCGCGCCAGTCGGCCGGGCTCACCACGCAGCGCTCGAGCGTCGCGCCGGCCACGCTGGCGCCCTCGAAGCCGTCCTGGATCAGCGTGCAGCGCGTGAGCGTGCCGGCCGCGAAGCGCGCGCCCTCGAGCGCGCTGTTGACGATCGAGCTGGTCTGCATCTGCACGTGGCTCCAGTCGCTGTCGCTGAGGTCGCAATCCACCCAGCAGGCGTGCTTCATGTTGCGGCCGGCGAGCCGCGCGCGCGGCAGCTTGCACTTGACGAAGCTCGCGTGGTCGAGATCGGCGTTGCCGAAGTCGGCGTCGCTGAGGTCGCACTCGATGAAGCGCGCGCGCGCCAGCGAGGCGTCGGCGAACGAGGCGTGCGAGAAGTCCACCTCGCTGAACGCCGCGCCGCCCAGCTCGCGGCGGCGCGCGTCGAGCCCGGCCAGCTCGCGCTGCCTGATCGGCTGGTCGAGCTGGATCGCCAGCGCGATGTCGTCCCAGATCGTGCTCATGCGGGGCTCCCGGTGGTGACGCCTTGCGGCGGGATCGCGCCGGTCTGCTCGCACTGCGCGAACACGGCGTCCACCAGCCGCGCGCCGGTGAAATCGGTCTTGCGGCAGGTGCATTGGTAGAACTCGGCGCCGCTTGCCTCGACCATGCGCAGCCGGCTCGCATAGAAGCCGCAGTGCGAGAACAGGCCGGCCACCAGCCGGGCGCCGCGCAGCTCGGCCTGGCCGAAGTCGCAGCGCAGGAAGCTGGCCGCCTCCAGATCGGCGTGCGAGAGGTCGGCGCCGGCGAAGCCGCTGTTGCGCGCCGTCACGCCGCTCATCACGGCGTCGCGCCAGATGCTCCGGGTGCCGCCCTGCACGCCGTCGAGCCGCGCGCCTTCCCAGCGGCTCGCCTGCAGGTCGCTCATGGTGAACACGGTCTTGGTCAGCCGCGCGCCCGCGAAGCCGGCGCGCGTCAGCCGCGCGCGCATGAACACCGTCTTCTCGAGCCGCGCGGCATGCCAGCGGCTGTCCTCGGCCGCGAGGTCGAACAGCGTTGCCTTGCTCGCGTCGGCCTCGTCGAACACGGCGCCGGGGCAGGCGAGCCGCAGCCCGAGCAGGCGGCCCAGCCGGGCGCCGCGCAGGCTGGCCTGCGGCCACTGCGCGTCGATCGCCTGGGCGTGGCCCAGCTCGGCGCCGTCGAACGAGATGGCGCGGCCGCTGCTCATGCAGAGGTTGGCGCGCGTGAGGTCGGCGCCCGAAAAATCGGCGTGGTCCAGGCGCGCGCCCACCAGCACGGCGCCCTGCAGCTTGGCGCCGACGAATTTCGCCCCGCTGAGGTCGGCGCCGTCGAGCATCGCCTCGCGCAGGTCGGCGCCCGAGAAATCGAGGCCGGCCAGATCGGCGCCGGCCAGGTCGCGCCCGGCCAGCACCACGCCCGCCGCGTGCCATTGGCGGATCTGCTCGCCGAGGCGGCGCGCGACGTCGGCCGGATAGGGCAGCGCGGCGAGCGTCGGCTTCGGCGCCGAGCGGCGCGCCTGGCGCCGCAGCGCCGGAATCTTCAGGACCGCGTCGCGCGCGTGCTGGTGGCGCTCGTGCTGCTTCGGGCCGGCGTCGGCGGCCGGCGCGGCGAGCTTGGCCAGCATGCTGGCGACCTGCGGATCGCGCCCGGCCTGCTCCGGCGCGAGCAGGTCGTAGGCCGGCCGCGCCGCGCGTTCGAGCGCGTCGGCCAGCAGCTTGGCCGCGTCCACCGCCGCCGCCGGCCGGGCCGGCAGCTTGGCGAGCGCCGCCAGGCCGCGCTGCTCGGCGTCGGCCGCCAGCGCCTTGGCCTTCAGCACGATCTCCGACAGATCGAAGTCGCCCTCGGCCGCCGTCTGCGAGGTCATCAGGCCGAGCGCCGGCAGCCGGGCTTGCGCGACCTGATGGCCGGCCGGCCGGGCCTTGCCGCGGCGCGCCCAGTATTGCTGGTCGAGCAGGTCGAGGCGGCGCTGGTCGCGCGCCAGCACGGCCTGCTCGGCCGCTTGCTGCTCGCGGGCGCGGCGCGCCTGCTCGGCCTCGGAACGCTGCGGCGCGAGCTGGCTGTCGTTGAACGCGTGCAGGCGGGCCGCCTCGGGGTCGAGGCGCAGCCGCAGCACGTCGTGGTAGTGCGCCAGGGGCTTCGGGCGGTCGCGGTGTTCGTAGCCGACCATCAGCGTGTCGACGTCGAGCCCGTCGCCGTCGCCGATCTCGAGCGTGCCGTGATAGACCGCGACGCCGAGGTCGTAGTCGGGCACGAACCAGACGGCATCCATCGCGAGCGGCACCTCGCGGGCCTGCTCGGGCGCCTCGCCGGCGCGCAGCACGAAGCCGCGCGCGGCCAGCCCGGGCAGGGTGCCGGACAGCTCGGCGTGCTGCGGATGCAGATGCCGCAGCGTGTAGCGCTCGCCGCCCTGGAACGGCGCCTTCGTCCACTGGTCGGGCGGCGCCATGTTGAACACGCTCCAGTCGAGGTCGCGCGCGAAGCCGGGCGCGTCGTGCTTGAGCCACTGGCTGCCGTAGCTGCCGAACTTGCGCAGCCGCGCGCGGTTGCCGATCGGGATCGGCCCGAAGCCGGCCGGCACGCTGGCGCGCCAGGCGGGATCCGCCGCGTTGGGCGGGTAGGCGACGTTCGGCATCGCGCCGCGGCCCTTGCCGAACCACGACGCACGGCTGCCGCAGCCGGCCGGGTTGGCCGCGTGGCGCGCGCCGCCGAACGCGCGCGCATAGCTGAGCGGCATCGCGAGGAACGGCTTGGGCTGGCCGACGCGGCGCCCGCCCAGCGCCGGCGCGCGCCATTCGCGCTCGCCGCACACGCACAGGCACTTGCTGACGAGCGGCTGGCCGGCGCGGTCGTCGAGCCGCAGCTGCACGTCCACGCTGGTGGCGGCCTTGCGCTGCGGCGCGTAGGCCGAGCCGAGCAGCAGCACCTCGGCGCCCTGGCGCGGCATCGCCTCGTCGAGCGGCTGGCCGGCCGGCAGGCTCGCCAGCACGTGCGGCCATTGCTGGTTCTCGGCGAGGAAGCGCTCGCTGGTCCGGCCGAGCGGGAAGAAGCCGATCACGGCCACCGACAGCCGATGCCGGCCGAGGTGGGTGTAGGGCTTCTGCAGCAGGCCGAGCGATTGGGGTTTGATGATTTTCATCGCGGCTCACATGAAGATGATCATGGCTTCGATCATGTAGATCCGCGTGACGATGTTGTCGATGTGCGGGGTTTCGTCGTTGTTCGACACGCGCGCGCCGGGGCCGGCGGTTTCCACCAGCGTGATCTCGGCGGTGGTGGTGATCTGCGAGGTCGCGCCGGAGGTCTCGACGCGGGTGGTGCTGCCCGCCGTCACGCAGAGGTTGTGCGAGCCCTTCACGTCCATTTCCTCGACGGCGCCCTCGGTCTTCACGCCGTTGCGCGACACCACCACGCCGTTTTCCGTCACGACGCCGGCGATGGTGTCGCGCGTGATGTCGCCGGACTCGGTGTTCTCGATCAGGTCGCCCGACAGCGAGTTGCGCGTGACGTTGCCGGACTCGCTGGTTTCGACCAGGTTGCCGGAGACGGTGTTGCGGACCGTGTTGCCGGACACGCTGTCTTCCATCAGGTTGCCGGAGACCGAGCTGCGAACCGTGTCGCCGACGATCGAGCTGTCGATCACGCTGCCGGTCATGCTGGTGCTGATCGACGAGCCGGTGAAGTTGGCGGAGATCGAGGCGCCGACCAGGTTGCTGCTGATCGAGGTGCCGGTGACCGAGACCGACGACGCGGTTCCCATCGAGGCCATCGAGGTGCTGCTCAGGCCGACGCTGACGCTGGTGCTGTCGCCCGTGTAGCGCGTCGATTGCTCGGTCTGCACCCAGGCGTCGCTGATCGACTTGTCGAAGTGCGAATGGTTGTAGCTGACGCTGCCGATCTGGCGGCCGTAGGTCGAGCCGAACGATTCCGAGGCGCTCACGATGTCGGGCGCCACCGGGTCGGCGCCGTACAGCTCGCCGCTGTCGGCGCTCGCGGCCGGCGCGCGCTGGCTCGAGGTGCTGAAGCTGTAGCCGGCGCCCTCCGAGAAGCTGGTGTTGTCGAAGCGGCCGCTCCGATAGGCGTCGGTGACGATCCGCGTCGCCTGCTTGAGATCGACGGGCGAGTGGGCGCCGTAGCTGATGCTCTGATTGTCGCCGTAGCTGGTCGAGTAGTTGTTGCCGATGCGCGTGCTGGAGAGCCAGCTGCCCGGCACCACCAGCTGGCTGCCGTTGGTCTGGATGATGTTCTGGATCTCCGGCAGCTCCGATTCGTCCTGGGCGCGTCCCACCACGACGATCGAGCCCACCGTGGGCGCCGTCTGCATCGCGCCGGAGAGCTTGACCCACACCGGGGCCGCGTCGCGCGGGGCGGTCGAGAAGCGCACGTACACGCCGGTCTGCGGGTACGCGGTGTCGTTCAGCGCGTCGCTGAAGCTGCTGCCGCCGGTGCTGAACGATTGCCGCGCGCCGAAATCGATGGCGGTCTGCGCCTGCGCGGCCGGGTCCGGCACCACCTCGGCCAGCACGCTGCCCTGCTGGGTCGCCTGGATCGAGTAGGGCGTGATGAGGTAGGCCGCGTCGCCGGCCTGGAACTGGTTGCGATAGCTGCCGTCGGCGCTGGCCTGGTGCTGGACCGCGGTCAGCACGAACGCGCCGTCCTCGAGGAACGGCTCGACCGGGTTGGTGGGTCCCGCGCCGCTGGTCAGCCTGAAGCGGTGGCCGACGCGCAAGCGCGCGCAGTTGCTGGCGCCCGACAGCTCGTGGCGGCTGCCGTCGAGCGTGCTGCGGGTGATGCTCGACAGGCTCTGCGCCTCCTCCTTGCTGCCGCCGTACTGGTAGCTCTTGTAGAGGTTGAACGGCAGCGGGTTGGCGTCCTGGTTGTCGTCGGCGTAGAACGAGTTGAACTCGACCACCGGGTTGGCGAGCCACGCGCCGTCCTGCTGCGTGAGCACGCCGTGCACGCCGGTGCTGCCCATCGACTTCTTCATGCTGAATTCGCCGACGACGTCCTCCTGCTCCATGCCGAGCGCCCGCGCGTCGCTGTAGGTGTAGCGCAGCGGCCGGCCGCCCGGCACCGCCTCGGGATACTGGGCGGTGTTGGAGAACACCAGCGCGTGGCCGTTGCCCGAATGCACGAAGTAGAAGTGCAGCAGCGCCTTGCTCATCAGCCGCTTGAGGAATTCGAGGTCGGTCTCGCCGGCCTGCATCCAGTCCTGGCGGCGGATCACGGCGAGGTTGCGCTGGCTGTGCTGGAACGGCGCGTAGGCGACGTGGTGCGCGTCGAGCAGCAGCTCGATCATTTCCCAGACGGTGCGGCCATGGAACACGCGGTAGTTGTTGGTCAGGCCGAGCCGGTGCAGCGCCGGCTTCATCGTGATGGCGTAGGTGCCGCGGTTCTTCACCGCGAAGCTCGTCACGATGCCGTTGAACAGCGACAGCCGCGTGTCGTCCGGCGCGACGCCGCCCTCGAGCGCGGCGCGGAACAGGCTGGTGCTCCAGTCGGGATCGATCTGCTTGCCGATGCCGACCGTGATGGCGCGGCCGATCAGCTCGTCGAAGCGCACCGGCAGCGCGCGCTCGCCGTCGGAGTTGGCCACCAGCTCCAGCTGGTATTCGAACGGCTCCGACACGCTCTCCTGCCCCTGGAAGCTCTGCAGGCGGAAGGTCTCGGCGCCGAGCACGGTGTGGCGGTCGATGAACACCGCGCAGTGCAGGTAGACGGCCGGCTCGGGCGGCGCGAGCCGGTTGACGGAGAAGCTGCGCGCGTCGGCGCTCGCCAGGTCGCTCATGCGAGGCTCCCGGAATCGCGGGTGGTGATGAGAAAGCGCACCGGCCGCGTGGCGTGGCGATGCGCGGGCGCGCCGGCGAGCCAGGCGCTCTGGCCGAGCCGCATCGAGCTGCCGTCGGTGCCGCGCGCGGGCTGGGGCAGCGGCGTGCCGGCGTCGGGGATGCTCGCGTCGTCCACCTGCAGCACGATCTCGACGTCGGCGAGGCGATCGACCAGCAGCTTCACGAGGCCGCTGAGCATCGCGTAACCGGGCGCGGCCGGCGCGGCCAGGCCGGGCACGGCGGCCGGCGCCGGGTTCGGCGCGGGCGGCAGCAGGCGGCACAGCGCCGCGTAGTCGAGCACGCCGATCTCGAGGCGCACGCGCGCCTGCTGGTCCCACACGCGGCGCCCCACCACGCTGGTCTGGCCGAGCCGGTGATTGCGGCGGCCGAGCGCGCAGCGGTCGCGCTCGTCGAGGTCGTGCCACGCGCCGACGTTCTCGGTCAGCTCGACGCGCGCGCCGAGCGCCACGCGCAGCACCTCCACCAGCGTCGCGCCCTGCCGGCGCCGGTTCGCCAGCAGGCCCGCGATGCCGAGCCAGGCGCGCTGCGGCAGCGGCACCCGGCTGCTCAGCTGCGGGCTGCCCAGGCCGACCAGCGCCGCCAGGCAGCCGGCCGCCTCGGTGCGCTCCGGCGGCGTGTCGTCGAGGCCCGGCGTGAGGCGCTGCTTCAGCTCGTAGCGCAGCACGTTGGCGCGCTGGTTGAAGATGTCGAAGAAGTCGGCCATCGCGGTCGCGCGCAGCGCCGCGAGTTCGCGCGCCCACTCGGTGAACGGCTCGGGCATCGGCCCGCTCACGCTGGCCACGCACAGGTTCGCGGTGGTGATCTCGAAGGCGCGCGGCGCGGCGGGCACGGCCTCGGCGGCGGGCAAGGGGGCGCCGCCCGCGGCGGCAGTGCCGGGCGGCGGGTCGAGGTGCGCCCCGGAGGCCGGGGGCGGCACGGACGGCACGGGCGGCGGCGCCGCCACGCGCGTGAACTCGCTGGCGGGGAACGCGGCCGACAGGTCGGCGCGAAACCGCAGGCGCCGCCCGATCGGCAGGCGCTTGTCGGTATCGGACAGCATGAGGCGCATCAACTGGAACACGTTGAAGTCCTCGTATTGCCTGAGCATGGACTCCCTTACAGTGCGATAGCGGTGCCGGCCGATGCTTGCCATTGCTTGGGGCTCCCCTTCAGGTTACGCGTTTCGAGCGCGACTTCGACCAGATGATTGACGCTCGCGTAGCCGCGCAGGAATTCGCGCAGCACCGAGCAGAACCGCACCACGCTGCCCGCGCCGATGTCGATCGGCTCCATCACCACCGTCAGCTCCGAGCCGCGCACGAAGCCGCGCCAGCCGTCGCGCCCGACGTGGCGCATGATGCTGCGGCTGCGCAGCTCGGTGATCGCGTCGATCTGCTTCCAGCCGCTCTCGCGATGCGGGCCGACGTGCAGCCGCAGGATGTCCTTCAGCGCGGCGAGCGCGAGCGCGCCGCCGTCGAGCGAGAGGTGGTTGAGCGCGAGCTGCGAGACCAGCGACCACGGGCGGCTGCCGATCTGCGGCGGCGTGTGGTGCTGGGTCGGCTTGGTCATCGCGACGATCCGGTTCACCGGGCCGCCGCCTTCCAGGTGCAGCGCGCTGCCCGACATCAGGCGCTCCGGCAGCCGCCGGTTGGTGCAGAGCGCGGTGCCGCCCACCACCTCGTCGGTGAGCTGGCCGAGGTTGAACTGCTGGTCGAGGAACGAGACGAACATCTCGCTGCCCGCGACGTTGGCGGCGGTGGCCGGCAGGCGCCGGCACAGATAGAAATAGTCCTGGCCTTCCAGGCTGGCGAAGTTGTCCATCGCGAAGTAAGGCGCGATCGGACGCGGCTTGCCCTCGCTCGAGATCGATTCGAGCTCGCGGATCGAATGGATCTCGCAGTAGCGGTGATTCGTGAAGTCGCCCGTCACGCGGTATTCGTACTCGCTGTGATCGAGCGCGATCGGCTCGATGCGCTGCGTGAAGAGGTTGACGAGCGGCACGCAGTTCAGCACCAGCGAGTGGGCCGAGAAATGATGCTTGGGGTCGAACGGCATGTCGAGCATCAGCAGCAGGTCGAAATACTCGCTCACGCCGCTGAAGTCGAGCTCGTCGAGCCGGCCGATCTCGAAGAAGCCGAACTTCTCCGGAAACGCGAAATACTCCTGCAGCAGGCGATAGCCGGGGTGCGTGTGCGGGTTGGCGCTGAGCACCGCCTCGTCGGGTTCCATGCCGAGCCAGCGCAGCGCCTCGGCCGGCAGCTGCCGCAGGGGCTGCGCGCCGGGCGTGAGCGGCGCGGCCGGCAGCACGTGGATGCTCTCCAGGTGCAGCGCGATCATCTCGTAGAGCGCCACCGCGTCGGGCTGCGCGTCGTCGATGTAGAAGCGCAGCCGGCGCGGCCCGCGCCCCTTCGACTGCAGGGTGCCGACGCCGGCCGCCGAGAGACGGACCCGCAGCACCGAGCGCGACGACGAGCCGGCGCCCGCGAACGCGTATTCGCTCGCCGATTCGAGCACCACGGCGTCGATGCGCAGCGGCAGCAGCGGGGTGTCGTAGCAGGTCTGGAACCGGCACTCGACGTTCTGGCCGAGCTGGTTGGCGGTCAGCGCATTCACGGTGCGGCCGCGCTGCAGCAGTTGTTCCTTGGCATAGTCGGTGCCGTCGGGCTTCACGTCGATGCGCGCGATCAGCATCGACGGGATCGGCGCCTCCAGGTGCGGATAGAGGAACGACAGCAGGGTATTGGGCAGGCGCGCCTTGTCCAGTTCCACCTGGTGCCGCAGGCGTGCCGCGAGAAAGGCGAACGACTGCAGCAGCAGCTCGACCTGCGGGTCGCTCGCCTCGCGCGCGTTGAGGCCGAGCGTGCGGGCCAGCTCGCGATGCTTCTCGCTGAACTGGACCGACTCGGTGCGCAGCGAGGCGAGTTCCTCGCGGAAGCAGTCGCTGAGCGTGACGGTGGCGGCTTGCATGCGGGCCTCAGTGGGAAGGCAGCTCGAAGTGGAACACGTCCACGCCGTTGCTGGGGTCGAGCGTGCCGTAGATCGCGATGCGATACGGGCAAAGCGCCTCGTCGTGCGCCTCGATGCGCACCTTGGCGGACTTCAGGCGCGGTTCGTAGCGGGCGATGAGGCGGGCGAGCCGCTGCGCATACAGCTCGAGCTGCGGCTTGCTGTTCAGCTCGAACTCCACCACGCTCGGCAAACCGAAGTCGAGCAGATCGCGTTCGCCGCCCGAGCGCGTGATGCGCGCGCTGACCAGCCGCTGGATCTGCGCGGCGACGGCGGCGCGCAGATCGAACGTCTGCGTGCCGTCGAACGAGGGAGGTTCCGCCAGGCGCTCAAACAGGAACTGCATGTGACCTCCTTGCCGGTGATGCGACCACGATTTTGCGTGCGCGACGAAGACGAGCCGTGCGCGTCAGACGAGCCCCGAGAAGCTGCCGCCGATCGGCATGTTCTTGGCGAGACTCCAGCCGGCCGTCTTGACCCCCTTGGCAGTCATGTTGTTGAGCTGCTGCGTGTAGGTCCAGATGACTTCGGTGAAGTTGAGCTTGAACTGCTCGGTGGGCATGTCGTTCGGGTGCGTCTGCAGCTGGATCTCGCTGATCAGGGCGTCCTTCAGCTGGATCTTGATGATGTTCATCGTCTTGCCGCCCGACTCGCGGGCGATGTAGATGGTGCTCGGCGCGCCCGCGCCGCTGCCCAGCAGCTTGGCGCCGAGGCAGTACTCGTAGAGCTTCACCGAGGTCTGGTCCACGTACTTGACCAGCGTGAACTCGGTGATGATGGGCCGGCCCGAGGTCCGCGCGTTGTTGCTGACGTCGGTGGTGACCTGCTGCTTCATGCCCTGGTGCAGCGACACGATTTCGATGCACAGGCCCGACGGGCCGTCGGCCGTCCAGCCCGAGTTGTCGATCTCGCTGCCGTCGCTGTTCATGATGCTTTGATCGCCCGGCTGGAAGAGAATCAGATCCATGACCACTCCTAGGAAAATGAAAGATACGGAAGTTATTTCGGCAGGTTGGCCACGAGCCGGATCGAAGTCGTCAGCTCCTCGAGCTGGAAGTGCGGCTTGAGGAACACCACGGCGCGGTACGAGCCCGGCTCGCCCGGCACCTCGCTCACCTGCACCTTCGCTTCACGCAGCGGGTAGGCGGCCTTGGCGTCCTGCGAGGCGTTGTCGTCGAGCAGCACGTAGTTCGAGATCCACGAGTTGAGGTAGTCCTCGACGTTGCCGCGGGTCTGGAACGAGCCGATCTTCTGACGCATGATGACCTTGATGTAATGCGCGAAGCGCGACGCGGCGAGCATGTACGGCAGCAGCGCGGAGATCCGGGCGTTGGCGTTGGCCGCGTCCGAGAAGTACTTCTTCGGCTGGTTGGTGGTCTGGCCGCCGAAGAACGCCGCCTTGCCGGTGCCCTTGCAATGGCAGAGCGAGATGAAGCCGAGGTCGTTGAGCTCCTTCTCGCGGCGATCGGTGATCGAGATCTCGGTCGGGCAGAGCAGCTCGGTGCTGCCGTTGTCGGAGGTGTAGGTATAGAGCGGCAGGTTCTCCACCAGGCCGCCGCCTTCCTCGCCGCGGATCGCCGCCGTCCAGCTGTAGTGCGCGAACGCGTTGGTGATGCGCTGCGCGAGCAGGTAGGCCGGGTTGCCCCACAGCAGATGGTCCGGGGCCGGCTTCGCGTAGCTGAGCGGCTCGCTGGCGTCCTTGCCGTAGAGCGTGTCGTCCTTGCCCGAGGCGCCGATGCGCTCGTCGAAGTTGATGCCGTCGCACGGCGTGGTGCTGCGCTTGGTGGGCATGCCGTAGGGCAGGCGCAGCAGCGCGCGCGGCAGCGCGAGCGTGACGTAGCGCGCGTCCTCGAGGTCGCGGAATTCGCGCCATGCCTCGTACTCCTCGCCCTCGAAGATCTTCTTCAGATCGCGCGGCTTGTCGAGCTCGCCGAAGTTCGCGAGGCTGAACAGATCGGTCGATGCCTGCGCGAGGAACGGCGCGTGGGCGGCGGCGGCCACCTCGGCCATCTTGGTGACGAACTCGATGTCCTGCGGGGTCTTGGCGATCGCGTAGTCGCCCACCAGCAGGCTGTACGGCTTGCCGCCGTAGGTGCCGTACTCGGCCTCGTAGATCATCTTGAAGAGGGCGCTCTGGTCGAACTCGACCGCCTTCACCATGTCGCTGCGCAGCTCTTCCTTCTGGGCGTCGAACACGCGCAGCTTCAGCGTCGTGCTGGTCTCGGTGTTCATCACCAGGTAGTTGAGGCCGCGCCAGGTCGCCTCCATCGTCTTGAAGCTGTCGCAGTGCATGATGCTCGACACCGCGTCGCTGAGCTGCTTGTCGATCTCGGCGATCAGCGCGTCGATCACGGCAATCGCGCCGCGCTTGCGCGCCTCGGTGATCTTCGCCACGTCGTCGTTGCTGGCGACGTAGAAGAGCTTGAACTGCTCCGCGAACTTCGTGACGTTCAGATCGTCGGGCACCGCGACGTCCTTCTTGCGCAGATCGGCGAGCGCCGCGAGCGCGGTCTCGACGGCCGAGTCCTGCAGGGCCGGCACGGCATCCTTGGCCGCCACCGCCGGCGTGCCCTTGACGGCGGGCTTGCCCGGCACCGCCTCGACGGCCGGCTTGTCGCCGTCGGCCGGCACGGCCGGCACGGCTGGCACCTCGGGCTGATCGGGCACCGCGGGCTGGGCCGCCACGGCGGCCTGGCCGAGCACCGCGCCTTGGATCATCGCATCGAGCACCTTGCTGACGGGGTCGCTCGTTTCCGCGCGCGCCTGCAGGTCGCGGATCTTGCCGCGGTTGACGTAGATGTCGTTCAGCGACGGCAGCGCCTTGATCACCTTCAGCGGTTCGAACGCTTCCATGTTCGGGAAGATCAGCGCGTTGTCGCCGTCCTGCACGAGCAGAGCCTTCAGCGCCGCGTCGTCCTGCTTCAGCTGCGTGAAGGTGGCGCGCGGCTGGATCTTCTTCATCACGTCGTCGAAGTTGTCGCGATCGATCTCGATCATCGACCGCTCCTTCAGCGACGGATAGTGTTCCGCATCTTCGCGCTCGCCCTTCAGGTCGGCCAGGATGCCGACGATGAACGGCAGCTCCGTCTTCTCGATGGCGCCACCCGTCTCCACGTCGTACGTGATCCTCACCCGGGGAGGGCGAATACGCAGGAGCTTCTTCTGCACGCTTTCACTCATGATCTCACCTCGCGTTCGTTGTTGACTCTTGTGAAACGTTCGATTGGTCCGGCGATGAGCATGCTCAGCGCGCCGTGATTGCACGACCCCGGCCCGGCGCCATGCACGGCTTCGCGTGGCGCCTGGCGCGGCGATCGATTCGATTGTTCGCGGCGGCCCGGCTTCCCCGTGCATCTAGGCCGGGCGAGGGCGAACCGTTTCGCGACTGGGGTAATGCAATGGCCGTGCCATGCGGCGACGCCGTCGGCAAGCTGCTGATTTGGCTGGAGGTTTCGTTGCGGCGGGAAAGCCGCGCTGGGTTGCTTCGCACCCAGCGCGCGGGCGCCCCGCGTGCTCGCTGCGGCTTGCATGGCGCGGATGGGCGCTCGATCGGCGGGGGGCGTGCCGGATGGGCACGGGGTGGGTGGCAGACGACCCTGCGGTTCGCTGCGCGTGCGCGCGCCGCATTGCGCGATGCCGCCAGGCACGGCGCGTCGAAGCGCATGCGCGAACGAGTCTCGATGTGCTCTCGACATGGTGGAGGCGCTGCCGGGACCGGCGGGTCGGGCCGAGGCGACCGGCAGGCCCGTGAACGCAATCTGGCCGCCTGCTATCGCTGGGAGACGCGCTGGGCGAAGCGGCCGTTCTGGCGCCGGCGGCGGGGGCGCGGGCCTGAGGCGCGCGAGCGGCGCCCGGGCCAGGCGAGCCTGCGTGGCGCCCGGATCAGCTCGAGCGGCGCGCGTTTTCATCCAGCATGAGCGGCCCGTCGCCCGCACGGCGCCGCCGGCCGCGTGTCGCGCCTCGCCGCGGGCCCGCGATGCCCCGACCGGCTCCGCCGGCGATTCCCAGTATCATCGTGGCTTCGATTGTCCGGCCGGCAACCGAAGCGAGATGAAGGAACCGGCGCAGTGTCCGGGCGACGCATCCGCAAGAATCCGCTCGCCCGTTGAGGCGCCGCATGCCGTTCCGGCGTCCGGCGGCGGTCGTTCGTCGCCGTGATCGTGGCCGCCCGGGCGCATGTCCAACCCCGCAGCCGGAGACGCCATCCCTGCATGAATCTGTCTCGCCTGTTCATCCATCGTCCGGTCGCGACCACCCTGCTCGCGCTCGGCATCGCGCTGGCGGGCCTGTTCGCGTTCGCGAAGCTACCGGTCTCGCCGCTGCCGCAGGTCGATTTCCCGACCATCTCGGTGTTCGCGTCGCTGCCCGGCGCGAGCCCCGAGACCATGGCCACCAGCGTGACGAGCCCGCTCGAGCGGCATCTCGGCTCGATCGCGGGGGTTTCGCAGATGACCTCGACAAGCTCGCTCGGCAACGCGCTGATCAGCCTGCAGTTCGTGCTCGACCGCGATCTGAACGGCGCCGCGCGCGACGTGCAGGCCGCCATCAACGCAGCGCGCGCGGACCTGCCGGCCAGCCTCAAGAGCAATCCCACCTACCAGAAGGTCAATCTCGCCGATTCGCCGATCATGGTGCTGTCGGTCACCTCCGACACGGCCGCGCCGTCGCGCGTCTACGATGCCGCTTCCACGGTGCTGCAGCAGTCGCTGTCGCAGATCCAGGGCATCGGCGAGGTGGACGTGTTCGGCTCGGCGAACCCGGCGGTGCGCGTCGAGCTCGAGCCGCCCGCGCTGTTCCATTACGGCATCGGCCTGGAGGACGTGCGCGCCGCGCTGGCCTCGGCCAACGCCAACAGCCCGAAGGGCGCCATCGAGTTCGGCCCGCAACGCTTTCAGCTCTACACCAATGATCAGGCCTCGAGCGCCGCGCAGTACCGCGACCTGGTGGTGGCCTACCGCAACGGCGCGGCCGTGCGCCTGGCCGACCTCGGCAGCGTGATCGACTCGGTCGAGGACGTGCGCAATCTCGGCCGCGCCAACGGCAAGCGCGCCGTGCTGGTGATCCTCTACCGCGCGCCCGGCGCCAACGTCATCGACGTGGTCGACCGCGTGCAGGCGGCGCTGCCGCGCCTGAAGGCCGCGATGCCGGCCGACGTGGACGTGGCGCCGGTGCTCGACCGCTCGCGCACGATCCGCGCCTCGTTGCGCGACACCGAGCACACCCTGCTGATCGCGGTGGGGCTGGTGGTGATGGTGGTGTTCCTGTTCCTGCGCAACTGGCGCGCCACGCTGATTCCGAGCGTGGCGGTGCCGATCTCGATCATCGGCACGTTCGGCGCGATGTACCTGCTCGGCTTCTCGATCGACAACCTCTCGCTGATGGCGCTGATCGTGGCCACCGGCTTCGTGGTGGACGACGCGATCGTGGTGCTGGAAAACATCGCGCGCCATATCGAGCACGGCAAGCCGCGCATGCAGGCCGCGCTGGACGGCGCGCGCGAGGTCGGCTTCACGGTGCTGTCGATCAGCCTCTCGCTGATCGCCGTGTTCCTGCCGATCCTGCTGATGACGGGCCTCATCGGGCGGCTGTTCCGCGAGTTCGCGCTGACGCTGTCGCTCGCGATCGGCGTGTCGCTGGTGGTCTCGCTCACGCTTACGCCGATGATGTGCGCGCGCCTGCTGCCCGAGGCCGGCACGCGCCGCGAGGAGGGCCGCCTCGCGCGCTGGCTCGAACGCGGCTTCGCGCGGCTGCAGCGCGGCTACGACGTCTCGCTGCTGTGGGCACTGCGCCATCCGCGCCTGATCCTGCTGTCGCTGGCGGCCACCATCGTGCTGAACCTGGTGCTCTATGCCAAGGTGCCGAAGGGCTTTTTTCCGCAGCAGGACACGAGCGTGCTGATCGGCGGCATCCAGGTCGACCAGTCCACCTCGTTCCAGGCGATGCAGGCCAAGTTCGCCGACATGATGCACATCATCCAGTCCGATCCGAACGTGGTCAGCATCGCCGGGTTCCGCGGCGGGCGCACCACCAACGCCGGCTTCATGTTCGTGACGCTGAAGGACAAGCGCGACCGCAGGCAGTCGGCCGACCAGGTGATCGCCACGTTGCGTCCGCAACTGGATCGCGTGGCGGGCGCGCAGATCTTCCTGCAGGCCGCGCAGGACCTGGGCGGCGGAGGCGGGGCGCGGCAGAGCAACGCGCAATACCAGTTCTCGCTGTTCGGCGACTCGACGGCCGAGCTCTACGAGTGGGGGCCGAAGCTGGTGGCGGCATTGAAGCGCAAGCACCAGCTCGCCGACGTGAACTCCGACCAGCAGCAGGGCGGCCTGGAGGCGAGGGTCACGATCGACCGCGCGTCCGCCGCGCGCCTCGGCATCCAGCCCGCCCAGATCGACAACACGCTCTACGACGCGTTCGGCCAGCGCCAGGTGTCGACCATCTACAACCCGCTGAACCAGTATCACGTGGTGATGGAGGTGGCGCCGAAATACTGGCAGGACCCGCAGATGCTCAAGCAGGTGTACATCAGCACCAGCGGCGGGCTCGCGAGCGGCTCGCAGAGCACTAACGCGGCGGCCGGCACCTTCGTGGCGGGCAGCGGCCGGCTCGGCACCTCGGGCACGGGCGCGCCGAGCGCGGCGGCCATCGCCAGCGACTCGGCGCGCAACGCGGCGCTCAACGCGATCGCCAGCAAAGGCCGGGCCGGCGCCTCATCGGGCACCGCCGTCTCGACCTCGAAATCGACCATGGTGCCGCTCTCGGCGATCGCCAGCTTCGGGCCGGGCACCACGCCGATCGCGATCAGCCATCAGGGGCCGTTCGTGGCCGTCACCATCTCGTTCAACCTGCCACCCGGCGTGGCGCTGTCCGACGCGCGGCGCGTGATCTACGAGACGATGGCCGAGATCGGCATGCCGGGCTCGATCAGCGGCGCGTTCGCGGGCACGGCCGAGGAGTTCGAGAAGGCGCTGCGCGACCAGCTGCTGCTGATCATCGCCGCGCTGGTGGCGCTCTACATCGTGCTCGGCGTGCTCTACGAGAGCTACGTCCATCCGGTCACGATCCTCTCGACGCTGCCCTCGGCGGGGGTGGGCGCGCTGCTCGCGCTGCTGCTGTTCCACACCGAATTCGACATCATCGGTCTGATCGGCATCTTCCTGCTGATCGGCATCGTCAAGAAAAACGCGATCATGATGGTGGACTACGCGATCGTGGCGGCGCGGCGCGGGCTGGCGTCGTTCGACGCGATCCACGAGGCCTGCCGGCTGCGCTTCCGGCCGATCCTGATGACCACCCTGGCCGCGCTGTTCGGCGTGCTGCCGCTGGTGTTCGGCAACGGCGACGGCGCCGAGCTGCGCGCGCCGCTCGGCATCACGCTGGTGGGCGGCCTGATCGCCTCGCAGATCCTCACGCTCTACACCACGCCCGTGGTGTATCTGTACATGGACCGCGTGCGGCTCGCGGCCGAGCGAAGGCGCGCGCGCCGGGCCGGCCGTGCGGCGTCGCAAGGCTGAGCGGGTTCGGAAGGCTGAGCGGGGCGGGTGCCGCGCGCGCCGGCGCCGCGGCGCGTCCCTCGATACGTGCAGGCGCGGGCACCGCGCCGGTTGCGGCGCCGCCGATGCGCGACGGCAGACCCGGCCGCGTCTGCAGGCCGGACCGGGGTGGCAGGCCGTGCGCGGGCAACGCATCGCACCCGGCGGGCGGGCCGGCGGGCCCGCGCCCGGCGAGACGCCGCGCGGCGGCGGCGTGCGCGGTCAGCCCTTCTTCTGCAGGCGGAAGCGGTGCAGCAGCGGCTCGGTGTAGCCGCTCGGCTGGGCGCGGCCTTCGTAGATCAACGCGCTGGCGGCCTGGAACGCGAGCGACTTGTCGAAGTCGGGCGCCATCGGCTGATAGTGCGGATCGCCGGCGTTCTGCTGGTCCACCACCTTCGCCATCCGCCTGAGCGTCTCGTCGACGAGCTCGCGCGTGACCACGCCGTGATGCAGCCAGTTCGCGATATGCTGGCTCGAGATGCGCAGCGTGGCGCGATCCTCCATCAGCCCGACGTCGTGGATGTCGGGCACCTTCGAGCAGCCCACGCCCTGGTCGACCCAGCGCACCACGTAGCCGAGTATGCCCTGCGCGTTGTTCTCCAGCTCGGCGCGGATCTCGGCGTCGCTCCAGTTCGCCTTCTCCACCACCGGCACCGACAGCAGCCCGTCGAGCAGCTCGTCGCGCGCGGCGGCCGGGTCGGTGGCCTCGAGCGCCTGCTGCACGGCCTGCACGTCGACCTGGTGATAGTGCAGCGCGTGCAGCGTCGCGGCGGTCGGCGAGGGCACCCAGGCCGTGTTCGCGCCGGCCTTCGGGTGCGCGATCTTCTGTTCGAGCATGGCGTGCATCAGGTCCGGCATCGCCCACATGCCCTTGCCGATCTGCGCGCGGCCGCGCAGCCCGGCGGCCAGGCCCACCAGCACGTTGCTGCGCTCGTAGGCGGCGATCCAGCGGCTCGACTTCATGTCGCCCTTGCGCATCATCGGGCCGGCTTCCATCGCGCTATGCATCTCGTCGCCGGTGCGGTCGAGAAAGCCGGTGTTGATGAACGCCACGCGCGGCGCGGCCTCGGCGATGCAGGCGGCGAGGTTGACGCTGGTGCGGCGCTCCTCGTCCATGATGCCCATCTTGATGGTGTTGCGCGGCAGCGCCAGCAGATCCTCGACGCGCGCGAACAGCTCGCTCGCGAACGCCACCTCGGCCGGGCCGTGCATCTTCGGCTTGACGATGTAGATCGAGCCGGTGCGCGAGTTCAGCCGGTTCTGGCGGTCGCGCAGCGCGCAGAGCGTGGTCATCACGCCGTCGAGAATGCCTTCGGGAATCTCGTTGCCGTCGCGATCGACCACCGCCGGATTCGTCATCAGGTGGCCGACGTTGCGGATGAACAGCAGCGAGCGGCCATGCAGCCTGACGCTCGCGCCGTCGGCGCCGACATATTCGCGGTCGGCATTGAGCTTGCGCGTGAAGGTCTTGCCGCCCTTCGTGACCGACTCCGAGAGGTCGCCGTTCATCAGGCCGAGCCAGTTGCGGTAGAGGTCGACCTTGTCGGCCGCGTCCACCGCCGCCACCGAGTCCTCGCAGTCGATGATGGTGGAGACCGCCGCCTCGAGCACCAGGTCCTTCACGTGCGCCGGGTCGGTCTTGCCGATCGCGTCGTTCGCGTCGATCTGGATTTCCAGGTGCAGGCCGTGGTGCTTGAGCAGCACCGCCGACGGCGCGGCCGCGTCGCCCTGATGGCCGATGAATTGCGCCGGGTCCTTCAGCTGCGTGCTACCGTTCGCGAGCGTGACCACCAGCTTGCCGCCCTCGACCGCGTAGCGCGTGGCGTCGGCATGCGAGCCTTGCGCGAGCGGCACGGCCTCGTCGAGCACGCGCCGCGCGAACGCCACCACGCGCGCGCCGCGCTTCGGGTTGTACGTCGCGCCGCGCTCGGCGCCGTTCGTGTCGGGGATCGCATCGGTGCCGTACAGCGCGTCGTAGAGGCTGCCCCAGCGCGCGTTGGCGGCGTTCAGCGCGTAGCGCGGGTTCGACAGCGGCACCACCAGCTGCGGGCCGGCCTGCTCGGCGATCTCGCGATCCACGTTGGCGGTGCTGGCCTTCACGTTCGACGGCGCCGGCACGATGTAGCCGATGCTCTCGAGGAACTGGCGGTAGGCGCGCAGGTCGCGCACCGGGCCGGGATGGTCGCGGTGCCAGCGATTCAGTTCGTGCTGCAGGCGCTCGCGCTCGGCGACGAGCTGGCGGTTCTTCGGCGCGAGGTCATGGACGATCGCGGAGAAACCGGACCAGAATGCGTCGCCGTCGACACCGGTGCCGGGCAGAGCCTCGGTATCGACGAAGCGCGCGAGGCTCTCGGCTATCTTGAGCCCGTGACGCTGGATCATGGAATTCATCGACTGCTCCATCTTAGGGTGGGGGCCGGCCTTGGGGGAAGTCGGCCCTAGAGTTGCGAAAGTGGCGAAGTGAAAGCGGATGCCTCGGGGCAGGCGTAAACGCCTGCCGATGCGCTGCCGAAGCGCGGCGCCGGCCGGCGCCGTGCGGGGCGTCAGCGCGCGGTCTGGTCGAGCGCGGCGATGCCGGCACGGGCGATCAGCGTGTCCTCGGCCGGCTTCATGCCCGATACGCCGACGGCGCCCACCACCTGGCCGTCGGCGAGCACCGGCACGCCGCCTTCGAGCGGCGTGACGAGCGGCGCGCCCACGAACGCGGTGCGCCCGCCGTTGATCATGTCCTCGTAGGCTTTCGATTCGCGGCGGCCGAGCGCGGCGGTGCGGGCCTTGCCGATCGAGATTTCCGCGCTGATCGGCGCGGCGCCGTCCAGCCGCAGCATGCCGAGCAGGTGGCCGCCGTCGTCGACGACGGCCACCGAGACGGTCCAGGCCTGCTGCTCGGCGGCGGCGCGCGCGGCGTCGAGGATGCGGGTCGTTTCGGCGATCGTCAGTACGGGTTTCGTCTGCATGGTGAAGCGTCCTCGCTGGGTGGGTCCGATGGCTTCCGGCGAGCCGGAGCCGGTGTGCCTGCCCGGCCGGCCGGCGCGATCGTTGGCGACCGAAGCGAAAGGGAAACGGCATGCCGGGATGGCCGGCGGATGGCGCGGGCCGAACGCCGCGCGGATGGCGCCGCGCAGCGCGTCGTGCCGTGGTTCGGCTGTCGCGACGATTTTACGCCGAGGGGCCGGCGCGCAGCCCCCTCTATATGGCGGATAAAAGTACAAGGAGTTTTTACTTCCATATGGGAAACCGGGGCTCGATGCGTCCGGCGGGCCGAGACGCCGTGGCCGCTCAGGCGGCGGCCATGGCATCGGACCCGGCGGCGCGCATGGCGGGGAGCCGGGCTGGCGAAGGCGTGATCAAGGCGTCGCCGCGCGCGCGCAGGTGTCGCCCGAGGCTTGGAAGCCGGGCGGGCACTGCGGCGCCGGCAGCACGCCGGCGCGGCCGTTGCAGCCGAGCCGGTCGACGCCGTCCGGGCAGACGATCGCGGCGGCGGGGGCGAGGGCCGCGCCGGGCGCCGCCTCGGCCGGCGCCGGTGTTGGCGTGGCGACGCTCGGTGCGGGCGCGCCGGCGGCCGGCGCGGCGTGGCGCGGGTGGCGGTGCGCGACGGCATGCCTCGGCGCCGGATGGCGGCCGCGACGCGCGGCCGAGGCCGACGCAGGGGCGGAGGCGGTGAGCGCGGCCGATGCCGGAAGGCTCACCGGATGCACGAAGTAGAACGCCGCGACCACCACGGCCAGCGCCGCGATCGGCGCATGCCGCGCGAGCGGCCGCGTCGGCGCGACCTCGATCACGTCGCCGGGGACGAACGGCCGGTCAGGCGCGAACGGCCGGCTCGCGGGGCCGCGCGGGACGGGCTCGTCGATGGCGCGGGGCGCGACGGCGGGCAGCGCCGCCGCCGGGGGCGGCGCGAGAGGCGCGGCTGCCGCTGCCATGGGCGGTGCGCTGGCGGCGCGTAGATCGGGTTGCGGGATCAGATTCTCGGCCTGCGCGAGCCGGCTCAGCCAGGTCAGCGGCCAGGGCTTGCGGCCCGGTGTCGAGAGCAGCAGATCGAGCGCTTGCGCGTCGACGATTCGGACGCGCTTCTCGTAGGCGGGAATCTCGATCTCGGTGTCGGGATGCCTGCACGGCTCGAACACCACCGCGCCGTTCGGATAGCTCGCCTCGATACCGACGAGGCGCGACATCGCGTTGCGCAGCGCCTGATTGTTGTCGATCGCCTGCCGGAAACCGTTGCCTAGCGTCTGGTCGCCCTGGTCCCGATGCATGGTCCAGTCGCCGTTCTGTTTGCCGGAAACCGGCCAATGGTGCTCCTTGACCTCCAGTTGCAGGGTGGTCGTATCGGTCCCGACGAAGATATCGATCTGATCGCTGCCGAGCACGAGATCGCAGAGAATCACGGCGCGTTGCCGGTGCGTCACGAGCCAATCGATGAGGCGGCGCAGCACCGCTTGCTCACCCCGGTTCAGCGGGTTTCTGCTGCCGAAATAAAGTTCGATGCCCTGCATGCGGATGGAGTCCTTGACCGGGCAGCTCCACCCGCCGCGATCCGGGCGCGATCCGGGCAGCGTGGAGGAGCCCGGTTCCGAATCGAAACGCGATCATTCATTGTTGCCGGATGCGTGCCGCCGTTGGCCCGAACGGTGGCGCTGCCCGCACGAGCGAGCTCGATGCCGGGCGACGGCTTTCACCGCGAGCGTGCGCGGCGATGCCGTTCATGTGTGGTGAATGGTAAAGCAAAAGCGCGCGTGCCGCCCGCGCCTTCGTTGGCTACTAAGCCTCGATGATGATCTTCAGCGCCTGCGTCTCGCGCGCTCGGGCGAACGCGTCGTAGGCGCGTTCGATCTCGCCGAGCGGGAAGCGATGCGTGATCAGCCGCGCCGGATCGAGCTTGCCGGCGAGCACGCTCTTGAGCAGCATCGGCGCGCTGCTGGTATCGACGAGCCGCGTCGTGATCGAGATGTTGCGATCCCAGAGCTGCTCCAGGTGCAGGTCCACCTTGACGCCGTGCACGCCGACGTTGGCCACCACGCCGCCCGGCGCGACGATGGAGGTGCACAGCTCGAAGGTGGCGGGGATGCCCACCGCCTCGATCGCGCAGTCCACCCCGAGGCCATCGGTCAGCGCCATCACGGTGCGCGCGGCGTCGTCGGCGATGCAGTCGGTGGCGCCGAAGTGGCGCGCCGCCTCGAGCCGCTTGCGGTCGGGATCGATCACCAGGATCCGCGCCGGCGCGTAGAACTGCGCCGTCAGCAGCGCGGCCAGCCCGATCGGGCCGGCGCCGACGATCGCGACCGTGCTGCCAGGCTGCACCTTGCCGTTGAGCACGCCGCATTCATAGCCGGTGGGCAGGATGTCGGACAGCATCACGAGCGCGTCCTCGTCCACGCCCGGCGGGATCGGCATCAGGCTCGTCTCGGCGTGCGGGATCCGCGTGAACTCGGCCTGGGTGCCGTCGATCCGGTTGCCGAGAATCCAGCCGCCGGTGCTGCAATGCGAATACATGCCCCGCCGGCAATAGTCGCAGCGCCCGCAGCGCGTGATGCACGATATCAGTACGTGGTCGCCGGGCTTGAGCGTTTCCACCGCCGTGCCCACCGCGTCGATCACGCCCACGCCTTCGTGGCCGAGGATGCGGCCGGGCTCGCAGCTCGGCACGTCGCCCTTGAGGATATGCAGATCGGTGCCGCAGATCGTGGTGCGGGTGATGCGCACCAGCGCATCGGTGGGCTTGATCAACTCAGGCTTCGGGCAATCGTCAAGCGACTTGCTGCCTGGTCCGTGATAAACGAGTGCTTTCATCGCGTACTCCTCGATCTGCGCTTTGCCTGGCAACCCACGGCCGCCGGGCGAGGCGCGGCCGCAGTGCCTCGCCGCCACGGTTGCGCGTTGCCGGGCGGCGCCGTCACTGTGCGCCGACGATGCCGTTGCCTGCTTGCGATGGATCAATCGCCGCTGCCAGGGCGGGGCATGGCGCGGCGGGGATGGCACGGCGGGACCGCGCATGGAGGCGAGGAAAGCGGCCGGCCAGCGCGCCAGCGCGACCGGCGAGGAGGGTACGCGGCGGCCCCGCTCAGGCGGCGTTGCCGGCCTTGCAGGCCACCGGCGGCGGCGCGGCGTGGGACAGATGGCGCAGCAGCCGGGTGACGGTCACCACCACGATGCCGGCCAGGATCACGAAGAACACCGCGAGCGGCGTCAGCTCGTGGACCGATACGAAGCCGGCGAGCCCCATCATCGCCGCCGAGACGAGCAGCAGCGCGCAGCCCAGGATCGCGCTCGTCAGGCCGGCGATATGCGGGAACAGCGAATTGCCCTTGGCCATCAGCGTCGGGTACATCGCGCCCGCGCAGAAGCCCATCACCATCACCGGCAGCGCGAGCGTCCAGACACGCAGGCCGACCGTCAGCGCGAGCGCCAGCATCGCGAGCGCCGATCCGGCCATCAGGTAGGCGCCGATCCGCAGCCGGGCCTCGGAACTCGGCAGCGCCGCGCTGTGAATCCGGTTCGACAGCCCGCCGAAGAAGTACATCGCACCGATCGCGAGCGCGAGATAGCCGAAGAAGGTGGGCGGCTCGTGCAGCGTGGTCTGCACCATGAACGGGCCGACGATGTTGAACACCAGCAGGATGCTGTAGCACACGCCCTGCGCGAGGAAGCAGCTCTGGAACACCGGGCTCGCCAGCACCTTGCCCGCGTTGCCCGCGAGCGTGCGCGGCGCGAGCCGCACCGGCTGCCTGAGCGTCTCGCGAAAGCGCCACAGGATCGCCCACATCGTCAGCGAATAGATCAGCAGGAACACGAGGCAGGCCCGCCAGCCGAACCAGGTCTGCAGATGCGCGCCGATCACCGGCGCGATGATCGGCGCGACGCCCCAGGCGATCGCCATGTAGGTGAAGGCGTGGACCAGCGCCTGGCCCGAGAACGAATCGGTGATGATCGCCTTGGCCAGCAGGTTCGTGGTGGCGATGCCGAAGCCCTGCAGGCAGCGCGCGAGCAGGAAGGTCTCGAGGTTCGGCGCGGCCAGCGACAGCAGGCAGCCGGCCGTGTAGATCACGAGCCCGAAGCCGAGCACGCGCTTGCGGCCGTAGGCGTCGGCCACCGGTCCGAAGATCAGCTGGCCCAGCGCGTAGGCCGCCATGTAGCCGGACACGCTGGACTGGATCGCCTGCGGCGAGGTCGAGAAGTCACGCGCCATGGCCGGCAGCGCCGGCACGTAGATGTCGATCGCGAGTTGTCCGGCGGACGCGAACAGACAGATCAGGAGCAGCAGGAAGCGCGGCGAATTGGCGGCGCTCGCCTGCACGGAACGGCTTGGCGTATCGGGGTTCATGAAGGCATCGGAAACGGGGCGGCGGCGCGCGAAGCGGGGCGTGCGAGGCTCCTGCCGAGTTCGCATGGTGAACAGCGGGCGGGGCGCGGAGCGTCGGTGGCGTATTGTGCCTGTCATTTTGAAGCCGGACGCGATTCCCATGGCGCAGGCAGGGAATCGCGCGCCTCGCGCTTGGGCGCGGCGCGGTGCCGGCTCGCTGCGGATCGCGCCGGGCGCGCGATGCCGGGCGTGATGCCCATCGAACAGATAGAGCCGCGGCCGGACGCGCGGCGGCCCGGGGCGGCGCCGGTCTGCGGCTTCTGGCGCACGGCCGAGCGGGCCTGGCCGTGCGTGCCGCGGCGCGCGCGAGCCGTGGCCGGCCCGCGCGCGCCGCGTTTCGCGTCAGCGCGCGAAGTCGCTGTGGCTCTTGATGAACGCGTTCAGCTGCGAGATGTCGATGCTGCCGAAGCCCGTCGAGCCGTCCCAGCCTGCGGCGGCGGCGAAGCCCTTGTAGCTGCCGCTACCGTTGTTGCCCGAGGTCACGTCGTGGACCAGCGACGGATTGCTCGGGAAGTACCGGTAGATGCTCGCGGCCGGGAAGCCGAGCGCGTTGCCGTTGGCCGACTGCAGGCGCGCCCAGATGCCGACGAAGATCGGCGAGGCGAGGCTGGTGCCGCCCACCTGGTTCGGGTTGCCGTCCGAGTCGGTGGTGCTGCCGTTGTAGTAGAGGATCGCTCCGGTGCTCGAGGCCGCGTCGAACGCGATGTCGGGCAGCGCCCGCGCGCTCGACGAGCCGGTGACGGAGGCGCTCTGCCATGACGGCGCGGCCTCGACCGTGCTGTAGCCGCCGCCGGTGGCCCACAGCCGCTTGGTCGAATCGTAGTCGCCTTCGCTGTCGTAGTAGCCGATCGCCCGCAGCCCCTCGTTCCAGACCGTTTCGTTCGCCCATTTGTTGCCCGAGGTGTAGAGCGTCGTGCCGCCCACGGCGATCACGTAGGGCGAGCTGGCCGGTGCCGATACCGAATAATGCGTCGTGTTCGGCACGCCGCCCACGCCCGACACGCGGCTCGTGCTGCACTCGTAGGCGCCTTCGTCGCCGCTCGATACCGAGAACGTCTGGCCCTGCGCCACCGCCTGCTTGAAGATGTTGTCGTCGGCCGCGCGGATGCTGGTGCCGTCCGCATCCGATTCGCACCAGCCGAGCGAGACATTGATCACCTTTGCCTTGTTGTCGGTGACGGCGCGGTTGAACGCGTTCGAGATGTCGTCGAGCAGCGCCTGGTTGGTCTGCGCGTCGTCGGGCGCGTTGTAGAAGATCACCTGCTGCACCGCGCCGCCCGCCGCGCCGACGATCGACTGGCTGTCGAGCTGCCATTCGATGTCGCCGCTGCTGTAGGTGCGGCCCGAGCCGCCGGTGTTGACGATCGACGAGGACACCGGCGCCAGGCCGTTGCGGCTCGCGAAGGTGTTGAGGTCGCTGACCGTCTGGGCCTGGTTGCCGTAGGTGATGATGCCCACCGTGGTGTTCGCGGCGGTGGGCGTCGAGCCCGCGTCGTAGATCGACGAGAATTGCACCGGGTTGTGGCCGGTGGCGGTGCCGGCCGCGGCCGCGCGCGCGGGTGCCGCCTCGCCCACCGGCAGCACGTGGTGGAAGGTATGCGCCACTACCACGTTCTGCAGGCCGAGCACGGTATCCACCACGTTGCCGAGCGCGCTCGGCACCTGTGCGTCCTCGGCGTTGGCGAACACGCGGCGGCCCGTGCCGGTGGTGAACTCCTCGAGCGTGGTGTTGAAGCCCTGCTTGACGGTGCCGGCCGTGCCGTCGGCCGTCACGAACAGGCGATTCGGCGCGATCTGCACGTTGGTGAAGCCCGAGGCGCGCAGATACTGCGCGACCGCGTCGGCCTGCTGCTGCGTCGGGCCGTACCGTTCGGCGAACTGCTGCGGCGTGAGCGTGCCGGCGCTGCCCTGCTGCAGCTTGGCGAGGAACTGGTCGAGCTGCGCTTCGTTGCGCAGCTTCAGGCCCACCGTCACATGGACGGCCGCGCCGTTGGCGAGCGGGATCGGCTGCGTGGCCCGCGTGGCGCCGGCTGCCTGCGTGAGCGAGGCCGCCGCCGCGCTCGCGGTTTGCACCAGCGGCAGGAAGGCCTTGGTGCGGGTGGTGGTCCAGCTCTGCTGCGTGGCTGCCTGCGCGGCCGATGCGCCGAACGCGGCCAGCGCCGCGGAGGCGATCAGGAGCTTCGTGAAGCGCTGACGGGTCTTGCCGGAAACTCGGTTCATTGCAGATTCCCCCTCGGAATGTTGGAACGACTTCAGTCGCTGCCCGGCCGTCCCGCGGAATGCGGGCGCACCACCGGGCGCACGCGTGCCCGCCGGCGGATTGCCACCGGACGAGATGGGCACAGGCGTGTCAACCGAACGATTGATGCGGATTGCTAAGCAATTCGTGTAAAGCCGTCATGCGAAAACAGCTGGAACAGCCGGGTGAAGCACGCCGCCGGGTACCCGGGGCCTCCCGCCAGCCGGTACGACACCGGTTTGCCGTCGGAACCTCGACGGACCGGTTTTGTTGGAATCGGGCACGGCGTTCAGACAGACGTCAAAGTCCTTGGCCGGCCGATTTCGTGGTGGATGGTAGCATCGTCAAAAGTGCGCCACAAACCTTTTTCAAGAATATCTAAAAAAGTTAGATTGCAATGTCTGAATGATATTTGTAATGATTCGAATGGCTAATGTAAATCATCGTCAATTCGTCAATCGCGCCGCGCTTAAATGCCGAATCACCGGCCGCAACAGACCGTCGTGGCGGCCGGTGGGCTTGGAAGCGACGAATGGCGGCTTACCCAAATCATGGAATAGGCCAGTCGTGCGGCATATCGGCGGCGCTTGCGATTTTGGCGATGCGAATTGCGCACGGTTATCGATAAACGTGCCAATCCCGTCATCGAGCATCGGCGTGACGAAGCGTGCCGCGCATTCGATGGCTCACCGCGGCCGGCGATATCGCGCGCACGATGTGGCCCGTGGCAGATCACGGCACGCGGCGAGCAGCAACACGGTGCGGGCGATGCGTCGGCGAGGCCGCGCGTGACCGCCGTGTCGATCGGCGGCCGGTTGCCTTCGGGTATTGCGCGCGTGCCGTGGCCGCCGTGTTCGCGAAGTCAGCGTGGCGTCGATGCCGGCGCGACGGGCGTCGAGGGACTTGCCCAGCGGGTCTGCGTGATACTGTGGCCCGGCAGGTAGCGCGCGGCGTCGCGGGAACGTATCCGCGCGCACGAACAACCCGGGCCGGTGCGCGCCGGCGATCAGGCGGGTCGGCCCCGCCGGGTTCATCTCGGCGAGCGAGCCCGTATGCGGTGTGCCGTCGATCGACCGCGCCAGCCGCGCCCGCGCGCCGAGTGAGCACAGGTAGGCGGGTACTCGAGGCTGGCCGGAGCGAAGCGCTGCTCGCATATCGGCGTGCGGCGGCGGTTCGGGGCGCGGTCGTCGAGGAGCTGCGCGCTTGCCAACGGGTTGGCCCGGTAGCGGTGCTTCTTCCGGAAAGATCGTGAACGGCTTGCCCGTGATGGCCGGTTTCGCGCGAGCGATGTGGTGCACCTCCAGCGTCGTCAGAATCGGGACAGGCCGCTCGGCTTGGCGGGGCGCACGTTTTTGCGTCGAGCGTCTTCAGCGCGGTGGGGGGCATCGGTGCCGGCTGCGGCGCGGCAGGCATGGAAAGTTGAATGCGGCAGCCGGCACGCCCAGCCGACGTGGCTGCTTAAAGTATTGAATCGGTAATGGGTGAACTTTATTTTTGTGATTCGAAGGGTTACCGTCCGGGCGGCTCCGGCGAGCGCGACCCGATCTCGCCGGCTGGCCCGGGCAGGCAGCCGCGACGCCGGGTTTGGCGCGCGTATGGGCTTGCGTGTAAGGTTTCGTCTGAAGTTCCGGGTACATGTCACGTTACGCGGTGACATATCGCGCTACCCGAGCCGCCGCCGGCTGCCGCCCCGGGCCTGCGCGAATTCCGGCAAACCCAATGCCGGCGCGCCTGTGGGCTCGATCAGGCAGGGCACGCCGCACGCTGGTACGAATTCTGCTGACTACGTCATACGAGCGCCATGAAAGTGGCGTACCGGCATAACCCCGCGGGCGCCCCGATTGCGTTCGCCCGCTCAACCGCAGAAAGGAACCGACATGGATACGAACCAGTCCGACGCGCAATTCCAGGCCTTTCTCGCGCGGCTGCTCGCACAACCCGAGCCGGCCGCATGGGGCGAGAAACAGCAGATCGAGCTGGACATGGCGCGCGCCCTGTCCACTCGCATGCTGCGCGTCGCGGAGCATCTGCAGACCGACGCCAGCGATACCGACGGCTGGCTCACGCTCTATCGCTACGGCCGCGCGCTCGACTTCATCCTGTCCTCGCTCGCCTCGTGCCGCGAAATCCAGCCGCGCACGCTGCGCACGATCATGAAGCTCGCGCGCTTCGAGGTGAACGTCAACTATCCGGAGTGAACCGGGCCGCGCGGGGCCGCGCCGAACCTTGCGGCGTCACGGCGCCATGAGGGCATCGCGAGCCATGCGGGTTCGTGCCGGATGCGTGCTCAGTTGTAGCCGAGAATCGCGCTGGTCTCGATCTCGGGGCGCTCGGAGAGGCGGGTGGCCAGTGCGCAGGTCGGATTGCGCAGGATCGCCTCGTAGGGCGTGACGGGCTTCACCGTGCCGTCGGGCGGATGGTCCGGGCCGAGGGGTAGGTGACTGGAGTCGGGCGACGAAAGAGCGGGCATGGCGGGGTCTCCTGCACTGAAAAACGGGAGCGGCGGCGATCGTTCGCGAGTCCGGCAACCGAACGCCGCACGACCGGCATCACGACGTGTTTCGGCGGTATCGCTAGCTCACGGGCGAGGCCGCCGTGTTACAGCATCGTGACACTTACTATCCCAGATCCGGCGGGCCGCACCAAGCGAGTAATGCTTATCCGTGCCTTCAGGTTTTCTGATGGCAATGGCCGTGGCCGCCGGCCAAACGCATGGCTGCGCGCGGCCGTGGACCAATCGGCCCCGCCTCATTGAAAAAGCTCATCGATCTTGCCATCGTGCGGGCCCGGTGCGCGCGTCCGAGGCTCGACGAAAGCCGTCCGTTAATATTTGATTTAGATCAAACTCGTAAGCGAATCGCAATTGCGTTCTCGATAGCTGGTCGCTTTACTGACGTGTTGGGGCGTATCGAGCCGATGGTCTGCAAGGGCCGGCTCGATGCCGGGCAGTACCGCCGGCTCTCGTGCGGAGAGAGCGATGACGCGCCCCGATCGGCCAAGCGCCGTTACCAATATCACAATCAGATAATCGAGGTCAGACGATGAGAGGTCTTACGGGATACAAACTGAAACTGAAGATTCAGGACCGTTTCCAGCAGCTCGGCGACCAGCTTCCGCCTTCACTCGAGAATGCCGAGGCACGCGACCGGGCCGTCGCGAAAGTGCGTGAGCTGGGTCAGGCATTCTTCGACATGTCCGAAGCCGACTATCACCAATGGGCGGACCAATTGCCCGAGGACGAGTTCGTCGAGCTGATCGCGCTGATGATCGGGCTCGCACGCGAGACCGACCCGCTTTCGGCGGCGCCCGCGCCGCGCTGAACGCGAGCCCTGCCGCTCCAGCCAGGCCGGCCCCCAGGGGCCGGCTTTTTGCTGTGATCGCAAGCCGCGTTGCCCGCCTGCGGCCACGGCCAGCCTCGGCGCCGCCGGCGCGAAGCCGGTGCCGGTGGCTTCCCGCCCGGCCGCGCTGCGGCGCAACCGCGTGCCAATGAAAAACGGGACGGCGCGCGCGCACCATCCCGTCGATAACCGCGTACCGCGCCGCAACGTGGCCCTACGCCACGGCGCCTCGCGCAAGCCGCCCGGCCGCTTACTGCACGTTGAATGCCGGCGAGGTGGTGATGATGCCGTTCACCGAGCAGTTCGGCGACAGCGTCGCGTTGTTGAACGTCAGCGACGACGGCGGCGTCGTGCCCGACTGGTTGTTGTTGAAGGTCGCGTTGATCGGGCTCGGGCCGCAGGTGCCGAGCAGCGAGGCGTTGACCTGCACGTTGCTGATCGCGAGCTGCGTGGTCGAGACCGCCTGGCCCGTCCACGGCGCCGAGCTGGTGGCGCTGCCGGAGATCAGACCGCAGAGACCGCCGCCGCCGAACGTCGCCGAGGTGATGGTGACGGCGCCGGTCGACGTGATCGTGCCGTTGAAGGTCGCGGTGCAGCTCGTGCTGACCGTGCCCTTCTTCAGCGTGGTGGCGCCCGAGGCCGAGAACGGCTCACCGTTCGGATTCAGCGGATTGCCGTTGGCCAGCGACACCGTCACGGCGAATGCCGGCGCGGCGAGCGCCGACGAGACTGCCAGAGCGACGACAAGGGAAGCCACTTTTCGAATAGTCATGATGCGTGCCTCAATTGACGATTGGCGGCGAACCGCCATGGGTAAGCGGACTGCAGGCGGCTTGCCGCCCGCGTTCCACGGAAAACCGGATGCATCCGCGCGGATGCGCCCGGTCGAAACTGTCCTGCCGCGCCGGCCGGTGGCCCGAAGGCCCCCGGGCACGGTGCGCGACGCCGATGCGCCGCGCCGTGCCGCGCGTGAATCTTCACCTGATCGATAGGTATCCTATCGATCATTTTGTTTGGAGAATCGGCGACAGACATGCTGCCGCCGATTCGTTGCGATACCGTCTTTTCGTTACTGCACGAAGGCGCCCACCGTGAAGAACGGGTTGTACTGGCTGTTGTTCATCACCATCGCGTAGACCTCGCCCACCTTGATCGCCCAGCCGGTGTCGCCGCTGTGGAAGATCGCGACGGGGCCGCTGCCGTTGCGCGCGTTGAAGTCCTGCAGCGCGGTCACCTTGATGAGGCCCGGGGTGGCCTGCGTGTAGTCGAGCGAGAACGTGCTGCTGCTGCTGGACGTGAGCGGATCGATGAACGCGGCCGTCGCGCCGCTGAACAGCGTCGACGTGTAGTTCGCCGCGAACGTCGAGACGGCGGTGCCGTCCAGGCAGTTGCCGGCGGTCGGCTCGAAGAACGTTCCGCTATAGATGCCCGGCAGGTTGGGGTGCGGCACCGAGGCGTTGAAGCTCGCATCGCCAACGGCCGGAGCGGCGGAGTTGCCGTTGTTGGCCACGATCCCGCAGGCCGACGCGCTGGTGGCGCCGATGAAGCCGCCCGTGAGCGAATTCGAGGCGATCGCCGTGGCCGGCGCCAGTGCCGAGATGCCGATTTCCGCATCCGCCACCGTGCTCAGCAGGTCCGCCGGATTCGACGGCACGAAGGCCTGGCCAACGCGAATCACGATCGGGATCAGCGCACCGCGCAGCTTGCCGACGATCATGATGCCCTGCGCCTGGCTGGGCGCCAGCAGCACGATCGGCTGACCCTGGCCCGCGCTCGGATACGGCGAGCTCGACGAGGTCGGCTTGCTGACGAACACGTTGTCGGGCGAGCCGTCGCTGTTGGTGCGCAGCGTCCACGGCGAGCCGGTGGTGCGGCACGAGTAGTCGCTGCCCGGCGTGATCGTGCAGGAACCGTCGGCGTTCAGCGTCTCGTTCCAGTTGACCACGTCGGGCTGCCAGCCCTGCGGTTTCGCGGTCTGGTACGAGGTGCCGATCGGCGACAGGTGGATGCCGAGCTCGTTGTAGTTGCCCGCCACCTTGGTGAAGTCGGTCTCGGTGTCGGTGAAGCCGATGTACGGGAAGAAGTCGAACGTGCGCGACGGCACGGCGCCGAGGTTGCCGAGCAGCGCGACGCCGTCGAACTCGATCGTCGCGCCCGGAATCCCGCCGCCCACCACGCCGTTGCCGACGAACAGCGTCGGAGGGTCGACGGGGTTGATCGTCACCGAGTAGCTGCCGTCCGACGTGGCGCCATTGTCGAGCACGAACGCGCAGCGGTTCTGCTCGGCGGTGGGCAGCGAGGTGGCGCGGTGGAACGTGCCGGTGATGGTCTTGCCGGCGCGCGTGAGGTTGACCTGGCCGGCGCTGGTCGGCACCGATGACAGGACGAACTGCATCTGGTAGGTGAGCTTGGTGGTGTCGAACTGCACCTTCACGTATTCGCCGCTGCCCGAGCCGCCGGTGTAGGTGGTCGAGTAGTCGAGCGCATCAGGACAGAGTTTGTTGGTGACGGTCGCGGTCGTCGTCGAGCCGCTGGCCGGACAGCTGCTGCCCGAGCATTGCGGCACCTGGATCGCGGCCGGCGCATCGCCGCTGTCGCCGCCGCCACATCCGGCGAAGAACGGCATTGCGAGCACGAAACAGGACAGCAGCGCGGTGCGCGGCTTGGTGTTGCGGAACATACCCCCTCCTTGTTGGTGATACTGGATTTCTGTCGTCGATCGGATACGAACCGAGCTGCGGCTCGCGGATGCGGCGGTTCGACCGGCGACCTCCGGTTACGTGGCCGGCGGCACCCACTTGCGGTGCATGCCGGCGCGGGTCCGGAATGATGAATGCATGTTCAGGCGCCGCGCTCTTCGCGAGTCGCGAAGCCGCGGCCGACAATAATCGGGTATGGATGCCATGAAGGCGAAAGGAAGGACGCGAAGCGCCTCGTGCGCGCTGTCCGTTCCGGCGGGAATGACGGGCGATCAGTGCCCGCTTGGCCCCAGATTTCCGTGCGTATCATCGATGTCTCCGTCGGTACGCGCCAAGTGTTATTGGTGGATCTTGTTTCGCGAAACTATGATACGGACCGCCCATCAAGTAAATGGATGTCGAATTCCAAACGGATTCGGGGCGGGAAGCGCCCGCCGTCAAAGGGTTTGCCGGAAAAATTAAAACGAGGCGGGCATGGTCCCGATTTTATCCGCCTGACGGGCCGCGCGACGAGGCCGACCGGCCTCGTTTCGATGCATTGCACAAAACGCGGTATTGCTCCGTTTGGCGCCGCGCATGGTGCGGTGAAGCAAAACGGCGCGCCCCCCGGCTGCCACAACGGGCGTCCCGGCTGGTCGGGACAGAGGCCGGGCGGTGTCGATGGCACTGGAGTCCGGCGGCGGTTTGATGTCAGAATCGCGGCATCGTCCGCGCGGCGCGGCCGTCGCCGCCGACGATCGACAACCATCAAGCCTGCCGGCGTGAAAGGGCACTCACACTAGGTGGATAGCGCATGCAAGCACACATCGAAACCGTGGTCGGCCGCGCGAGCGAATCGCGCGCGCCGCGTCTCGCGCAGGACTGGCGCCCTGACTTCGCCCGCATTCGCGGCCACGTCGCGCGCGCGATCGCGGACCAGATCGAGGAGGCGATCCGCGCCGGCGTGTTCCGGCCCGGCGACCGGCTGCCGAGCCAGCAGGCCATCGCCGATTCGCTCGGCTTCCATCCGAATACCATCCATGCCGCGTTTCGCGAGGCGGCGCGGCGCGGCCTGATCAAGGGCTTCGCCGGGCGCGGCACGCTCGTGCTTGCCGCTGCGCCGAGTTGAAGCGGATCGCATGACGCAACGCAGCAAAGGGCGGTCGCCACCGCCGCGAGCCAGCGTTCGGGCCGGGCGCGCAGCATCGCCTTCGTCGCCGGCCATTCGGCGTCGATCTGGCTGAAGCGCGCCGAGTTGCGCCGAATCGCGCCGGCGCCCGTCGGGCATGATGCGCGGGTGGCCGATGATGGCCGCGAATTTCGCGCCGATGCGCAGGCGCGCGGCCGCGATTGCCGGTCCAGTTCGTCGGTGCTGAGCGTTCAGCCTCCACGGCCTGCCGCTCGCGGCCGGCGCGAGGCGCCTGCTTGCCGGCGCGGTGCGTCTTGTATCATGGGCGCCGCTTTGCGGCTGCCCCGCGCGGGGTGCCCGGCCTTGCCGCCCGCCGCCGGCTCGACGGCCCTTCCACTTCCAGCTTTCGATTCCATGAACCTTACGACACATCGAACCGGCAACGAGATCGCGATCACCGTGCGCCGCCCCGACACGCCCGGCCCGGTCCCCGTGATCGTGCTGTGCCACGGCTTCTGCGGGACTCAGGAGGTGCTGCTGCCGCGCTTCGCCGAGGCCTTCGTCGCGGCCGGCTATGCGGCCGTCACGTTCGACTATCGCGGCTTCGGCGCCAGCGGCGGCGAGGCGGGGCGCCTCGTGCCGGCGCTGCAGATCGACGACATCGCCACGGTGCTGGCCTTCGTGAAGACGCAGGCGGGCCTCGATGCGGGGCGCATCGCGCTGTGGGGCACCTCGCTGGGCGGCGCTCACGTGCTGGCCGCGGCGGCGGCCGATCCGGCGGTGCAGGCGGTGGTGAGCCAGCTCAGCTTCGCCGATGGCGAACAGGTGGTCACGCGCAACATGTCCGGCGAGCAGCGCCAGGAGTTCGTCGCGATGCTCGAGCGCATGCAGGAGAAGAAGGCCGGCACCGGCCGCGAGATGTTCGTCGCGATCACCAAGGTGCTGACCGACGAACAGTCGAAGACGTTCGTCGAGGCGATGCGCCAGCGCCATCCGGCAATGGACATCAAGATTCCGTTCCTGACCGTGCGCGAGATGCTGCACTACAAGCCGGCCGAGGCGGCCGCGCGCGTTGCCTGCCCGGTGCTGGTGGTGGTGGCGGGCGAGGATGGCGTCAATCCGCCGGAGCAGGGCGTCGCGTTGTACGATGCCGTTGCGTCCGCAACCAAGGCGCTGCACGTGGAGGCCGGCGCCGGCCACTACGACATGTACGACGGCGCGCATTTCGACCACAGCATCGCGCGGCAACTGGCCTGGTTCGCCGAGCACGTCTGACGGCGCGGCCGGACCGACAGGCGGGCGCTTCTGGCGGCACGCCCTTGCGCCCGCCCGGCAAGCGTGCAGGCCGGCCGCGCGCCACGCCGCGCCGGCCGGGACGGCGGCGATGGCCGGGCCGCGCAGCGGCGAGACGGCTTGCCGGATGCCGCGCAGGCGGACGGCGGGCGCGGCGCCCGGCCCCGCCGCATCAGGCAGCGATCCGGTGCCGCAGTTCCTGATAGCTGCGCAGGCCGGCCAGCCCGAGTTCGCGGCCGATCCCGCTCAGGCCGAGCCCGCCCCAGCAGACCTGCGGAAAGATCAGTTGCGGCGTGTTGATCCACACCAGCCCCGCGCGCAGCGCCGTCGTGTAGCGCCGCGCGGCCGCGTCGTCGCGCGTGACGACGGTCGCGACGAGCCCATAGCGCGTGTCGTTGGCGAGCGCGATGGCCTCGTCGTCGTTGCGGAACGACTTCACGCAGGCCACCGGGCCGAACACTTCGTCGGTCCAGAGCGGGTTGTCGGGCGCGGGCTCGGCAACCACCACCGGCGCGCGGAAGAAGCCCTCGCCGCAGGCCGGATCGAGCCGGCCCGCGAACGCGATCTCGGCGCCGGCGGCCAGGCCCGCATCGATCGCGGCGTCCACCCGGGCGCGATGCGCGGCCGAGATCAGCGGCCCCATCGCCGCCCCGGCCACCTGCGGCGGTGCCACCACCAGCGCGCGCACGGCGCGTTCGAAGCCGGCCATGAACGCGCCGTGGAGGCGCTCGTGAACCAGGATTCGCGAGGTGGCCGAGCACATCTGCCCGGCGTTGGCGAACGCCCCGCCCATGGCGAGCGAGATGGCCAGCTCGAGGTCGGCGTCGTCGCGCACGATCAGCGCGGACTTGCCGCCGAGTTCGAGCGTCACGCGCGTCATCCGCTCGGCGGCCGTGCGCATCACGTGGCGGCCGGCGGCGGTGCTGCCGGTAAACGAGATCTTGTCGATATGCGCATGCGCGGTCAGCTGCGCGCCCACCTCGGCGCCGCCGTTGACCACGTTGACCACGCCGGCCGGCACGCCGGCCGCATGCAGCAGCGCGATCAGCCGGTGCTCGGCCGGCGAGCTCAGATCGGACGGCTTCAGCACGGCCGTGCAGCCGGCGGCCAGTGCCGGCGCGAGCTTCCAGGCGGTGGTCACCATCGGGAAATTCCACGGCACGATCAGTGCGGCCACGCCGACCGGCTGGTAGGCGCGCTCGGCCTCGATTGCGGCGCCCGGGACCGCGACCGGCTCGGGGCCGAAGCTCGCCTCGTCGTCGCACAGCGTTGCGTAGTAGCGGAACGTGGCGGCCGCGTCGCCGACGTCGATCTCGGCCTCCGCGGGCGGCTTGCCGCTGATGCGGCTTTGCAGCGCGGCCAGTTCGACGCCGTCGGCGTCGATGCGCGCCGCGATCTCGCGCAGCAGCCGGCCGCGTTCGGCTGGCGCGGTGGCGCGCCAGCCGGGCAGTGCGTCGCGCGCCGCGGCCACGGCCGCGTCGATCTGCGCCGCGCTCGCGCGCTCCTGCCAGCCGGCGGGCTCGCCGCTGGCCGCGTGATACAGCGCATGGCGCGTGTCCCGCGCGGTGTCGCCGCGGTAGTGATGCGCGCCGGCGATGGTCGCGGCGGGATAGACGGGCAGCCCGTCGTCGGCGTGACGGGTCGGAAGGAAGCTCATCGGGAAGGTCTCCGGTATGTCGATGCGATGCGTCGCGCGAACCGCGCCGCGAAGATGGTAGGGGAGTTCGCAGGGGCGACGAATCGCGAAATGGCGATGTCCACATCGATTGCGAGCGATGTTTGGCGCATGACGCGAAACCCGGCGGCGGGGGCTCAGGCGCCGGCCTGGCCCCAGAGGATCAAGTCGCGCTTGGTGCGCACGCCGAGCTTGGCGAACGCGCGTTTGACGTAGGACTCGGCCGTTGCCACGCGCACGCCGAGGATGTCGGCGGCCTCGGGCACGGTCTTGCCGCCGATCAGGTGGGTGCAGATCTCGTACTCGCGCCGTGACAGCCGCGGCTGGTCGCGCGCGAGGCGCGCATCGAACAGCGCGAGCGGGTGCAGGTGCGGCGTGACCTGGGCGATGCCGATCCGCTTCGCGGCGGTGGTGGAGGCGTGCAGTTCGAGCAGCGGGAACAGGCAGTCGCTGACGGTGCGAAACCGCTGCATCTCGGCCAGCGAGAACGCCGGCTGCCGCGTGTCGCGCTCGAGCGCGATCGAATGCTGGGCGTGGCGCGTGCCGCGCGCCAGCACGCATTCGTGGGCGATCTGCACCTCGTCGTAGAGACGCTGGCGAAATTCCCCGGGCGGGATCGCGCCGATGTCGCGCACCACCAGCAGCGTGCCGACCTCGCCGCGAATGCCCGCGAACAGCGGATCGCGATCGTAGAAGCGGTCGTAGTAGAGCGTCATCACCTCGGCGATCGTGCGGCTGTCCATGCCCACGCCGCCGCTGCCCACCCACTCGCAGCGAAAGCCGGTCGGCATCGCCGTGTCGGCGCGCGAGCGTTCGATATGCACCACGCTGACGGGCACGATCTCGTTGAGCAGCACGGTCAGGCGCGGCACGAATTCAGGGCTGCCAACGGATTCGATGACCTGCCCGAGCGTCTGGAACGAGAGCGGGATCGGCGCGGAGTCGGGAAGCGGGTGATGGGCTTGGACGGCCATATTGCGTGCCGGAATGAAGGCGGGGCAATTATAGGTCAGGCCCGGCGCTGGTCGTAACGCCGGTGTTGTACGGATCCCGTTTTGGGCTCACGGCGGGCGCCACGAAACGCGCACTGCCCCCCCTGAGGGGGGGCATACCGTCGCACGGCCCGTGGGTACAGTCCATTCCATTCTTTTCAACCCTGGAATGACGCAGATGAGCAAACTGATCCACGACATCGTCCCGCTCGGCGCGGGCCTCGGCGAATTCACGCGGCTCGACTACGGCATGGACGAATGCGACTGGCGCGCGTGCGCCGGAAAGAGCCGCGGCTACGTGGTGGGCTGGTGGGAGGGCAAGGTCGGCTCGGTCGAGTTTCCGGCCACCGAAGCCGACGAGGCGGTCTGGCTCGTCGAGGGGCGCATCGCGCTGACCGATGTCGAGGGCAACCGCAGGGAGTACTCGGCGGGACAGGGCTACCTGCTGCCGGCCGGCTTCGCGGGCCGCTGGGAGACGCTCGAGGATGCGAAGAAGTTCTATGTGCTGCTCGAACAGGCCTGAAGCCGGCCAAACCATGAGGTCCGCGATGAATCCGTCCGTCGTGTGGTCCCGGTCGCGCGCCGCGCGCGGCCGCGTCCCGTCCGTTTCGCCGGCGCTCGCCGGCGGCGCCCGTCAGCAGGAGGCGCGCGATGCTTGATGCGACGAACCGCCGCGAGGCCGACGCGCCGGCCCCTGCGCCGCCGGCCGCCGCCGTGCCGGCGCGCGGCGCCGCGCGAGCCGACGCGAGGCGTGCGCTGGCCGGCGCGAAGCTGATGCCGTACTGGCTCGACAACCCGATCGAGCCGCCCGCCGAGGCGGCGCTTGCCACCGCCGCGCAGGCCGACCTGCTCGTGGTGGGCGGCGGCTTCACCGGGCTGTGGGCCGCGATCCAGGCCAAGGAGCAGATGCCGGAGCTCGAGGTGGTGCTGATCGAGGCCGGCCGCGTCGCGCACGGCGCGTCGGGCCGCGCGGGCGGGATCATCTCGACGTCGGTGATGCACGGCCTGCCGAACGCGGTGCGCGTGTTCCCGAACGACATCGCGCAACTCGAGGAGTTCGGGCACCGCAACCTCGACGGCTTCGAGGCCACGCTCGAGCGCTACGGCATCGATGCCGACATCGAGTGGAACGGCGAGATGACGGTGGCGGTGGACCCCGACCACCTCGCGCAGCTGCGCGACGACTACGAGCTGCACGCGCGCTATGGCCACGACGTCGTGCTGCTCGATGGCCAGGCCACGCGCGCGCAGCTCGATTCGCCGCTGTTCGCGGGCGCGCTCTGGTCGCGCAATCGCAGCGGCACGGTGCATCCGGCCAAGCTCGCCTGGGGCCTCAAGCGCGCCGCGCTGTCGCTCGGCGTGCGCATTCACGAACATACGCCGCTGCGGGAGATCCGCGACGACGGCGCCACCGTGCTGGCCACCACGCCGCAGGGCAGCGTGCGCGCGCCGCGCGTGCTGTTCGGCAGCGGCACCGCCAAGGTCGGGATCGCCGACATCAACCGCCGCGTGCTGCAGGTGCGCGATCACGTGCTCGCCACCGAGCCGCTCAGCGACGCACAGCTCGCGCGGATCGGCTGGCGCAACCGCCAGGGCATCTACGACACGCGCACGCAGCTCAATTACTTCCGGCTCACGAAGGACAACCGGATCATCTTCGGCGGGCTCGTCAGCTATCACTTCGACGGCGATCCGAACCCGCCGCAGGACGCGCGGCACGACACCTACACGCGGCTCGCGCAGGCGTTCTTCCGCACCTTTCCGCAGCTCGCCGACGTGGGCTTCTCGCACGCCTGGGGCGGACCGATCGACTATTGCTCGCGCGGCTCGGTGTTCGCGAAGCGCTATCTGGACGGCAAGGCGGTGTTCGTGGCCGGCTACACCGGCTTCGGCGTGGCCGCGAGCCGCTTCGGCGCGTTCATGGGGCTGAACATCCTGTTCGATCGCGACAGCCCCGAACGCCGGCTCGACATCGCCAACCAGAGCCCGACCTACATCCCGCCCGAGCCGTTGCGCTGGCTCGCCGCGAAGCTCACGTTTCACGCGTTCGACGGTGCCGATGCCGAAGGCGGCTGGAAGCGTGCCTGGATTCGCGGCATCAAGGCGCTGGGTTTCCCGATGTAGCGGCGAGGCGGCCGGCCGCGTGCCGCGGCGAGGCCCGTGACGATGCATCAGGAATCCAAAATGATTGCGACGCCGGACCGGCCAGGCGAGACGCCGGCCGGCACAACACACCGGCCGGCCGCGAGCGGCCCGGACCGGCGCCCGAATGGAGCGAGACAATGAGCGATATCCCTGCCGAGCACGCCGGCATGACCAGCGTCGAGGCCTTCAGTTTCGAACGCATTCCCGACGCCGCGCGCGATGCGCGGCCGATCGACCTGTTCCGGCTGCTGTTCGGCGGCTGCAATACCTTCTCCACCTCGGTGCTCGGCAGTTTTCCGGTGCTGGTCGGCCTGTCGTTTCGAGCGGGCGTCCTGTCGATCCTGCTCGGCGTGATCGGCGGCACCTGCATACTCGCGCCGATGAGCCTGTTCGGCACCTGCAACGGCACCAACGATCCGGTGTCCTCGGGCGCGCACTTCGGCATTCACGGCCGCATCGTCGGCTCGTTCCTCGCGCTGCTCACCTCGGTCGCGTTCTTCTCGCTCGCGGTGTGGAGTTCCGGCGACGCGCTCGTGGGCGGCGCGCACAGCCTGGTCGGGCTGCCCGTGAACGGCGCCACGGTGGGCGCGTCGTACCTGGTGTTCGCGGTGCTGGTGCTGATCGTCTGCATCTACGGCTTTCGCTTCATGCTGTGGGTGAACCGGATCGCGGTATGGACCGCGAGCCTGATGTTCGCCGCAGGCGCCGTGGCGTTCGCCGGCAGCTTCGACGCCCACTACGCCGGCACGCTCAGCACCGACAGCCCGGGCTTCTGGGCCGCGTTCTGCGGCGCGGCGCTGGTCGCCATGAGCAATCCGGTGTCGTTCGCCTCCACGCTCGGCGACTGGGCGCGCTACATCCCCGATACCACGCCGCGCTATCGCGTGATGGGCGCCGTGTTCGTCGCGCAGATCGCGACCTTCGTGCCGTTCTTCTTCGGCCTGGCCACCGCCACCATCATCGCTACCCGCGCGCCGTCGTTCATCGCCGCCAACGACTACGTCGGCGGCCTGCTGGCCGTCTCGCCGCGCTGGTTCCTGCTGCCCACCTGCGTGATCGCGATCATCGGCGGGATGTCGACGGGCACCACCGCGCTCTACGGCACCGGCCTCGACGTGTCGAGCATGGTGCCGAAGTGGCTGAACCGCGTGAGCGCGACGGTCCTGATCGGCACGCTCGCGATCGGCTTCATCTTCATCGGGCGCTTCGCGTTCAACCTGGTGGAGAGCGTCTCGACCTTCTCGACGCTGATCGGCACGTTCAGCTGCCCGTGGATGGCCATCATGGTGATCGGCTACGTGACGCGGCGCGGCCACTATCTCGCCGACGACCTGCAGGTGTTCAATCGCGGCGGACGCGGCGGGCATTACTGGTTCACGCACGGCTGGAACCTGCGGGCGATCGGCGCGTGGCTGCCGGCGGCGCTGATCGGCCTGGCCTGCGTGAACCTGCCGGGGCAGTTCGTGGGCGTGCTCGGCAACCTGGGGGGCGGGCTCGACCTGAGCGTGCCGGTGTCGATGGTGCTCGGCGGCGGCCTGTACCTGCTGTTCCTGCAACTGTTCCCGGAGCCGGACGCGGTGTACGGCCCGGCCGGCCGGCGCTTCGTGCGCGGCCGCCCGGGCGGCGCACCGGCGCTTAAGGCCGGCGCGCCGCTGGCGCGCGACGAATGCGATTCGGCAGGCCTGCTGTCGGTGCGGGCGGTCGGCGACCCGGCCGGGCGGCGCGGTTGTCCCGATTGATCATGCCGCGATCGCGCGCGGGACAGATGGCCCGCCGCAGCCGCAGCGGCCCTGGCCCGTGTCGGGCGGCGCGCCTGAGCGGCGCGGCGTCGAGCTGGAAAGGGCGCGGACGCGGCGCGCCGGGGCAGGGGCGCCAATGTTGCAGCAACGATAACGGCGCCACCAAAGAAAAAGCCCGCAACAGCGTTGCGGGCTGAATCCATGTTGGAGACATGGAGGAGACAAACCCGATGCTAAGGGTTTGTACTAGGCGTGGCAAGCGAAATCTGCAGGGGATTTCCATGCGTTGTGCCTATGCAACGGCGGCGCCACGCGGTGTTCCGGCGCGAGATGCCGCGCCGCTCCTGCGATCCAGCCGGGCGGGGCAGCGCCGCGCGGCGGGCGGGTTCGGTATGATGGCCCCACAATGGTCATCAGGCAGGCATCGGCCGCGCTCCCGCGCCGCGCCTGCCGGACTTCCCCACCAGCCATGAACGATCCAGATCCCCTGTCCGCCGCGGCCCTCATCGATTCGACGGCGGACCCCGCGGCGCTCGATGCGCTGCAGGCCTTCGTCGAACGCCATCCGCGCCTGTTCGTCCTGACGGGCGCCGGCATCAGCACCGATTCCGGCATTCCCGGCTATCGCGACCGCAATGGCCAGTGGATGCGCTCCCAGCCGATCCAGTATCAGGAATTCGTCGGCTCCGAGCAGGCGCGGCGCCGTTATTGGGCACGCAGCATGCTCGGCTGGCCGGTGGTGGGCCGCGCCCGGCCGAACGCCGCGCACCTCGCGCTGGCCCGGATCGGCGCGGCCGGGCGCATCGGCCGGCTGGTCACGCAGAACGTGGACGGCCTGCATCAGCGCGCCGGCAGCGCCGACGTGATCGAGCTGCACGGCGGCATCGACGGCGTGACCTGCCTGGCCTGCGGCGCCCACCATTCGCGCGCCGCGATCCAGCTCACGCTCGAGGCCGACAATCCCGCGCTGCTCGCCGTGGAGGCCGCGCCGCTGGCGGACGGCGACGCGCAGCTGGAGGAGCGGGCGGTGCTCGATGCGTTCCGCGTGCCGGACTGCCCGATCTGCGGCGGCATGCTGAAGCCGGCCGTGGTGTTCTTCGGCGAGAACGTGCCGCGCGAGCGCGTTGCCGCGGCGGCGCTCGCGCTCGACGAGGCCGACGCGATGCTGGTGGTCGGCTCGTCGCTGATGGTGTATTCGGGTTACCGCTTCTGCGTCTGGGCAGGGCAGCGCGGCAAGCCCGTGGCCGCCCTCAACCTCGGCCGCACGCGTGCCGATCCGCTGCTCGCGCTGAAGGTCGAGGTGCCGTGCGGGCCCGCGCTCGACGCGCTGGCCGGGCGGCTCGGGCTCGGCGGCGGTCCGGCCGGCCACTTGCCGGCATGAATGCACCGGCTGAATTCGACGGCCGAGGGCGCGCGCGGCAGGCTCGGCAACAGCCAGGGCGAGCGGGATGCGCGACGCTGCCCCGGCCGGCCCGGTGCCGCCGGCCTCCGGCGCTGGCCCGCAGCCAGTGCGCCGGGGGCCGGCGGCGCGGCGCGAGGCGAAACCGCGCCGGCCGCATCGCGCATCGGCGGCCGATGCGGCACACTGCGCCCATCCGCCCTGTCGGGCTCACGCCGATTTTCTCTCCATGACGAATCCGAACCCTTCCGACGCCACGCCGAATCCCGCCTTGCCCAACGGCGCCGTGCGCCTGCACGCGCCGGCCGCCGAGCGCAATCGCGAGCCGATCCTCGCGGTACTGCGCGAGGTCCTGCCCGAGGCGGGCACCGTGCTCGAGGTCGCGAGCGGCACCGGCCAGCACGCCGCGTACTTCGCCGCCGCGCTGCCGCGGCTGGTCTGGCAGCCGACCGATCCGGACTCGAAGGCGCTCGCGTCGATCGCCGCGCGCGTCGCCGACGCGGCGCTGCCGAACCTGCGCGCGCCGCTGCCGCTCGACGTGCGCGCCGAGCGCTGGCCGCTCGACGGCACTCGCGGCCTCGACGCCGTGGTCTGCATCAACATGATCCACATCTCGCCGTGGGAGGCGTGCCGGGCGCTGATCGACGGCGCCGCGCGCCGGCTCGACGACGGCGGCGTGCTGGTGCTGTACGGCCCGTACCGGCGCAACGGCGCGCACACGGCGCCGTCCAACGAGGCGTTCGACGCGCAATTGCGCCAGCGCGACGCGGCCTGGGGCGTGCGCGATCTGGAGGCCGTGGACGCGCTGGCGCAGGCCGCCGGATTCGAGGCGGCGCAGGTCACCGAGATGCCGGCCAACAACCTCTGCGTGGTGTTCCGGCGGCGCGCGCGCTGAGCGCGCCGCAGCGTCGCCATGCGGTTTTCCCGTATCCTTGCGGCTTGTGCGCGCGGCTCGGTCGGGCCGCGCCGTGATTTGATCGGAGAGTGAACAATGGGCAAGCAAGCAATCGGCGTGGTCGGGATGGCCGTCATGGGCCGCAATCTGGCATTGAACATCGAGAGCCGCGGCCATGCCGTGTCCGTGTACAACCGCAGCCGAGACAAGACCGACGAGCTGATCGCCGAATTCCCCGACCGCCAACTGGTGCCGACCTACACGCTGGAGGAATTCGTCGGGTCGCTCGAGACGCCGCGCAAGATTCTGCTGATGGTCAAGGCCGGCGAGGCGACGGACGCCACCATCGCGGCGCTCAAGCCGCTGCTCGGCAAGGGCGACGTGCTGATCGACGGCGGCAACACGCATTTCACCGACACCATCCGCCGCAATCAGGAGCTCGCGCAATCGGGCCTGCACTTCATCGGCACCGGCGTGTCGGGCGGCGAGGAGGGCGCCTTGCACGGCCCGTCGATCATGCCTGGCGGCCAGCGCGATGCCTACGACCTGGTCGAGCCGATCCTCAAGCAGATCGCCGCGAAGGCGCCCGACGGCGAGCCTTGCGTGGCCTACATGGGGCCGGACGGCGCCGGCCATTTCGTGAAGATGGTCCACAACGGCATCGAGTACGGCGACATGCAGCTGATCGCCGAAAGCTACGCCGTGCTCAAGCAGGTGGCCGGCCTTTCGAACGAGGAGCTGGGCCGCGTCTACACCGAGTGGAACCAGGGCGAGCTCGACAGCTACCTGATCGAGATCACCTCGAAGATCTTCGGCAAGAAGGACGACGAGACCGGCGAATACCTGGTGGACGTGATCCTCGATCGCGCCGCGCAAAAGGGCACCGGCAAGTGGACCAGCCAGAACGCGCTGGATCTCGGCGTGCCGCTGCCGCTCATCACCGAATCGGTGTTCGCGCGCGTGCTGTCGTCGCTGAAGACGCAGCGCGTGGCTGCGAGCAAGGTGTTGAGCGGCCCGGCCGCGGGCAAGCTCGACGGCGATCGGGCCGCGTTCATCGAGGCGGTGCGCCGCGCGCTGTACCTGAGCAAGGTGATCTCGTATGCGCAGGGCTTCGCGCAGCTGGACACGGCCTCGAAGGAGTACGGCTGGAAGCTCAACCTCGGCGAGATCGCACGGATCTTCCGCGCGGGCTGCATCATCCGTGCGCGTTTCCTGCAGAAGATCACCGACGCCTATACGGCCAATCCGGAGCTCGCGAACCTGCTGCTCGATCCGTACTTCAAGGAGATTTCGGCGAACTACCAGGCGGCGCTGCGCGACGTGGTGGTGGCCGCGGTCAAGGCCGGCGTGCCGGTGCCGGCCTTCTCGTCGGCGATCGCCTATTTCGACAGCTACCGTTCGGCGCGGCTGCCGGCGAACCTGGTGCAGGCGCAGCGCGACTTCTTCGGCGCGCATACCTTCGAACGTACCGACAAGCCCGGCAGCTTCCACGCCAATTGGGCCTGAGCCGCGGCGAGGCGGTAATTGTTGCAAATAACCACGCTATCCAGCGGGTCAATCGCGTTGGAGATTCGTGATTAGTGTCTTTAACGAAACAGTGTTTTCGTCGTTTCATGGTTTTCCCTAGGTTGCAATGCGACTAGACTTCACATCACTCGCTGTTCACATGGTGTGGGCGGCGGAGCAAAAAAAGTCTCGGAGGTGAAAATCATGAAATCGCTGATCGCTACTGTTGCTGCTGCTACCGTCCTCGCCGTCCCGGCCGTGTCGTTCGCCCAACAATCGAACGGCCCGCTCACGCGCGCTCAAGTGAAGTCCGAACTGATCCAGCTGGAAAACGCCGGTTACAGCCCGAACGCGAACACCGTCAATTACCCGAACGACATCCAGGCGGCCGAAGCGCGGGTCCACCCGCAGCAGGACGGTGCCGTGGCCGACACCAGCGGTTACGGCGCCCAGCCGGCCGCCGGCGTCGAATCGGGCACGCCGTCGAAGGTCCGCCGCATCGCCGACGGTGCCCCGGTCTACAAGGGCCGCTGATCCAGCGAGCGCGGCAGGACATGCCGCCCAGGCACGCCGCCTGCTCATGAAGCATCGACGAGGCAGGCGGGGTGACGAGCGCCGGCCCGTGAGTTCCGCGAGGAATCACGGGCCGGCGCTTTTTCGTATGGCGAAATTCGTGCCGCATCGGCGGCAGGCGCGGCCTTGAATCGGGGCACGAAGGTTCCGCAATTCGCGCCGAGCGGGTACTATCCGACGGGCACGCAGCGGCCGGGCCGGGCCGCGCGGCGAGACAGCGGCGCCGGGCGCGCCGCGCCGGGATACGCCATGAAGCTGATTCGCAGCAAGACCTTTACCGCGTCGCGCGCCTGGGGCGCGCTCGATATCGCGAACATGCGCGGTATCACGACCCGGCTGCACTGGACCGACCAACCTTACATCTGGCATGTGAACGAAGGTGAGGAGGTGTTCGTCGTGCTCGACGGGCAAGTCGACATGCATTATCGCGATGCCGCCGGCGAGCACGTTGCCGTGCTCGATGCCGGCGACATCTTTCACGCCACGGTGGGCACCGAGCACGTCGCCCATCCGCGAGGAGAAGCCCGTATTCTCGTCGTGGAAACCGAAGGCAGCGTCTGACGGTCCCAGTCCTCGGGACCGGCCCGTATCGGGCCAGGCGGCGGGCGGCGTTGGCGATGCGCGGCCCGCCGCCGCGAAGCGAAACTAGGGAGGCAGCTTGAGAAGAACGATCTTCACCGAAACCACCACGTACCGTCGCGCCGTCTCGCGCGCGATCGGGCTTGCGGCCGGCGCGGCGCTCGTCGGCGGCTGCACGATGACGCCATGGACGGACAACTGGCAGCCGTCCCAGCAAGCGCAGCCGAGCCGCCAGTCGCAGGCGGGCGTGCTGGCCGGCTACTACCGCGTGAACCCCGGCGACACGCTGCCCGGCATCGCGGCGGGCTTCGGCCAGCGGGTGCAGGACCTGGCGAACTGGAACCACATCGCGTCCACCGACATGCTGACGCCGGGCCAGGTGCTGCGCGTCGCGCCGCCGCCCGGCACGACCGCGGTCACCTCGCCGGTGCCGGGCGGCACCTCGCCTTCGGCGTCGGCGCTGCCGGGCACGCCGCCCGCCGAGGCGCAGCCGATGCTGGCGTGGCCCGCGCAGGGCACCGTCACCTCGCGCTTCATCCCGGGCCGCACGCGCGGCATCACCATCACCTCCACCGGCGACAAGACCGTGCGCGCGGCGGCGGCGGGGCGCGTGGTCTATGCCGGCAACGGCGTGGCGAAGTACGGCCCGCTCGTGATCCTGAAGCACGAGAGCGGGCTGATTACCGCCTACGGCCACAACGGCAGGCTGCTCGTGAACGACGGTGACGCCGTCAGCGCCGGCCAGCCCGTCGCCGAGATGCAGACCGATGCGGACGGCCGCTCCTCGTTCGACTTCGAGGTGCGCCAGGACGGCAAGCCCGTCGATCCGATGACGTTCCTGCCGCGCAACGGCGGCTGAGGCCGCCGGCCCGCAGGCGGCGCGCTCCCGGCCCGGGAGGCGCCGCGTTGCACCGGACGCCGCGCGCGATGCGCGGCGTTTTTGTTTGCTGCGGCGGGCGGCCGGCGCGGCGTTTGCCGCGGGACGGCGGCAGCCGGCGCGCCGCCGCCGTGCCGGCCGCGCCACGATTTGACTGCTGGCATGGCTGCGCGGCGGCGCGGATGCGCCAGTCGTGCGGCGCGCCCGGTACAATCGCACCGCGGCAGCCGGCGGACCACCGGCGCCGACACACGCGTCCCATTCATCCTACCAATACCTGCTCGCCGACGCCCCGATGAAGAATATCCTCGCGACCCAGCCGCGCTATAACCGTCCCGCGATCGCCTTCCACTGGCTGATCGTCCTGCTCGTCGCGCTCGCCTATCTGGCGATCGAGATCCGCGGCCCGAAGGGCACCGACAGCCGCACGTTCTGGACCAGCGTGCATTTCGCCGCCGGCACGCTGGTGCTGACGCTGTCGATCCTGCGCGTGCTGTGGCGCTTCTCGTCGCGCCGGCCTGACCCGCTGCCGCAGCCGTTCGTGCTCGCGCTGCTCGCGAAACTCGCGCATCTCATGCTGTACCTGTTCACGCTCGGCCAGCCGCTGCTCGGCATCGCGTTCGTCAACATGGGCGGCCACCCCGTGGAGATCACGCCGCTGCATCTGTCGTTTACGCTGTTCGGCCCGAACCCGGCCCTGCGCGGGCCGCTGAAGGAAACCCACGAGTGGCTCGGCAACGCGTTCTACTATGTGATCGCACTGCACGCGCTGGCCGCGCTCTGGCATCACTTCGTGAAGCGCGACGCGACGCTGCGCCGGATCCTGCCCTGAGCCCGCGCGCGCCGCACGCGCGCCCCGGCTCCCCCGAAGCCGTCCTGTCGCCACCCGGAACGCGGGCGGGTGGGGCGCGGCGCAGCCCTCGCGCTGCACTGCAATATGCCTCGCGCCGCATCATGACGATTCGCGATGCAATCGCCGCGAAACGGCGCGATTGTTGCGTCCGCAACCGGCTCGGCACCGTGCCTGCGCGGCCCGCTCGCGGCACGTCATCCACCGAATCGATGGCGCCGGCTTGCGCGCTGCAGCATCCGCCCCGTCGCGCGCCCACCCGCCGCCCGCATGCGGCCTTGTCCATCGAATAGAGACGCCCATCTAAACGAACGTCTGATTGCGGACAGGAGCCGCGCCGTCATGCTTCACTCCACACTTGCTGCGCGAGCGTGACGGCTGATGACACGGCACGGCGTGGCGTGGCATCCCGATCGACGTAACCGATAACGATGGAGATAAACATGGTCAGATCGATGCGTTCCAGACTGGTGGCGAAGGCGGTGGCATGGGCATTGGGGGCGATGCCGCTGGCCGGCGTGGCAGGCTTGACGATGGCCGCGTCGCCCGCGGCCGTCGCGGCGGACACCTACGCGGCGACGCGTTATCCGGTGATTCTCGTCCACGGCCTCACGGGCACCGACAAGTACGCGAATGTGCTGGACTACTGGTACGGAATCCAGAGCGATCTGGAATCGCACGGCGCGAAGGTGTACGTGGCGAACCTGTCCGGGTTCCAGAGCGACGACGGCCCGAACGGGCGCGGCGAGCAGTTGCTCGCCTACGTGAAGCAGGTGCTCGCGGCCACCGGCGCGACCAAGGTGAATCTGATCGGCCACAGCCAGGGCGGCCTGACCTCGCGCTATGTCGCCGCTGTCGCGCCGCAACTGGTGGCGTCGGTGACGACGATCGGCACGCCGCATCGCGGCTCCGAGTTCGCCGACTTCGTGCAGGACGTGCTGAAGGTCGATCCGACCGGGCTTTCGTCGAAGGTGATCGCCGGCTTCGTCAACGTGTTCGGCACGCTCGTCAGCAGCTCGCACAATCCCAACCAGGACGCGCTGGCGGCGCTGAAGACGCTGACCACCGCGCAGGCCGCCGTCTACAACCGGAACTTCCCGAGCGCGGGCCTGGGCGCGCCCGGCTCGTGCCAGACCGGCGCGGCGACCGAAACCGTCGGCGGTAACCAGCATCTGCTCTATTCGTGGGGCGGTACGGCGATCCAGCCGACCTCGACCGTGCTCGGCGTGACCGGCGCGAGCGACACCAGCACCGGCCTGATCGACGCCGCGAACGTGGCCGACCCGTCCACGCTGGTGTTGCTCGCCACCGGCACGGTGATGATCAATCGCGCCTCGGGGCAGAACGACGGGCTGGTCTCGCGGTGCAGCTCGCTGTTCGGGCAGGTGATCAGCACCAGCTATCACTGGAACCATCTCGACGAGATCAACCAGCTGCTCGGCGTGCGCGGCGCCAACGCGGAAGACCCGCTTGCGGTGATCCGCACCCATGTGAACCGGCTCAAGCTGCAGGGCGTGTGATGGCGACGGGCGATCGTGCGGCGCGCGGCGGGCGATCCGCGTGGCCGAGGCGCGGTGCGTCGTTCGCGCTGGCCGCGGCCGTCGCGGTCGCCTCGTGTGCCGCGATCGCGCTGTGGCTGCGGCCTGCCGGCCCCGCCCCCGCGCCGGCCGCGGCGGGCGCGGCCGCCCCGGCCGGCCGGCCCGGCACGGCGAGCGGCGCGGCCGATGCCGCCGCGCCGTTGCCGGTGGCGCTGCCTGCCACGCTGGCCGGCTCGAATGCGCCGCGCCTGCCGCTCGGCGCCGACGGCCGGCTCGCGAGAACCCGTGCGGTGCGCGACTTCTTCGACTATTGCCTGACCGCGCAAGGCGACCTGACGCCCGCCGCGCTCGACGTGCTGGTGCGGCGCGAGATTGCCGCGCAGCTCGACGGCAGCCCCGCCCAGGCCGAGGCGCTCGACGTGTGGCGGCGCTATCGCGCCTATTTCGACGCGCTCGGCAAATTGCCCGGTGACAACGCGGTGCTCGGCGACAAGCTCGATCCGACCGCCATGCAGTTCGCGCTCGACCAGCGCGCGGCGCTGGCCGATCGCACGCTCGGCGAGTGGGCCGGGCCCTTCTTCGGCGACGAGCAGCGCCGGCAGCGCCACGACCTCGAACGGCTCCGGATCGCCAACGACGCCTCGCTGAGCCCCGAGCAGAAGGCTGCGCGGCTGGCCGCGCTCGATGCGCAGCTGACGCCGGGGGAGCGCGCCCAGCAGGCGGCGCTGCAGGCGCAGCAGGACGCGGTGAAGAAGATCGCCGACTTGCAGAAGGCCGGCGCGACGCCGGACCAGATGCGTGCGCAGATCGCGCAGACGCTCGGGCCGGAAGCGGCCGCGCGCGCCGCGCAACTGCAGCAGGACGACGATGCCTGGCAGAGCCGCTATCGCGCCTACGCGGCCGAGCGCGACCGGATCGCCGCGCAGGGGCTCGCGCCGCAGGATCGCGACGCGCGGATTGCGCAGCTCAGGCAGCAGACCTTCAAGGCGCCGGGCGAGGCGATCCGCGCGGCGTCGCTCGATCGCGGCGCGGGCGGCTAGGGGCCACGCCGCGCCGGAGGCCCGTTCGCGGCGCTCGAACGGGGTGGGGCGGCGGCGGTGCCGCTGCAGCGCCGGTGGTGTGCCGAGATGGCGCCTGTGACAGCGTGCGGACGGCGTGCCCACATCGTGCTTGCTGTTGCCTTTCCACCCGCTTGCAGCGGCGCCGCGAGCGAGCAAGAATCACGACGCTCTGCAACAATGCGGGGGCGGCGGCGCGTTTGACGATCGGGATCGGTACAAACGCGCCGGCGCGTCGTTCCATTCCGCGGTGCGTCTCCCGCACCGCCCGTCCCGCCGAGTCCTGCCTTGTCCGAAACTGCCCACGCCGGCCGCGCCGCGGAGCCGGCGTTCAACTGGCGGGCGATGACCGCGATCCTGCTATCGGTCGCGCTCGCCACGCTCGATACCGCGATCGCGAACACCGCGCTGCCCGCGATCGCCGCCGACCTCTACACGGCGCCCGCCGCCTCGGTGTGGATCATCAACGCCTACCAGCTCGCGATGGTCGCCACGCTGCTGCCGCTCGCCGCGCTCGGCGACATTCTCGGGCATCGCCGCGTCTATATCGGCGGCCTGATCGTGTTCACCGCCGCCTCGCTCGCCTGCTCGCTCGTCAGCACGCTGCCGATGCTGACCGCCGCGCGGATCGTGCAGGGCCTGGGCGCCGCCGCGATCATGAGCGTCAACGCCGCGCTGATCCGCTGCCTCTATCCCGCCCACCGGCTCGGCGCCGGGCTCGGCCTCAACGCGCTGATCGTCGGCGTGTCGTTCGCGGTGGGGCCGACCGTGGCCTCGGTGATCCTGTCGGTGGCCGCGTGGCCCTGGCTGTTCGCCGTGAACGTGCCGCTCGGGATCGCCGCGCTAGCGGTGGCGATCCCGTCGCTGCCGCAGACGCCGCGCGGCAGCCATGGCTTCGATCCGCTGGCGGCCGCCTTCAACGTGATCACGTTCGCGGCGCTGATCTTCGCGCTCGGCGAGGCCGCGCAGCGCGGGCCGTTGGCGCTGAGCCTCGGCGCGGCCGGCGTCGCGCTCGGGTTCGGCTGGCTGCTGGTGCGGCGCGAAGCGGGGCATGCCGCGCCGATGCTGCCGGTGGATCTGTTCCGGCGGCCGGTGTTCACGCTGTCGGCGGTCACGGCGGTGTGCTCGTTCGCGGCGCAGGGGCTCGCGTTCGTTTCGCTGCCGTTCTACTTCGAGGACGTCCTGCACCGCAGCGCGGTGGAGACGGGCTTCCTGATGACGCCGTGGTCGGTGGTGGTCGCGCTCGCGGCGCCTGTGGCCGGGCGGCTGTCGGATCGCTATCCGCCCGGCTTGCTCGGGGCGGTGGGGCTGGCCGTGCTGGCGGTGGGGATGGGCTTGCTGGCGGGGCTGCCGGCGTATCCGCAGGTGGCCGACATCGTCTGGCGGATGGCGCTGTGCGGGGCCGGGTTCGGGTTCTTTCAATCGCCAAACCTGAAGGCGCTGATGGCGAGCGCGCCGCCCGAGCGCAGCGGCGGGGCGAGCGGGATCATCGCCACGGCGCGGCTGATCGGGCAGGCGACGGGGGCCGCGCTGGTGGCGCTGTGCTTCGGGATCGCCGGGCGGCACGGACCGACGCTGGCGTTGGCGCTGGGAGCCGGGTTCTCGGCGGCGGCGAGCGTGGCGAGCGGGTTGCGGTTGTTTGCGCCTTCGCATCGGTCGGGGAAGGCGGTGGGGGCGCAGCGGGCGGGCAAGTGAGCGCGCGCGGCGAGCGGTTGGCGATCGGTTCGATTCGCGCCTTGCCGGGACGCCTCATGCTGTAGTGGCCTAATGAATCCGGACACTGATTTAGGCGAGCATGGTCGCCACGAAGAAGTGTCCGATGAGCAAGCAACGACTTACGTTTTCCCCGGAGTTCAAACAGCAAGCCGCCTGTCTGGTGCTCGACCAGGGCGATAGCCATCTGGAAGCAAGCCGCTCGGTCGGCGTCGGCGAGACGGTGCTGCGCCGCTGGGTGCAGCAACTTCAGATGGAGCGCCAGGGCGTCGCTCCGAAGGGCAAGGCAATCACACCGGATCAACAGCGTATTCAGGAACTCGAGGCGCGTCTCGAACGCCTCGAACGTGAGAAGGCCATTTTAAAAAATGGCTACCGCACTCTTGATGTCGGAAGGCATCGAACGTACGAGGTCATCGATCAGATTGGCGCAGGCGAATCGGTCGAGCTGATCTGCGCGGTATTGGACGTGCCGCGGTCCCGCCTGTATGCCCACCGAGGGCGAGCCCGACGCGTTGACACCGATCGCCCGCGCATTGCTTATAATGCTGTTCTGCCACCAAAAATCGAAAGGTGTTTCGAATGAATGAGTAATGCCTGGATGCCATGCATCTTGACCACTCGCTGCCTCATGCGCGAGCCGCATTGCTTATTCATTTCGATTATTCTGCTCCCGGCCTCCGCTCCACGAGAGGGCGCCGCAGTCCGGTGACGCGGAATTGTGCATGCGGCACGTGTATCGACGGGCAATTTCTCCAGCCATTCGAAGGAAAGCACGATGCCCGACTTGCCGATCCACGAGTTCAATATTTTCGACCATAACCGCATGGCGTGGGATCGCCAGGCGAAAAGCCGCTGTGAATGGTCCCAACCCGTCAGCGCCGACGTGATCGCCGCGGCTCGCCGCGGCGATTGGAGCGTTCATTTGACACCCGGCCCCCTTCCGCCAGATTGGCTTACCGACGTCCGCGGACAGCGAATTCTATGTCTGGCTTCTGCTGGTGGTCAGCAAGCCCCCATTCTTGCGGCCGCTGGCGCCGAAGTGACTGTCTTCGACGCATCGGCCATGCAACTCGCACAGGACGAATGGGTCGCACGCCGAGACGGCCTGGCCTTGAATATCGCACAAGGCGATATGTGCGATCTGTCCGACTTTGAAGATGAATCGTTCGACATCGTCATTCACCCGATCTCCAACCTGTATGTTCCGGACGTGCGGCCAGTGTGGCACGAGTGTTTCAGGGTACTGCGCGCGCGGGGCGGGCGATTGCTGAGCAGCTTCTTTAATCCGGTCGTGTTCGTTGCCGATCGAGATCCGGAGTTGGCAGAGCAAGGCTTGATCCGGCCGCGCTTCAAAATTCCCTACGCGGATGTACGCGACCTGACGCCAGCGGAGCTTGCTCTGAAGCGGGCCGAGGGAGCGCTGGTGTTCGGCCATAGCTTGAGCGAACAGATTGGAGGGCAGCTTGAGGCCGGATTTTTGCTCAAAGGATTTTACGAAGATGAACAGCCGAAACCTCGATTCGTCATCGACAACTTCCTTCCGACATTTTTGGCGACGTTAGCACTTAAATGCTAAGGCATCAGGGCGAAGCGATCACTGAAGAGGCAAAGCGGCGCGGAGCCGCCGGATTAGGCGTAGAGTTCGCGACCGGACCTGACGGTTGCCCGTTCCGACGGTGCGTGACTGTCAGATCGGATTCAGCTGGCGCACTTTTTCACGCCATACCTCCTTGCCCGCGATGAGCGTTTGCAGAGCCGTGCGGCCACAAAGCTTACCTTGACGGGGACGCTCGCCGTTGTAGTAGGGCAGCCAGGCATCGAGATCGACCTGTAGTTCGTTCATAGTCAGGTACCGCTGATAATCGTGCTTCTTTCCAGCGCGGCTACCTCGTCGCCGCTCAGCACGATGCCTTTTGCAGCGGCCTGCTTCTCCAGCGCCACGAGCCTCGGCTTGAAGGACGACAACGCGTGACGCAGCCAGATCGAACCAGCGCCGGCGGAATTCGTTGCCGACCCGAACCTGCCCGTGCGCGGGCTGCGCGACGGCATAGGCCGGAACGGCGATTTCCGTCGCTTTATCGACGTGATTCTTGGGATTGGGTTTGCGCCGATTGTCGAACAGCGTGCAGGCTTTCGACACGCTGCCCGGCTCGATGGCCAGTTTCAGCAGACCGATCTCGTGGCGGACGACATGTGGGTCGAGACTACTCACGGGGCCAGTTCCTGGCCCTTGCGCGCTGCTTCGATGAAGCTTCGCACCTCTATCAAAACGGGCAACCGCACCGCTTGGCAAGGCCTTGCTGTCAGATCAAGTCCGTACTTCTGTCCATCACACCGGCGGCGGCCTCGTTTGAGTCAATGTTTCCGCTACGTGCCACAGCCGAATGGAATCCGCGCGCTTGGCGGAGTGAGGTTGTTCGATAATATGTGAGTTCCCGATGAGCAGAAATCGTGGGCCGTAGAATGCGCCCTGCGTGGCTGTCGGCTCCAGCGCCGCTTGCAAGAGCGAATCAGTGGCCCACTCCACGCTCATGGACGGTACAAGCTTGAACAATAGCCTCTTGCGGGTTGAATCAGTTCCCAGGTTCGGGCCGCTTGTCTGTAGATTGGTGCGCGCATGGCCCGGATGGGCGCTCGTACTGAGCAAGGGCCAGCGACGTTCGTGTGCAATTTCTGCCAATCGATTTGCCAGCAACAGGCAGGCCAGCTTGGACTGCGCATACGCGGCCATGGGCTTGTACGACCTTTCACCTTGAAGATCGTCGAAATTGATTTTGGCTCCGATCGCGGCGCTGCTTGTCATCGTGGTGACGCGCGGCGACTTCGCTTCGAGCAAGAGCGGCAACAGAAGATTGGTCAGTGCAAAGTGACCGAGGAAATTCGTCGCAAACTGTAGCTCGAATCCGTCGGAACTCAGTACGCGCCTCGGAGGCATCATGACGCCGGCGTTGTTCACGAGCAGGTCGAGGGGACGCCCTTCCTCGAGCAACTGGGTGGCAAACTCCCTCACGCTCGCGAGGCTGGAGAGATCCATCATGCGAACCTCAATCGAGGCGCCTGGAAACTGCTCCTGCAAATCCCGACGCGCAGCATCGCCCTTCGACTCGCTGCGGACCGCCATCACGAGGTCGGCACCAGCCGCCGCCAATCGCCTGGCCGCCTCCCTGCCCGTGCCGCTATTGGCGCCGGTAATGACGACCCGGCGCCCCCGCTGATCAAGAACTTCATACATCCGGGCCTCTCCTATGAGTTGATTCGGCTGCCCAGGTATCGTCGCAAGCCCTTGCCTGGAACCTATAGCGTGGCACTGCCGGGGCAGCGGCGGCCTAGCCGCAGACCTTTCCACGCAGGCACGGCATCGATGGTCTCGTTTGGCATGACGTTCCAGGGGAGGCATGGCGTGTTGAGCAGGCCGTCGGCCAGTGTGAGGGCGGGGCGCGCAAGACGTCGTCAGCAAACCGTGGCGCAGCGCATACGGCGCATCGGCACCGAAGCCGAGGCGGGAGCGGCGCGTGGGTGGCAGCTCGCAGACAGGGACCCAAGAGCGCAACGCCGGGCAGCAAAGCAGGTTCAGCCGAATCCGCAGCGGCTTTCGGATGACGTACACCGCATAGTGTAGTTTGCTCGAGAAAAAAGTAAACCCGGCGGTGTAAATTTTCGTACCCTCATCCAGCAGTTGTCCGCCCGGAAGTGGCCGCGAAAATTCGTCGAGCGCACATGGCGCAGCCTCAATGACGAGAAAGCCTGCCTGACGCCCCGATTGTTCACATCTGTTTGAAAAGCCCCGCACATGCGCGGCTGACCGGCAAAACGTCGCCGCTGCCGCGCAAATGGATGCGTTGGCGGCCAAGCAAGTCTCGCTCGATATGGTCGATCGCGGCATAGGCGACGATCACGCCGCGATGCACTTGCGCAAAACGCGCACTGTCGAGCCGCGGGAGCATTTCCTTGAGGGGCGTGCGAATGACGTGACGCTCGCTCGCAGTCACGACCTCCGTGTATTTGTCTGCCGCCTGGAAATACAGCACCTCGTCCACCGAGACGAGCCGGGTCGTGTCCCGTAGGCCAACGGTTAGCCAGCGGATGGGCGCGGCGTCGCGCTGCTCCGGCACGCTCGTCAGCAGCGCGGTGTGGGTGGGGGCAGGGCCGCCGCGCTGCAGCTTGACGATGCAGCGCAGCAGTCGGTCGTCGGTGACGGGTTTCAGCAGATAGTCGATTGCCGACTGGTCGAATGCCTGAACCGCATACTCGTCGTAGGACGTCACGAAGACGACGTGTATGTGCGGCACGAGGCTGGCGATTTTCAGCCCGTCGACACCCGGCATCCGGATGTCGAGGAAGGCGAAATCGGGGCGCTTCGCATTCAGCTCCGCGAGCGCGTCCACGCCGTTGCGCGGCATCCCGACGATCTCCAGCTCGGGCCACAGCGTGCCGAGGCGCGCGGCGAGCTCGGCGGACAGGTTCGGTTCGTCGTCGGCGATCAGTGCTGTCGGCATATCAGGTAATCGGGATCTGCAAGGTTGCGGTCACGCCGCGTCTGGCGTCGGCATTCGTGCCAACCGATACGCGGCCGCGCTCGCCGTAGAGGCTGATCATCCGCGCGCGAACGTTCGCGAGCCCCACGCCGCCGTGCAGCTTGGTGCCGCCATTGCCGAGCCCCACGCCGGTGTCGCTCACGCTCAGCACCAGCAGGTCACCGTCGCGCGTTCCGCGGATGTTCACCTCGCCACCGTCGACGGAAGGCTCGATGCCGTGCAGCAAGGCGTTCTCGACGAGAGGCTGCAGCAGCAGGGGCGACAGGGGCAGGGCCCGCAGTGCATCCGGCACGGCGATCGCATACCGCAGGCGTTCCTGGCCCAGCCGGATCGTCGCGATCTTCAGCAGCGCCTCGACCAGTTCCAGTTCTTCGCCCAGCGTGGCGATGGCCCTGCGCGTGCGGCCGAGGCTTGCGCGCAGATAGCGGTTCAGGCTGTCGAGCATCGTCGTGGCGCGGGCGGGGTCGCGCTCGATCAGGCTCTGCACGTTCGCCAGCGTATTGAACAGGAAATGTGGCTCGATCTGGGCCTGCAGCAGGGCGAGCCGGGCGGCGGTTTCGGCCTGGCGCGCCTCGGCGGCCTCGCGCCGCTGCGTTTCGAGCGACGTGCGCATGCGTGCGGCCTGTACGAACACCGAGACGAACGCGCAGGCGGCGCCGGCGACCACGAACGACGAGCCGTAGGCCAGCCAGACCTTGACGCCGGCATGCCCGATCAGGTGCGGAACGTGCCCGGTGGTGGAGGCCGCGACCTCGAAACCGATGAACACGCTGGCGGGCGCGACGATCAGAATCTTCGGCACCAAGGCGAGTTTGCCGCGCACGAGCCTGTCGATTCCTGCGCTGAGCAGCGTCGCACTGAAACCGATGCCGTTCGCGACGATCAGGTACGGTAACAGTGCCTCGTGTTGCCGCGTCGCCCAGAAGATCAGTCCGATCGCCGAATTGAAACAGAACAGCCCCAGCAGCGAGCGGCCCCGAGGCACGGGGCCGATTTGCGGTTCCGACGACAGGAAGGCGAGCAGCTTGCTTGGCATGGCAGCGAGCGGGGGCGGGTTGCGCAGATGGTAGCTCAATTCGCGACGGCGTTGCTATCGGCGGTCGACCGTGACAGGCCTGCGCCGGCGACCGCGGACGTTCAGCGGACCCGAGGGCCGTTCGTCGCTCGATTTCCACCGTTTATCGCAAAGCGCGGCGCGTGGTCCGGCCCGCCGCTATAGTCGCTGGCATCTCCGCCCGTTGCGGCGCTTCCGAATAGGTGCTTTCCATGCCACATTTCCCTACCTACATTTACGTGTTGTTCTGCGTGCTCGTGTATATCGGCGTGAAGCGCTGCTTCGCGCGCGAAGTCCGACCTTGGCGTCCGATCCTGTTTCCGGCCGTGTTCGTCGGCCTCGGTCTGTCGAGCCTCCACCACCTGTTCCCGCGGGCCGGCGCCGATGCGTACATGGCAGGCCTCGCCATGCTCGCGTGCGGCGCGGCAGGCGGATGGATCCACGCGAGTCGCTGGCACCTGCGGTTCAGGACGGAGCCGGAAGGCATGCTGGTGCGCCTGCCGGGCGACGGCAGCCTGCTGGTCACGCTGCTGCTCACGTTCGTTGCCGAAACGTTCATTCATTACGCGATTGCGACCTCGCGGCCGTGGGCGGCCACCGGCGCTTTCGCGGCCCTGTCGTTCGCGGTTTGGGGCGGGCTGGTCGGTATGCCGCTCGGACGTGCGGTCAACGTGCTGACGCGCTGCATCCGTCATGCGAACGGCGTGTCGGTGGAGGACGGCAGCTCCGCGCTCGAGTCGCGCTGAGCGAGGTCGAGCCGCCGGCGGGAGCGCCCGCCGGGTTGCATTCCGATTCCCGCGCGCCTTGCGCTCCCGCCGCCCCGGCCCACATGATCGAGGCCGCGGGACACCACATCGCCTTGCCGGTCCGCAGCAGCGTGCCGGGCGCGTCCCGCACGACGCGCGCCGACGGCTGGCTGCCCGCCGCTTCCCTGTTCAAAAGAAGAACGTCGCGATCGCCTGCACGATCTCGCCTTGCGCCTGTGCGCCATACACGCTGTGCTGCGAGCCGTGACTGCTTTGCCATTGCACGGCGAAATCGGTACGCGGCCAGTGATAGCGCCCTTCGAGCCACATGAAGTAGCTGTGGTCGTCGAGGTTGTAGCGTGCCATCGCCGTCAGGTCCAGATGCTCGACGAACACGTCGGGCATCGATGCATAGGCGAACAACGAGCGGCGCGTCATCAGCTCCTGCGCCAGGCTCGCCGCGTCACGATAGCGCCAGTATTGCGCCGGGTCGCGCTGCAGCACGCGCCATGCGGCAGCGCTCGCGCTGGCGCCGTCGTAGTCGTACTCGAGCGTCAGTGACAGTTTGTTCGCGAAGGTATGGGTGACGCCGGTTGCCAGCTTCGAGGTCCAGGATGGCGCGGCCGCTGCGAAATCCTCGACCGCGCTGCCGCGGCCGATCGCATATTCGAGGAATCCGACCGTCGCGTCGCCGAATAGCGTGGTGGCGTTGACGCCCAATTGAGGTGCGATGCCTTCTCCGCCGTACAGCAGCCATTGCGGCGAGAAGCTGCCGAACAGCCGTTGCGACCCACTCAGCATGTAGCGGGTGCGCGCGTTGGTTGCACCGAGATCGGGGTTGAAGCTGGCCTGGCTGGGCCGCGTCGCGAGCCGCGGCGCCACCAGGGCAGTCATCGAGCCGCCGCTCCACAGCAGTTGCCCGCGCGCCATCACGCTGCCGAGCCGGTTCTCGCGCAGGCTCTCGGGGTCGATCGACACGACCGAGCGTAGCGCGCCGGCCTTGAAGAAGTCCGTGGGATTGAAGCCCGACGCGACGCCTTCGCGCAGGTTCACGCGGCCGACATCGATGATCGCGCTCGGACCCGCCTGCCAGCTCACGTAGGCCTGCTTCAGCGTGTCCACGGCGTTGTACTGCGAGGTGCCCGCGCGCCATCCCGCATCGACGCGATTCGACACGATCGCCCGCCAGTTGCCGGAGGTGCGGTCGTACGACAGCGTGTTCGACACGCGCGCGTTGTCGTTGAGCGTCACCGGCCCGGCCTGGCTCGCTGCCGTGTAGTTCGCGGCGGCGGCCTCGAACGTACCGTGCCAGTTGCTTGGCGTCATGGGCGGTGCGGTTGCCGCATCGGCGAGCCGCAGCGCGTCGCTGTCGGCGTCGTCGGCCGCCAGCGCGGCCTGCGCGGCTGCGAAGCCAGCCGCGCAGACGAGCGCCGCGAGCCGGGATCGTGCCATCGTCTAGTCGGCCTTGAAGCGGGACAGGTACGCGCGCTGCAGCCACGCATCCGGAATGTCGCGCCACGCGTAGTCGGCATAGCGCATCACCGTGACCCAGCCCGGATCGAGCCCGTCGATGATGACGGTTTCCGTCGGCCGCGCCGCGCCCAGTTGCTCCTGGTAGTGCCGGTAGTACGCGATTTTCAGCACGCTGCCGCTGGCCGCGAAGAAGCGCGCCTTGACCGGCCGCTTCGTGTCGCTGGCGATCCACAGGTCGATCGCATGGTAGGTGACATCCGGCGAGCGTGCCGTCAGGTGCAGCCGGTAGCAGGACCGGGTCTGGTGCTCGCCGTCCAGCACATTCTCCTCGCCTGCGAGCGACGCGTCGTAGTCGTTCGCCCAGTTGACGGTCACCACGTCTCCGTTGGCGGCCTGGCCGAGCAGGCGCTGCTGCGGTGAGATCCGGACGCTTGCCTGGCTCGACGGATCGTAGAACCACAGATCGTTGCCGTTCTTCAGCATCAGCTTGTTGGCGTCGCGGGCCGGGGCGACGAACTGCACCAGCGTGCGGAACTGGCCGCTTGCCGGATCGGCCTTGGAGTAGATCTTCAGCACCTCGGCGTCCGTCTGCTGTCCGTTGCGAAATTCGAGCAGCGTCGTCGTCAGGCCGAATGGCTTGTCGGGGTTGCGCACCGCGTCGCTTTGGGCGAGCAGCTGCTGCGCCGACGGGCCGCTCGCCGCGGCCGCGCTGGCGGCGAGCGCGAGCAGCAGCGCGGCGGCGCGCATGATCCGGATCGGGAATGTCATGTTGAAGGCTCCAGGTCAGGCGAAGCGCAAGGCCTCGACGATCGGCAGGCGGGCGGCACGGTGCGCGGGCAGCCAGGCCGAGAGCGTCGCCACCACCGTCACGCCGAGTGCGTAGCGCGCGATCATCCCGAACTCGCCCCATACGCGTACCGACAGGGCGACCGGATCGGTCTGCCCGGGCGGCGTCCAGTGCAGGCCGGCGCGGTTGATCGCGACTCCCGCCGCGAGTGCGAGCACGGTGCCCGCGGCGGCGCCGCAGATGCCGAGCAGGCACCCTTCGCAGACGAACAGCCGGCGAATGCCGGCGTCGCGCAGACCGAGTGCGCGCAGCGTGCCGATCTCGTGGGTGCGCTCCATCACGGCCATGTTCATCGTGTTGCCGACCGTGAACAGCACGATCGTGGCGATCAAGATGGCGATGAAGCCGAAGATCGCGCCGAACATACCGGTGACCTGCCCGTACTGCGGATTCAGCGTCGCGAAGCCGAGCACCTCGAGCGGCTCGCCCGCGAGCCGGGTGCGCAGCAGCGTCTGGATGCGCGCGCGCGCGGCCGGCAGATCGGCCGTGTGCTTCAGCTGCACGACGATGGACGTCACCTTCGCACTCGGGCCGCTGCCGTAGACGAGCTGCTGCGCCTGCGCAAGACGCATCTGCACGAACATGTCGTCGATCTGCTTGACGCCTTGCTTCTGCGCCGCGATCACCGACAGATCGGCGACGTTCGGCGCGCCGTACGCATTCGAGGTCAGCAGTTCGAGGCGGGCGGGCCCGCCGCCGTGCTTGGGCTTCGCGGCGGCCTCGGCCTGCGACAGCGAGGCGATGTCGGCAGGCAGTTCCGACGTGCCGGCCGGGGCGGCCGGCACCGGATCGCGGCATGCGGGTACCCGCAGCGCGTCGCACAGGCGCAGCACGCGCGCGACGCCGGTGCCGATCACCACGGCATTCGCGGCGCTGCCGGTCAGCGCGAGGGGTGTCGCGCGATCGGCGAAACCATAGTCGTTCCACTGGCGCATCCGGTTCTGGTCGGCCACCACGATCCCGCTGCCCGAGACGGTGCGCGAGACGCCCGCCGCGAAGTTGCCGGCGATGCCGTTGACGGTCAGCACCGGCGTCACCACCGTCACCTCGCGCGCCAGCTCGGGATCGCCGCGCACGGTATCCATGACCTTCCGGTAGTCGTCGATCCCGTAGGAGACAGGGTCGCCGCTGCCGTACAGGAAATAGTCGCGGTGCTGGATCTGCAGATGGCCGCCCTGGCGCACGTAGCTGGTCTGGAGGCCGTAATTGATGTTGCGCGCATAGCCGCCGAACAGCAGGATCGCGGTCAGGCCGACGATCATCGCCAGCAGCGTGGTGGACGAGCGGCGGCGGTTGCGCAACAGGTTGCGGAAGGCGAGCACCCAGACGCTCATTGGCAGGCCTCCTCGTGCAGCGCGGTCGGGCGGGTCGCGACGACGCGCCCGTCGCTGATCGTCGCGACATCGTCCGCGGCCGCGATCACCTGCGGGTCGTGCGACGAAAACACGAACGAGGTCGCGCGTTCGCGCTGCATGGTGCGCATCAGCGCGATGATGGCCGCGCCCGTCGCGCTGTCCAGGTTGGCCGTCGGTTCGTCGGCCAGCACCAGCGCCGGCTCGGTGACGAGCGCGCGCGCGATCGCCACGCGCTGCTGCTGGCCGCCCGACAACTGGCCGGGCCGGCGATTCGCCTTGTCGCCCATGCCGACGGCGTCGAGCAGCGCGAGTGCCCGTTCGCGTCGCCGCGCGCGGGCGACGCCCAGCAGGGTCAGCGGATATTCGACGTTCTCGACCGCGCTGAACACGGGCAGCAGGTTGAACGACTGGAACACGAAGCCGACGTGCCGCGCGCGGAAATCGGCGAGTGCATTCTCGCGCATCGCGTCGATGCGCTCGCCCGCGACCGTGATCGCGCCGCGCGTCGGGCGATCGATGCCGCCGAGCAGGTTGAGCAAGGTCGTCTTGCCGCTACCGGACGGCCCTGACAGCACCGTGAAGCGGTTCGAGACAATCTCGAGCGAGGCGTCTTCGGCCGCGGCAACCGCGAGCGGGCCGGTTCCATAGGTTTTCGTGACATGACTCAAGCTGGCCGCCAACACGGACACCTCCCAGGGTATGCGATCGATGCCGCCACCTTAGCCGCAACCGCGCACGCATATCGCGCAGTGCGACGAACGGCGGAACGCGCGGACGAACGGCATTCCTCCGCGACGAACGGCGGCCGTCGGTAAGCACCGTTGCGCACCGGCGCGGCGAGCCGTTTGCGGCCCGCCGCAGGCAGTCTCCCGGCGTTGCATTCCATCGGCGCCATGCGCGGTTCGTCGTCCGTTTCTGCAATTGGTCGCATGATCGTTTCTTTGCGCGACGAATCGATACACTCGCAGCCGATCAGCAGCCGATCCGCACGACATCGGCCGATGTGAGAGCCGTCACCGGGGTGCGAGAAGCCGAAAACACAGACATAACAAGGCAAAAAAATGCGACATATCAGGTTTGAGAGGGGGGGCGAGGCGGCGCAGCCTGGCTTTCTTGCCCTTTGTCGAGTGGTCCGGGATCCGTCCGATCCCGCGCGTTTCGCGGGCGATGTCGATCCGCGGCGGTATCGCGACTGGGCGAGTGCCGGTCCGGCGTTGCTCGTCATCGAGGCGCTGCATCAGTTCGCGGTCAAGGCGTCGCGCACGATGCACGGCGCGCCGGCCCTGATGGTGCCCGCGCAGTTGCGCGAACTGACGCTGCACCGCGTAGACGGCTATCCGAGGCTGGCGCTGGCCGGCACGGTCGCGAAGCACGGCGACGGCTACCGGGTCGAGGTGGCGGCCCGCGATGCCGATGCCAGCAGCTGTCCGCCCGTCGCGTCGGGGACCGTGTTCGTCGCCTTGATGCCGGCCGGCAGGCCCGCATCGGCCGTGCCGGGAGAACGATCATGATGCCCGCCACCGCACTGCCGGCGGCGGCGATCCGCGGCGATCAGTTCGGCGTGATCGAGGTGGCGCAGGCCGCACCGCTCTTCGACGAGCACTTCGAGCAGTTTCCGGTGCTGCCCGGCTCGTTCAGCCTCAGCCTGGCGATCGCGATGCTGTTCGATGCGCTCGGCATCGCGGCACGCCGGCCGGTGCCGGCGCTGACGCTCCGCAAGGTCAGCTTCATTTGCCCGGTACGGCCGGGCGAGCGCCTGACCGCGCGGCTGCGGCGCTTGCAGCAGGACGGCACGCGCACCACCGCGCACGTCGAGCTGCGGGATGCAAACGGCCGGGGCGTGATGGACGGCATCCTCAGCTGGGAGCACGACGCATGACGAAGCTCGCCATCGTGACGGGCGGCACCCGCGGGATCGGGCGCGCGATCGTCGACGCGCTGATCGCCGACGGCCACGCCGTGTACTTCACCTACCGATCGAATCCGGAACTGGCCGACGCGCTGGAGCGCGCGCATGACGGCGCGGCGCGCGGCTTTCGGGTCGACGGCGGCGACTGGAACGCCGTGCAGGCGTTCGCCGACCACGTCAATGCCGAAGCGGCCGTCGAGGTGCTCGTGAACAACGCGGGCATCAACGACGACGCGCTGCTGATCGGCCGTCCGTTTTCGCGCTACTGGGAAACGCTGCGGATCAACCTCGGCGCGACCATGGCGTTCTGCCACGCGTTCGGCGAAGGCATGCAGTCGCGCCGGCGAGGCGCGATCGTCAACGTGTCGTCGATCGCTGCGCGCAAGCCCAAGACCGGCAACGGCGCATACGGTGCGTCGAAGGCGGCGATCGAGCGCTTCACCAAAACGCTGGCACTCGAGATGGCGCGCTTCGGCGTGCGCGTCAACGCGGTCGCGCCGGGGTTCGTGCGCTCCGACCTGTTCGAGCGCTTTCTCGCTGCGCAGGACGCGGCGGCGTTCTACCGCCAGATTCCGATGCGCAAGATCCTCGAGCCCGAGCAGGTTGCGCGCGCGGTCCTGCTGCTCGCGAACGGCGCGCTCGAAACGACCGGCAGCGTCGTCGATCTCGGCAATGGCGAGAACATCAGTGGCTGACCCAGTGACTCAAGGAGAGTGGATCATGAAGGAAGACATCAAGAACATCGTCGCGCAAATCCTCTATCTGAGCGGCCCCGAACAGGTGGCCGACTCCGCGTCGCTGTTCCGCGAGCTGAACATGAGCTCGATCGACTACGTCGATCTTTGCTACGAGCTCAAGGACAAGGTGGACAAGCGCATCAGCCTCGAAAACCTCTGGCCGTTCAACCGCATGCTGCTCGATCCGCAATGCCACACCGGCACCGAGTGGACCGATGCCGGCTGGCGGCAGGTATGCGACGTGATGAGCTGGAACGGCCACGAGAAATGCAGCCTGCAGGCGCTCTACGAGCACTTCACCGTGAACTACATCGAGCGCCGCATCGCGCAGTTCAGCTGACCCGCGTTCGGCCCGCGGCACAGGAACGTCGCGCCACGCGGCGCGGCGCCGTGCGGCCGCCCGTTTTCGACTCACGTGAATGGGGATTTGCCATGTCGTACATCACCGGCCTGGGCATCGCGACGGCCGCTTTTCCCGACATCGCGTCGCTGCTGGACGTCGACTTCGCCGCGCGCGCGACGCTCGCGCCTGCCGCGAAGCCGGGCGACTACGTGCGCGGCAACCTGCCGTTTCCGCTCGTGCAGCGCATGGCGCGCGAGGATCGTTCGCTGCTCAATCCCAGTTCGCGTCTCGCGCTGCAGGTGGCCGCCGAGGCATTCGACGCCGCATCGGCCGGCCGGCCCTACACGAGCGAGGAGCGCGAGCGGTTCGCGGTATTCACGGGCGTCGAGGGCGAGGACGCGACGATGGCCGTGCTCACGCCGCTGCACGCGCGTCACGGCCTCGACGCCTGCGGCTACCTCGGCGAAGTCAAGGCCGACCTGAATCCACTGGATATGCTGCGTCTGCTGACCACCAACGCGCTGTACCAGATATCGAAACTGTTCGCGCTGCGTGGCGAAGGCTATCCGCTGCAACGAATGTCGTTGACCAGCCTGTGCGCGCTCGAGGAGGCGCACCGGCAGATCGAGGGCGGCGCGATCGAGCGCGCCGTCATCGCGGCCGTCGGCGACATGACCTCGGCCGACAACGTCGCGGCATTCGAGAAGATGGGCCTGTTGCGGACCAGCTCGCACCCGGTCGGCATCGTTCCCGCGTTCGGAGCCGTCGCCGCCGTCGTCGAGCGCACGCCGCGCGGCGGGGGCCGGCCCTGCGCGCAGGTGCTCGACGTTCATTCGCTTTACAAGCCGGACACCTCGGTGTCGAGTGCGGACTGGTCGCGGCTGTTCGCGCGGTTTCCCGACCAGGGCGCGCTTGGCGTGCCGCACGTCGTGCTCTATCAGAACGGCGAGCCGTCGCTGGCCAAGGCGGAGCGCAACGCCGTGCTGCATGCCTGGCCGAACGCCGTCATGCACGCTTACAAGCCGTATGTAGGCTATACCGGGCGGGCGAACAATCTGATCGACCTGGTTCTCGCGATCGCGGATCCGGCCATTCCGATCGGCGCGGCCGTGCTGGTCAACGGCATCGGCGTGTCGTCGGGCCTCGGTGCGATCCTGGTTCGCAAGCTGAGCGGGGTGGGGCGATGAAGCTGCGATCGGACGCAATCGTCATCAGCGCATTCGGCGCTGTCACACCACTCGGCGGCAGCTACGACGAACTGCATGCCGCGCTCCGCGAAGGCCGCTCCGGCATTCGCCGGATCGAGAAGTTCGATTGCTCGACCTACACGACCGAACACGCGGGCGTGCCCGACGAGGGCAACGAGCGCGTGCGCTGGCCTTCCGCGCGGCGGGTCGGCACCGAGCAGCTGTATGGCGAGCTCGCGGCGGCGCGGCTGCTCGCGCAGGCGCCGTTCGTTGCGCGCGACTACGCGCCGGAGCGCATCGGCTGCCTGGTCGGCGTCGACGCGCCGGCCACCGACGTGCAGAGCGCGCTCGAGCTCGTCGACAAGCTCAAGGATGAAAAATCACGCGACGCGCTGATTCGCGTGCTGGTTTCGCACATGCGGATGAGCGAGTTCGTGAGTGGCGATGCGACCGCCGTGTTCGGCGCGATTCATCGCCATATTCCGTTCAGCGGTTGCGCGCTCGCACACGTGGGCTTGTGCTCCGCGTCGCTGCAGGCGATCGGCATGGGCATGCTCGCGCTGCGTCAGGGGCGCATCGACGCGGCCATCGTCGGCGGCGTGTCGGGCAAGGTCAATCCGCTCAATCTCGCGCGGCTCGAATCGCTCGACGTGATCTCGACCGACCTGAAGCTCGACCCTCGGCACCGTTCGCGGCCGTTCGACACGCGCCGCTCCGGCTTCGTGCTCGCGGAAGGCGCGGTGCTGTTCCTGATCGAGCGCGAGTCGGCCGTCCGTGCCCGGGGCGATACGCCGCTTGGGCGGGTGGCCGGCTACGGAGCGAGCCTGGCCGCCGAGCACATCGTGATTCCCCACCTGCAGTCGCTCGAGATGCGGCTCGCGATGCAGCGCGCCCTCGCCGATGCGGGATGCGCGCCCGGCGATATCGACTACATCAACGCGCACGGGACGTCGACGGTGCTCAACGACAAGCACGAATCGGAGGCGATCCGCGCGATCTTCCCCATGCAGCCCCGGATTCCCGTTACCGCCAACAAATCGCAGCACGGGCACCTGATCGCGACGGCCGGCGCGATGGAGGTGCTGAACACCGTAATCGGACTGCGGGAACGCTTCATCCCGGCGACTATCAACCTCGACGAGCAGGCGCAGGAGTGCCCCGTGAACGTCGTCCGCGCGCCGATGCCCAGCCATGCGCGGCGCGTGCTCAAGAACTCGTTCGGCATGGGCGGTCTCGCGGCTTCGCTCGTGCTGGAAGGAGCGGCCGCATGAAGTTCACTTCGCTGCTGGCCCGGGAGGCGAACTGGCATCTCGTCGTGAACGGGACGCGCCTGAGGGCGGAAGACCTGCGCGCACGGCTGAGGGCCGCGCGCCGCGCGCTGGGCCCGCTGGAGCCGCACCTGCTCGGGCGCGGCTGTTTGATCGCGGTCGGCTTCTCGGGGTTCGACTACTTCCTGTTCACGCTGCTCGCCTCGGCACTCGGCTGCCGGGTCGTCCTGTGCGACCCGAAGATGCTGTCCGCCGCGCTGCGCCAGTACCGGCTGGATGCGCTCGCGGTGGTCGCGCCCCGGTCGATCGCGTGCCACGGGCTGCCGGTCGTCGTGCTCGACCCTGCGCTGGCCGAAGCGGAAGCGCCGGGGGACGACGGGTTCGCGTGGCCGCGCGCCGACGTGCCACGCGCGCAGATCGTCTTCATGACGTCGGGCACCACGAGTGCGCCGAAGCTGGTCGTCTACGACGAAGCGCAGCTCGTCGAGAATGCGCTGGCGGTAGGCCGCTATCTGGAGGTGCGGCCCGGCGACGGCGTGCTCTGCATGTTCCCCACCCACTACATGTACGGCTTCTCGACGATCATGAGCGGCCTGCTGGCCGGCGCGACCGTCTGGCTCGAACGGGCGTCGCTGACCGCGCACGAGGTGCTCGGCTACCTGGGCGGCGGCCGGATCCGCTTCGTGCCTTTGATCCGCAGCATTGCCGAGCGCGTGTGTGATCTGGCCGAGGCGACGCCGGGCATGAGGTTCGACGGAATCGTCGTGCTCAACGCATCCGATCGCATCTATGCGGCACAGGTGCGCCGCCTGCTCGCGCTCGGCGCCTGCCTGTGGAACAACTTCGGCCAGACCGAGTCGGGGCCGCGGATCTTCGCGCTGCCGCTCACGCCAGCCGATCTGCCGCATGTCGCGTCGTACTGCTTCGAGGGAGTGCTCGCGCCGGGCCGCCCGATCGACCCGAGCATCTGCCTGTCGATCGTCGATGCGCAGGGCCGGCCGTGCGCACCCGGCGAACCCGGTCATCTGCTTTACCGCACGCCTTACGCGATGCAAGGCTATCTGCAGCCGGACGGCAGCCTGCGGCAGTTCACGCCGCTGGAATCCGGCGATCTCGTGTTCCGACGCGACGACGGCGTCGTGTTCTGGGTCGGCCGGCGCGACGAGACGGTCAAGTGCAACGGCCGGCTAATCAACGTCAGCCTGCTGCACCAGCATTTCGATGCGTTCGACGACATCGCGAAAAGCTATTTCCTCGCCGATCCGCAGACCGGCGCGCTGACGGTGTTCGTCGTGCCGGGCCGGGTGCCGGCTGGTACCGAAGTGGATTTCAAGTCGCGCATCCTGAGCCGCTACCGGGCCGCGTTCCCGCTGTATCCGCGCATCGCCGACGTGCTGTTTGTCGACGATCTTCCGGTCACCAGCACCGGAAAGATCTCATTGCGTCTGTTGCGCGAAAGCGCGTGACCGAAGCCCGAACCTGGAGCCTATGATGTCCGACCGCACGACTCGCTTCGATGCATCCACCGTGAGCGAAGCGCTTTCGTACGATGCCCGCTACGCGCATGAGCTGCCGACCGGCGTGGCCAGCTATGCGGCGTTCCGCGAGCTGGTGGCGATCGAGACCGCCGACGACCTGAAGCGGCGCGTGCTGGACCGTCTCGATCACGCGGGCCTTGCCGGCGCGACGTTCTACACCACGTCGGGCACGAGCGGCGAGGTCAAGCTGCTGCTCAACGCGCCCTCGCGCAAGCGGCCCGACACCACCTATGGCCGTTCGCTCGCGAATGCGCTGGCGGGAACCGCGATCGCGCCGACCGACCGCGTCGCGAACCTGTTTACCGCCGGCGGCTTTTCCACGCTGTACGACGGCGTGAACCGCCTGCTCGAAGCGATCGGCGCGAATGTCCTGCCGATCGGGCGGCTCGACGCCTACGGCGCCGATTTGCCCGCGATGCTGGACCTTATCGGCCGCGCCCGCCCCAACGTTCTGGTCGGCACGCCGACGAGCGTGCTGCAGTGCCTTCGGCTGCTCGACGCGCACGGCATCGATCTCGATGTCGCGAAGATTCTCTACACCGGCGAGGCATTCTCCGAGCGCAAGCGCGCGATCGTGCGGCAGCGCTGGCGCGATGCCGCCTTCTTCGGGCTGTACGGCACCACCGAAACGGGCTTCCTCGGCTATCACACGCCGCGCTGCGCGCAGGGACATTACCACGTGTTCGACGAGTGGTTTTTCCTCGAGGAGGAAGACGGGCAACTGCTCGTGACCAGCCGTGCGAATCCTGGCCTCGCGATGCTGCGCTACCGGATCGGCGATCGCGTGCGCATCGGGCCGTCGGTGTGCTGCACGTGCGGCGAGGGCGGCTCGGTGGTCGTGCTGCAGGGCCGGGCGGATCAGCGCTTCAAGTTCGCGGGCAACCTGGTCAGCGCCGAACTGCTCGCGCAGCGGCTGGCGGCGTGCGCCGGCCGGCCGCTCGATTGTCAGTTTCAGCTGCATGCCGACGCGCTCGGGCGCGACTGCCTTACCGTCGCGCTGGACCTCGACGAGGACGAACTCGCGCCGCTCGCGTCACGGCTGGCCGCTGCGCTGCTCGAGATCGAGGATCTGCGCGAATGCGTCGACAAGGGTGAGGGGCGTCTCATGGTGCTCGGCCGCGATGCATTGCGCTTTTCGGCGCGCCAGAAGCTGCCGCGCCTGATCGACGAGAGGCACGCCCATGTCTGACGATCGCGCCACGGCCGCGCCGGGCGCGCCGGCTTCGACACCTGCGTCGCGGGCCGACCGGATGCGACAGTTCGCGGCCGAGGTGCGCGCGACATGGGTGATGCTCTATCCGATGGTGCTGTCGTCGATTTTCGGCTACTGCATGACGCTGTTCGATTATCGCTGGATTCGCGATCTGCCGGCGGAGGACATGGCGCTGCTGGCGCTCGTCAACGGCAGCGTGGCGATCTTCCTGTTCCTGCTCGGCAAGAGCTTCGAGGAGTCGTTCGTGGCGATATTCGCCAAGGCGCCGCGCGAGGAGCAGGGCCGGCTGTTCGTGCAGAGCCTGATATTCGCGGGCGGGACCGGCGTGCTGGTGGTGCTGGTGCTGATCGGTACGCGGGCACCCTTGATGACGTTCATTTCCGGCGGCCAGTTCCATGGCGAGCGCATGTTCGGCTACTACGCGCTGGTGATAGGCAGCTTTCCGCTCACGCTGCTCAGCACGGCGCTTTCCGCCGCGATGCGCACCTACGGCGACACCAAGTCACCCGCGCGCATCAGCATTACATGCGGCGTGGTCAACAACGTCCTCGATCCGCTGCTCGTGTTCGGGCTGTTCGGCCAGCATCCGTCGCTGCAGTTGTTCGGCCTCGCGCTGACCTCGTGGATCACCAAGAGCCTGTATCTGGGCTGGTGCGTCCGGTGCATCCGTCCGCGGCTGCGCCGCGAGCAGGTCGTGCTGCCGCGTCCCGGCGTGGAGTGGCCGACACAAGGACGGCTGCTGCGCATCTTCCTGCCTTCGGCTGCGCTCGAGGCGCTGACCTTTCTTGCGAATACGGCGGTCTACTCGCTGATCGCCCGCTACGGCGTGCGCGCCATCGGCGGGTACGGAATCGGCTTCGAGCTGATGACGATCGGATTCATCCTCATCAAAGGTTTGAGCATGGTGTTCATGATCCGGATCGGTCACCTCGTGCGCAGCCGGGCACCGTCCCGTGCCGCACTGCAGTCGGTGATGCTGCTCGGCGTGCTGTTCACCGCGGCGATCAGTGCCGTGTTCTTCCTGCTGCGTTCGCTCGCGCTGCACTTTCTCGCGTCCGACGCCGGCGTGATCGCGGTCGCGACTGCGCTGCTCGACTACGTCCCGCTCTTCGTCTTCAGCTATCTGCTGACGAACCTCGTGACAGGCTGCTTCCAGGTTCTCGAGCGCCCGGCGCCCGCGATGGCGCTCGGGCTGTTCTTTTCCTGGGTCGTCACGCCGGGCGCGATCTACCTGGGCGTCATGCACCATCTCGCGCTCACGCAATTGTTCGCGCTGCTCGCGGGCGTGAGCGTGGTGCGCCAGGCCGTGTACCTGAGACTGTTCCTGCGGCTCATGCGCAGGCTTGGCAACGCGCCGGCCGCGCGCCCGGCCGGCGCGCCCGCCGCCGCCGGATGATTCCACGACCGTTGTACCCCTAGCCCTCACGACTGGAGACCTGCATGCGTACCAATACCCCCGCCGAAGTCAGCGCCGACACCTATGACTACTACGTCGACGCGTTCACGCTCGAATGGAACCGCAATCTCGTACAGCGCGTTGAGCACGAGCTGGCGCAGCGGCGCATTGCGTCGGGGCGGTTGCTCGATGTGGGCACCGGGACCGCGCGCACGCTGATCGAGCTGGCCCGCGTCCCGTCGCTCACGCCGCTTGGCTTCGTCGGCGTCGACTACTACGACGAGATGGTGCAGCGCGCCCGGCAGAACGTGCGCGCCGAAGGGCTTGAAGCGCGCATCGACATCCGCGCTGGCGACGTCCATGCGCTGCCCTTCGACGACGGGACCTTCGTCGCGGTCATCGGCCGTTCAGTGGTTCACCACTGGGCCGATCCGGTCGGCGCGTACCGGGAGATCTTCCGCACGCTCGTGCCCGGCGGTTTCGCGCTGATTCACGAACCCTGCAGCGATCCGGCGCCGGAGGCGCTTGCCTTCTTCAACGATCGGCGCGCGGCCGCGGGCGTTCATCCGGTCCATCTCGACGGCAAATTCACGGTTGCGGAATCGATCGCGCACCTGCAGGAAGCCGGGATCGGCGAGCATGCCGGCGTGTCGAAGGGGAGCGGGATGCTCGCGATCGGCTTCGAGGTGCTGATCGCGAAACCGATGCAGCAGTGAGCGGGGCCGCGCCGATGCCGACCGACCACGATCTGCCGTCCCCGGACGCCGTCCGAGCGCGCGCCGTCCGCGACCAAGGCGAGATCGATGCGGTTTCGATTTCGCCGGACCGGCTTGCCGTGCGCGGGATCGATCTGCTGCAACTGATCGATTCCGTCGACTTCGCTGCCGCGATCCTGCACGTGCTCACGGGCCGGATGCCGGACGCCGACGACGCGCGCGCCCTGGATGGCGCGCTGGCGTCGACGCTCGCCGACGACGGGCCGGCCGAGGACGGCCTGCTCGCCGCGCAACTGGCCCGCCGCCAGCCTCGGCCCGAGGCCTTCCTGGTCGCCGCGATCTCGGCCGGACTGGCTGGGCCGTCGCCACGGCCTCGCGCGTGGCCCGTCACGCTGTCCTACGGCGGGCAGGGCGACGAGCTTGCCACCGGCCTCGCCATCATTGCCGCGTTACCTCGGCTGCTGGCGGTGTGGTGCGACGCGAACGGCCAGGTGCCGGTCGCGCGGCGAGCGCGGTCGGCGCACGCCGCGCGCGGCTTCAGCGCGGCGATGCTGGGCTGCCTGGGCGGCGACGCAGCGCACGACGCACCGGCGCGCCTGTTCGACGTCCTGCTGGTGGCGCTGCATGGCGGCTTTGGCCTCGTCGCGCCGACCATCGCGCTGCCGCGCTTCTCGGCGAGCACCTATGCAACCGTCGACCTTAACCTGGTCGCCGGCCTGACCGGCAGCGGGCCAGCGCACGTCGGCGCCTGCAGCGACGCGACTCGCTTTTTTGCAAGCCTGGTCGGCAAATCGGCTGCCGAGATTCGCGATCGCGTCGCGCAGCGCCTGCAGGCGGGCGACCGGATTCCCGGTTTCGGCCATCCGTTGCTCGAGCGCGATCCGCGGCCGGCGGCGCTCGAGCGCCACGCCGTGAGGCTCGGTGTTGGCGGCGCAGCGTTCGACGCTTATCGGGCGGTATGCAATGCGATGCACGACATGCGGGGGCTGCCCCCGAACATCGATTCGGTTGCCGCGGCGATCCTGCTGGAGCTTGGCGTGCCCGACGCGTTGGCCACGCCGGTGTTTTTGCTCGCGCGGATGCCGACCATGCTCGCGCATGCGTTGCAGAAGAAGGCCCACCCGCCGTTCGGCCAGGCCCGCCCCGTGGCGCGCGAACGCCTTGCTGCACTGCCGAAGGCGTGGATCTGACGCCGCGCCGCCGGCGCACCCCTCAACCCGACATGGAACCGACACCGACATGCTGACCAACCTGCCGCTGGCGCCGCATTGTGCCGCCTCCGATACCCAGCATCGCATCGACTTCGTGAAGACCCAGATTCATCGCTGGATCGACGAGATGCTGTCCTCCCCCGACCCGCATGATTTGCGCGCGTGTTTCGCGAAGACGCTGCTGATCCGCAACTACCTGCTGTCGCCGTTGCTCGATGCGTACGAGACCGAGCGTTTCCTGCGCGACGCGACGGTGCGTCAGTACATGGCGCGCTTTCAGGCGCTGTCGCTCGACAACGAGGTTCGCTTCGAGCGGCAGATGAGCGAGGTGCTGCGCGCCGGTCCGTCGAGTGAAGGGCTGCTGCTGATCATCAAGGAGTATTACGCGGAGATTTACCGATTGCTCGCGCGGACCGAGATGTTCCTTTCGAACATGTGCGCCGATTCGACGGTCGCGATGGTAGGTTCCGGCGGGATGCCGCTTTCGCTGCTGTTCATGCAGTCGTTCAGCGGTGCCCGCATCGTCGGGCTGGATATCAGCGAGGAGTCGCTCAGGACCGGCGAGCGCTTCGTCGATCACCTGTGCGCCTCGAACCCCGCGCGCTATCACCGTGCCTCGATCGAGATGGTGCATGCGGATGGCGCGGCATACGACTATGGTGCGTGCGACATCATCATTCTGTCGATTCATATCGAGAACAAGCTGGAGATCGTCGAACGGATCATCGAGACGGCGCCGCGTGAGCGTCGCGTGATCGTGATCGAGCGACAGGTGCAGGGGCTCGGGCAGTATTTCTATCCCAACTACGGGTTCGATCCGGCCGGGCTGCCGCTCGTGAAGCTTGCAACGATGTGCTCGTCGCTGCTGCTGAGTACGGCTTATCAGCTCGACTGGTAGGAGCGGGCGATGATGAGCGGCGAGATTCGATCCGGCGGCGTCGGCCTGTTTCACGCGTGGGAGCGGCAGGTGCTCGCGCTTTACATGGACGCCTTTACGACCGGCCCGTATGCCGGCCACTACCTGGACGAGGCGGCGGAGCGAGGCTGGATATACGGGTTGTTCACCGAGCACGCCGCGCGTTGCCACCTGTGGGTGTCCGGCGACGCGCTGGCCGGTTTCCTGTTGTCCGCTGATTCGGGCTACGACCGGAAGTTGCCGGCGTCGCTGCGCGCGCAGCTCGGCGAGGAGCCGGCCACGTCGATCGCCGAGCTGGCGGTCGCGCCGGGCTGGCGTTCACGCGGGCTTGGCGAGGCGCTGGTGGGGCATTGTCTTGGCGAGGCGAACGCCGGCTGCCGGAATGTCATCGTGCGCAGCAACGCCAACGCGCTTGCCGCACACCGGCTTTACCTGCGGCTCGGGTTCGAGCCGTTCGGTTCGGTGCGGGTTCCGAACGACATGCTGGTCGACGGGCGTCTTGGCGTCGAATGGATCGATAAACAATATTTCCGGCACCGAATGGCTGATTCGAAGCAGGGGGCGAAAGCGGACGCGTGTCGAGCGCGGCCGCGGTGATATTCCCACGCCAAATTGATGGGCGCGCCCAAGCGCGAGGCCGATCGACTGCCCGGTCCGATCAGGCGTGCCGCCGCGGCGTTCGTCGACTCAGGAACGGCGACGGCCGGCGGGCCGGATTCGGTCATGGCCGCAAGCGCTGCTAGCGGGGCGGATCGGGGCGGGCCGGTCGGCGTAGTCGCCAACGCGTCGAAGCGCAGGTTCGCGGCGGACACACCGAACCGGGTCCCGGTGACGGATATCACAGCCTTGCCTCTGCGTCATGCGTATTCCGACATTCCGATCAGGGCAGTCCATTCGCCAGCGACGATTGGCAGTCTTCTCCGGAAGCTTGCAGAAATATTTCAAGCATGAGCCGGCAGGGCAATTGCCACGATCCCGCCGTGGCGAACGTTTACTTCGGCGCTCCTGAACAACGGGCGCATCAAGCGGCCCATCTATCCGAGCCGAACTGCTGCCGCCTCGGAGCTGCTCGGCAGTGCCTATGACACTCCTCCAGGCGCAGGACATACCGAAAGGAACCTTGCGGTCGGAAGTCTGGTGTTTGCATCACGGGGTGAGGAGGCCGCCGGGTTGGCGCGGTATCGTCTGAACTAAACGCGGTTGCGCCAGCGAGTGAAAGCCAAGCGCCAGCCGTCTCCGGTGAAACGGCCGTCCGGCGCGGCTGAGTCGGTCCATTGCGTTGGCGCCCCTTCGCCGACCGTAACAAATATTTCATGCCAACCCTAATGACAGTCTCCTATCGGTCCGTTAAGATCCGGGCGACGGCGAGGCCAGCGTTTCTCCGTCAAGAAAAAATCAATAGATGCGCACGAACGCCGAACGGCGCGTGCTAGACCGTGAAAAATGAAGACAAGAGAGTGGGCCGGACACGCGGGCGGGGGCTTGCGCGTGCTGGGGAAAATGGTGATCGTCGCGTCGATGCTCGCGCCGCTGGCGGCGGCCGCTGCCGGCATCGTGCCGGACGGTGGTACGCAGACTAGCGTGTCGGCCGGAGCCGGCGGCCGACAGATCGTCAACATCGCGCCCGCGGTGGCAGGCGTGTCGCAAAACACCTACAGCAGCTTCAACGTGTCGACGGCGGGCGCCTCGCTCAACAACGTCGGCATCAACGCGCGCACCATCGTCAACCAGGTGACGGGCACCGACCGCAGCCTGATCGAAGGCAACATCGACGTGCTCGGCAGCACGCGCGCCAACGTGATCCTCGCCAATCCGAACGGCATCACGGTCAATGGCGGCTCGTTCACGAACACCGGCCACGTGGTGCTGTCGACCGGCAACGTGTCGTTCGACGACATCGCCATTGCCCCCGGCGTGATTCGCCGCGACGTGGTGCTCGACACCCATACCGGCACCATCGTGGTGGGCCCGAACGGGCTGACCAGCGCGCTGATCTCGCTCGACCTGATCGCCAAGAACCTGCTGATCGAAGGCCCGGTCAACAACACCTTCAGCTCCAGCACGGCCGGGCTGCGCCTGCTGGCCGGCACGAGCCGCGTGCAGCTCGACACCAGCATTTCGCCGACCGACAATGCCAACGACTGGCTGACCCGCTTCACGCCGTCCAGCACCGACACCGCGACATCATTCGCGATCGACATCACGGCGGCCGGCAGCCTGACGAGCGGCCGCGTGCAGCTGATCGTGAACGACCGCGGGCCCGGCGTGCGCAGCGCGGGGCCGCTGAACGCCTCGCTCGGCGACTTCACGCTGTCGTCGAACGGCAGCGTGCAATTCTCCGAGACCTCGCTTGCGGCGGCCGGCAACGCCGAATTCGACGTGCGCGACGCGTTCTCGATGGCCGACACGCAGCTGAAGGCCCGCGCGGGCCACGTGGCGCTCACGGCCAGCGGGCCGCTCACGCTGCTCGGCAGCGGCATCCTCGCCAACGACGACATCAAGCTGGCGGCCAACGGCATGCTGTTCGGGCCGAGCGTGGCGGCGGCCGGCTCCACCATCGCGTCGGCGTCGGGCGGCGTGGTGCTGAAGAGCGGCGGCGACATCGCCAGCACCGGCACGCTCGTGCAGGGACAGAAGGCGATCGCCGGCGATACGGATTCGCGCGGCGCCGTCACGCTCACGGCGGCTGGCTCGATCGTCAATCAATCGCTGCCGAGCACCCAGCTCGGCATCCTGTTCGGCGTGGCGGGCGACGTGTGGCTGAGCGCCGGCGGCGGCGTGACCAACCGAAATGCGCGGATCCTGTCGAATCAGAACGTGTCGATTGCCGCGGGCGGCGACGTGCTCAACGTGGTCGATCACACCCCGGGCGCGGACGACGGCGCGCAGATCCCCTATTCGTCGCGCGGCAGCAGCTTCCTGTTCCTCACGCATCGCACCAGCGGCTTCACGGTGGATTACGGCGAGATCGTCGATCCGGCCAAGCTCGCCTACATCACCGCAGAAGCGGGCAACGTGACGATCCGCGGGGCCAACGTGGTCAACACGGGCGGCTCGATCGTGTCGAACGACGGGGCGATCGACATCGCGGCACTCGGCTCGCTGACGACGCAGGCGGTGTTCACGGGCCGGGCGCAGCTCGAGCGCTCCTGCTTCGTCTTCTGCCATTCGCGCGCGTCCAGCACAGTGCAGGCGCTCGGCGGCGTGATCGAGGCCGGCACGGACATCACGCTGAAGGCCGGCAAGCAGATCACCAACATCGGCGGCATGGTGTACGCGATCCACAATCTGCGCCTCGACGCGCCGGTGACGCTGGCTCAGGCGGTGCTCGGCTACAGCACGATCAATCGCACGAGCGATCTGAAGGCCTGGTTCGGCAACAGCTGGGCCGCGATCTACGCGACCGACACGGGCGGCATCTTCGACAGCGAGTTGGGCCAGGTGGCGTTGACCGGCGAAGGGCGCATCGACGGGGGCGCGTTCAACGCGCCGGGCGGCGTCACGGCGGCGGGCGGCATCGTCACGCTGCGCGCGCCGCGCCGCGATCCGGTCACGATCGGCGCGGGCAACCATCTCGGCCTGGTGTCCTGGTTCGGGCTATGAGCGTGCGTCACGCAGTTTCGCTGGCTGTTTGCCTCGGCATGCTGTCGCCCTGCGCGTTCGCGCAGTTCGCGGGCCTGCCGGCGGCGCGCGTCGAGCAGGATCCGGCGCAGCGGCTGCTGCAGGAGCAACGCGATCGCCAGCAGCGCAACGAGGTGCAGCAGGCGCCCGCGCAGATCGCGGTGCCGGCGCCCGCCTTGCCGGACCTGCCGGCCGACGCGGACGTGGGCACGCTGCCCGAGGTCGCGCCGACCTTCATGATCCGCCATATCGAATTCAGCGGCGACACGGTGCTGTCCGAGCGCGAGCTCGCGCGCATCGCGCGGCCGTTCCTCTACCACCAGCTGGGCCGCAACCGCATCAACCTGCTGCTGCGCCGCCTGACCGAGGCCTTCATCGCGCACGGCTACATCACCACGCGCGCCTACCTGGGCGCGCAGAACCTCGCGGCTGGCACGCTCACGATCCGCATCGTGGCCGGCAGGGTGGCCGCGTTCACGCTGAACGGCAAGCCGCTGCGCCCGCGCGACCCGGCGCAGCCGTGGTGGCGGCACGATGGCGGCGGCCTGCTGACCGACGCCGGCACGGCCGGGGCGTTCGCGGCGTCCCCGGGCGACGTGCTGCGCCTGCCCGATCTCGAGCAGGGCGTGGAGCAGATCAACCGGCTGCGGCGCAACCAGGCCGAGTTGCAGATCATGCCCGGCGAGACGCCTGGCGATTCGGTGGTGGCCCTGAGCAATCGCGTGGGCGACCGCCTCTACTACAACCTCGGCATCGACAACTACGGCAGCTCGCAGACGGGCACGATGCGCTATCGCGGCGGCGTCGAGGCCGACAACCTGCTGGGCCTGCAGGAGTCGCTGGCGTTCAACTACGTCGGCACCACCGACAGCAACGCGCTCGTGGCGTCGGCCGCGGTGCCCTACGGCTATCAGACCTTCAGCTATACCACCTCGCTGTCCGAATACCAGCAGACCATCGGCAACGTCGCGCTGCTCACGGGCCGCTCGTTCAGCCAGATCTTCGGCTGGAACGACGTGCTGAGCCGCTCGCGTGCCGGGCGGACCAGCCTGGACCTGACCTTCAGCAAGACGCGCACCCAGCGCAGCGTAAACGGCATCGACCTCGCCGAGCAGGACCTGAGCGTGTTGCGCGTCGCGCTGAACGGCCTGGTGCGCTTCGTCGCCCACGACCAGCAGGCCGCGGCCACCTGGGACGTCGGCGTCTCGCAGGGGCTGCCGTGGCTCGGCGCCTCGCACGACGCGCCGGACAGCGGCGTGGCCGACGCGCACAGCCAGTTCACCCGGCTCGACGCGACGGCCACGGTGCAGTTCGCGCTCGGCTCGCTGGGCGCCACGCGCTGGGCCTATCGCGGCACGCTGCGCGGCCAGTACAGCCGCGTCGCGCTGTTCGGCAACCAACAGATCTTCCTGGGCGGGATGGATTCGGTGCGCGGCTTCACCGAAGGCGGCATCAGCGGCGACAGCGGCGTGTTCGCGCGCAACGAGGCCGCATGGCAGAACGTGCCGGCCTGGCATGGCGCGCGTGTCGAGCCGTATGTGTTCATCGACGCCGGCAAGGCGCACCTGGTGGCGCAGGGCGGCTGGCCCACGCTGGCGGGGGCGGGCGTCGGCGCGCGCGCGGTATGGAATGTCAGGCAGCAGAGCGTGACGGGCGAGCTGCTGCTCGGCCAGGCACTGCTGCAGCCCGCCTTGCTGGGACGCAAGGCGACGGTGGTGCTGGCCACACTGAACTGGACGGAGTGACGGAGACGGCGGGGCAATGATGATCGGAATGACGAAGCAGGATGCGACCAAGCTGGAGTACCGCGAACGACCGGGCCGCGCAAGGCGTGTGGCCGGTGCCGTGGCGCTGGCGATCGCGGGCCAGTTCGGCGGCGCGCACGCCGCGCTGGCGGCGATCGACTCGACGCCGCGGGCCGCCACGAGCGCGGCCGCCATCGGCGCTTCCGCGCCGGCCGCCGCGCCGCTGCCCGAAGGCGTGGTGGCGCGCGTGAACGGCGTGGCGATCACGCGCGATCAGCTCGAACAGGCGCGCGTCGCCGCCAACCAGCCGGATACGGCGAGCGTGCGCGCCGCGCTGAAGAACCAGCTGATCACGCGCGAATTGCTGCGCCAGGCTGCCGCGAGCGCGCACTACGACACGTACCCGCAGGTGCTGGCCGCCGTCGAGCAGGCGAAGTCGCTGGCGATGACGCAGGCCTGGCTGCGCGATCACATCAAGCCCGAGCCCGTCACCGATGCCGAGGTGAAGGCGAAGTACGACGAGGTGGTGGCGGGGCTCGGCCAGACCGAGCTGAAGCCGCGCGTGATCGTGCTGAAGGATCGCGCGAGCGCCGACGCGGCGCTCGCTCAGTTGAAGCAGGGCGCCGATTTCGCGCAGCTCGCGCGGCAGGCGGCCGACGGCCCGAACGCCGCGCAGGGCGGCGCGCTGAACTGGGTGTCGTTTCGCCAGCCGGTGCCGCCGGGCGGTCAGCAGGGCTGGCCGCAGCCGCTCGCCGAGGCGCTGCTGAAGCTGCCGGTGGGCGGCGTGACCAGCGCACCGGTCGAGGCCGACGGCCGCTTCTGGATCCTGCGCGTGGACGAGAAGCGTGCCACCCGCATCCCGGCCTACGCCGATGCGAAGGACGTGCTGCGTCGGGGCCTGGAACAGGCCGCGCTGCAGAAGGCCACGATCGAGACGATGGTCGGGCTGCTCAAGCAGGCGCAGATCCAGCAGTAAGGGCTGGCCGCCCGGCCGCGATGCGGTCACGGCCCGATGGCGCGGCGGCATTCCAGGGAACGGCCGCCGCCGAACGATGCCGGCGAGCCGCCGGCGTCGCAGCGAACGCGCAGCACGCACGACATAGCGACAAGTATGAAGAACGCCTCGACCCGATCCGCCCTGCTCGATCTCGCACGGCGCACGGCCCTGCGCCGCGCGGCCGACTTTCACCCGCTGGCGCGGCCGCGCTGGTTCGGTGAGGCCGCCGCGCCGGCGCGCCGCTATCGCGCCTGGCAACGCGCGGTGGCCGCGATCGTGGCGATGGTCATGTACCTCGGGCCGTTGAGCATCACCATCGAACAGGGCCGCGCGGCGGCCGGCATGCTCGCCGCGGGCAGCCCGCGCGTGCTGGCCGAGCTGGCCGCGCTGCGAATCCGGCTTGCGATCAGCGAAGCCCAGGCCGCGCCGATCACCGATCCCACCGCGCCGATCCGCTTCCAGCCCACCGTCACGCAGAGCACCGGGCTGGGCGGCGGCGTGCCCGTGGTCAACATCACCGCGCCGAATGCGGCCGGCATTTCGCTGAACCAGTACCGGTCGTTCAACATCGATCCGGTCGGGCTGATCCTCAACAACAGCCTGATGTCCGGCACCTCGCTGACGGGTGGCGACGTGCGCGCGAACCCGAATCTGTCGGGGCGAGCGGCCAGCGTGATCATCAACCAGGTCACCTCCACCGGCAGCGCGTTCGCGAGCCTGCTGAACGGCCCGCTCGAAGTGTTCGGCGCGCCCGCCGCCGTGGTGATCGTGAATCCGAACGGCATCACCACGGTCGGCACCGGCTTCACCAACACCATCGGCGTGACGCTGTCCACCGGCACGCCGCAGTTCCTGAGCGACCTGAACGGTACGCGCGCGGGCTTCGACAATGCCACGGCCGTCGGCTACAGCGTGACGGGCGGCCATATCCAGATCGAGGGCAACGCGGGCGTGAACGGCCCCGGCGCCGGCATCGAGGGCACCGTCGGCACCATCGACCTGATCGGCGAGACGATCGGCGTGAACGCGCCGCTTTACGCCGGCACGCGCATCAATGCGATCGCGGGCCGTCAGTTCGTGCTGCCCAGCGCCGTGAGCGCGCAGGGCACCTCCTATGCCACCTCGGCGAACGGCGCCGCCAACACGCTGGCCGCCATCGCCACCGCGAACAGCCAGGCGATCGACGCCACCGCGTTCGGTGCGATGACGGCCGGGCAGATCCAGGTGATCAGCACGGCGGCCGGCATGGGCGTGCGCGCCGACGCGCAGCTCGCGGCCAACGCGGGCGACCTGACGCTGTCGTCGAACGGCGATCTCGCCGTGGCTGGCACCGCCGCGCAGCAGCAGGTGACGATCCATGCCAACGGCGACGTGGCCATGACGGGCGCGCATCTGGGCGTGACCGACTACACCCTGCAGGCCGGCGGCGACGTGAGCTCGCAGGGAACCATCCAGGCCGGCGGCCGGCTCGGCGTGACGGCGGGGGGCAAGGTATCGCTCGCCAACACGCAGGCGAACGGCGACATCGCCATCTCCGGCGACGGCGGCGTGAGGCTCGGCGACGTGCAGGGCGGCACCACGGTGAGCGCGATCGCGAGTCATGCGGACGGCGACGTCGCGATCGACGGCACGCTGCTGAGCGCGAACGGCGTGACGCTGCAGGCCGGCCACGACATCGCCGTGGCCGGCCAGATCGGCACCAGCACCTTGCAGGCCGGCGCGCGGCACGACATCGGCGTGAGCGGCACGGTACAGACCTCGGGCACGGCGACGCTGCAGGCGGCAGGCGGCGATGCCTCGATCGGCGGCACGGTGGCGAGCGGCGACACGCTCGCGATCTCGGCTGGCCACGACATCGTGTCGACGGGCAGCCTGCAGGTTGGACGCGATCTGCAACTGCAGGCCGGCAACGGCGCGCGCATCGGCGACGCGCGGGTGAACGGCGTGCTGAACGCGCAGGCGCAGGGCGCGGCGGGCAGCGGCGACCTGACGTTCGACGGCAAGACGCAGGTGGTGGGTGCCGCCACGCTGACGGCCGCGCGCGACGTGAACGTCACGGGCACGCTGGCCGGCGGCGCGACGCTCGCGCTCGACGCGCAACGCGACGTGAACGTGAGCGGCACGGGCGCGGTGCAGTCCGGCGGGGACCAGTCGATCGTCGCGCACGCGGGCAGCGTCAGTTCGCAAGGCACGCTGACCGGGGCGACGAAGCTGACGGTATCGGCCGGCCAGGACGTGGCACTGACCGGCGCGACCGGTGCGGTGGGCGACACGCAGCTGACTGCGGGGCGCGACCTGACCATCGGCGGCACGCTGGCGGGCCAGGGCGCAGCGCTGCTGAAAGCGGGCCGTGACGCGACGCTGGGCGGCAGCACCGGCTACCTGAAGGACCTGACGGTGGCCAGCGGCGGCAACCTGGCGGTGACGGGCTCGGCGCTCGGCAACGCGGTGACGCTGAGCAGCGCGGGCACGATGACGCTGAACGAGGTGCAGTCGAACGGCCCGCTGGCGCTGACCGCCAGCGGCGGCGCGCTGAACGTGAACGGCACGGTCACCTCGATGTCGGAGGCGAGCGCCAAGGCCGGCGGCGACCTCGACGTGAACGGCACCCTGCAGAGCACCGGCCGCCTGAGCGCGAACAGCGGTGCGGATCTGGCCGTGGCCGGCAAGCTCAACACGCTTGCCGCGGGCACCGTGAGCGCGGCGCACGATATGTCGGTGAGCGGCACCTTGCAGGCCTCCGACGCGCTCGCGATCACGAGCGGCCGCAACCTGTCGGTGGCCGGCACGCTCAATGCGCTGTCGTCGGCCACGCTCGACGCGGGCGGCGCGGCCAGCGTCACCGGCCTGGTGCAGGGCGGCGGCACGCTCGCACTGACGAGCGGCGCGGACACCTCGATCGGCGGCACGCTCGCCGCCACCGGCGATCTCGCGCTGCACAACGCGGCCGGCTCGCTTGCGAGCACCGGCACCATGGCTTCGGGCGGCGACCTGCGGATCGACGCGGCGCGCGACGTCGACCTCGGCGCGGGAGCCACCACGGCCCAGCACGACATGACGGTGCAGGCCGGCGGCCATCTGACGGCCGACGGCACGCTGGGCGCCGGCGGCAAGGGCACGCTGAGTTCGGGCGGCACGCTCGGCGGGGCGGCCGCGATCGCGTTCGGCCAGGCGGCCGCGCTGAATTCGGGCGGCGACACGGCGCTGACGGGCTCGCTGCACGGCAACACCGTGCAGGTGCAATCGGCCGGCAACGCCTCGCTGCACGACGTGCTGGCGGCCTCGACGATGTCGCTTGCGGCGGCCGGCAACCTGACCACCACCGGCGCCCTGACGGGCAATGCCACCGCCGCGCTGCAGGCGGGCGGCGATCTGGCCGTGCGCGGCACGATCGCCGCCACCGACAGCCTGACGCTTGCCGCGGGCGGCGGGATCGATTCGACCGGCGCCCTGCAGACCCAGCATGACCTGCACCTCCAGGCGGGCGACGGCGCGCGCATCGGCGACGCGCAGGTGGGCGGCGCGCTCGACGCGCTGGCGCAAGGCAGGGCGGGCGGTGGCGATCTGAGGTTCGACGGCAAGACGCAGGTAGCCGGCACGACCACGCTAGCGGCGGCGCGCGACGTGAACGTGACGGGCACGCTCGCCAGCGGCAAGGCACTCGCGCTTGATGCCCAACGCGACGCCAACGTGAGCGGCACGCTGGCTGGCGGCGCGACGCTCGCGCTCGACGCGCAACGCGACGTGAACGTGAGCGGCACGGGCACGGTGCAGTCCGGCGGGGACCAGTCGATCGTCGCGCACGCGGGCAGCGTCAGTTCGCAAGGCACGCTGACCGGGGCGACGAAGCTGACGGTATCGGCCGGCCAGGACGTGGCACTGACCGGCGCGACCGGCGCGGTGGGCGACACGCAGCTGACTGCGGGGCGCGACCTGACCATCGGCGGCACGCTGGCGGGCCAGGGCGCGGCGCTGCTGAAAGCGGGCCGTGACGCGACGCTGGGCGGCAGCACCGGCTACCTGAAGGACCTGACGGTGGCCAGCGGCGGCAACCTGGCGGTGACGGGCTCGGCGCTCGGCAACGCGGTAACGCTGAGCAGCGCGGGCACGATGACGCTGAACGAGGTGCAGTCGAACGGCCCGCTGGCGCTGACCGCCAGCGGCGGCGCGCTGGCCGTGGCCGGCACCGTGCGCGCGCAGGCGGCCACCACGCTCGACTCGGCGAGCGCGATGTCCGTCACCGGGCAGGTGCGCAGCGGCGGCACGCTCACGCTGACGAGCGGCGCGGACACCTCGATCGGCGGCACGCTCGCCGCCACCGGCGATCTCGCGCTGCACAACGCGGCCGGCTCGCTTGCGAGCACCGGCAATCTCGCCACCGACGGCAGCCTGCGCATCGACGCGGCCCACGACATCGATCTGGGCAGGCAATCCACCACCGCCCTGCAGGACATGACGGTGCAGGCGGGCGGCAACCTGAAGGCGGACGGCACGCTGATCGCCGAGGGCAAGGGCACGCTGAGTTCGGGCGGCACGCTGGGCGGCGCGGCCTCGATCGCGTTCGGCCAGGCCGCCAGCGTGACCTCGGGCGGCGACCTCGCGCTGGCCGGCTCGCTGCGCGGCGACACCGTGCAGGTGCAGTCAGCCGGCAAGGGCTCGCTGCACGACGTGCTCGCCGCCTCGACGATGTCGCTGGCGGCCGCGCACGACCTGGCCACCACCGGCGCGTTGCGCGGCGGCGCGACGGTGGCCCTGAAGGCGGGCGGCGCACTGAGCCAGAGCGGCGATCTGCAGGCCGTTGGCGACACCACGCTGACCGCCACCTCGGGCGCGGTGAATTCGAGCGGCCCGATCGCCAGCAACGGCGTGCTCGCGATCGCGGCGGGCACCGACATCGTGCTGTCCGGCGCGACCGGCGCGGCAGCCGGCATGACGTTGAACGCCGCGCGTGACGTGGCCGCGAGCGGCGCGCTGACGGTGCTCGCCAACGACCTGACGATCACGGCCGGCAACAGCGCGAGCCTGGCCGCCGTGCAGGCGGCCGGCACGTTCCACCTGGCCGCGAACGGGCAGGCGGGCGGCGGCGACGCGAGCTTCAACGGCACCACGGCCGTGGTCGGCGAGACGGTCGTGTCTGCCGCGCGCGACGTGATCGTCAACGGCGCGCTGGCGGGCGGCGGCGACGGCACCGCGGCGAACCACGCACCGACGCAGCTGCAGGCCGGCCGCGACGTGCTCGTCAACGGCATCCTCGGCAGCGGCGATCGGCTCGAGGTGGGCGCCGCGCGCGACATCACCGTGGGCACGCACGGCCGGTTGCAATCGACGGCCGACATGGCGCTGGCTGCCGCCGGCGGCAGTCTCACGTCGGCTGGCACGCTGTCGAGCGACGGCAGCCTGAGCGCCAGCGCGACGCAGGATGTGATGCTTGCCGGGACCACCGGCATCAAGGGCGACACCACGCTGACGGCCGGTCGCGATCTGGGCGTCGGCGGCACGCTGGTGGGCAACGGCACCGCCACGCTCGGCGCCGCGCGCGACCTGACGCTCGGCGGCACCAGCGGCTTCGCCGGCGACGTGGCAGCGCAGGCCGGCCGCGATCTGGCCGTAACGGGCGCGCTGCAGGGCAACGCTCTCGCGCTGGCGGCGGCCGGCAACGTGTCGCTGAACGACGTACAGGCGGCCTCGACGCTGAACGCCGACGCCAGGGGCGGTGCGCTCACGCTCGGCGGCACGGTTGCCGCGCTCGGCACCACGCAGCTGCAGGCCGCCACCGATCTGTCGATCACCGGGCTGCTGCAGGGCAAGGGAGGCCTGAGCCTGGCGAGCCAGGGCGACACGCGCATCGCCGGCGCCGTGAAGGGCGGCGCCGGCACCACGATGCAGGCCGGCGGCGATCTGGCCGTGGCCGGGACGATCGAGACGGGCGGTGCCGCCACGCTTGGCGCGGGCGGCGGCCTGACGCTCGGCGGCAGCCTCGTGGCCGGCGCCGCCGGCACGCTGTACGCGGGGCAGGCGCTCGCGATCGGCGGCAAGCTTGCCACCGGCAACTCGCTCGACCTGCGCAGCGGCGCCGGCACCACCATCGCCGGCGCCGTGACGAGCGCGGCCGACGCCGCGCTCGACGCGGTCGGCGCGGTCGGCGTCACCGGCACGCTGCAGGCCAGCGGCCCGCTCGCCGTGACGAGCGGTGCCGACACCACGGTCGGCGGTGCGCTCGTGTCGCGTGGCGACCTGACGACCCACAATGCCGCCGGCGCGTTCACGAGCAGCGGCACCCTGCAGGCGGGCGGCAACCTGTCGATCGACGCGGCGCGCGATGTCGATCTCGGCACCGGCCGCACCACCACGCTCGGCGCGCTGACGGTCAAGGCCGGACAGGATCTGGCCGCGAACGGCACCGTGATCGCCGGGCAGGCCGGCACGCTGAGCGCGGGCGGCAAGCTCGGCGGCAAGGCGAGCCTGGCGTTCGGCGGCGCGGGCACGCTGCAATCGGGCGGCGACATGCAACTGGCGGGCGCGGTGCAGGCTGCGAGCGTCGCGGCCACCGCGGGCGGCAGCGCCATGCTGCACGACATGACGGCTGCCACCTCGCTGGCCGTCCACGCCGCGCAGGACCTGCACACCACCGGCACGCTGGTCAGCAACGGCACGCTGAACCTGCAAGCCGGGCAGGACCTGCTCAACGAGGGCACGCTGCAGTCGCAGGGCGACATGCAGCTGAGCGCCGCGCGCGGCAGCCTCGCCTCCACCGGCACGCTCGGCGGCAATGCCGCGCTGAGCCTGCAGGCCGGCACCGACATCGCGCTGGGCGGCACCGCCACGGCGGGCGGTGCCGCCACGCTCGCGGCCGGGCGCGCCCTGAGCGTGACCGGCGCATTGACCGGCCATGACACGCTCGAGGCGAGCGCGGGCACGGATCTCAGCGTAGCGGGCCTCGCGGCCTCGGCCGGCGATGCCACGTTTGCCGCGAACGGCAACCTGGCCGTGACCGGCCGCGTCGGCGGCGACGGGCGCGGCACGCTGAGCGCCGGCCGCGACATCACCGGTGCCGGCACCGTCTCGTTTGCCCGGGCAGCGTCCCTCGTCGCCGGCCACGACGTCGCGCAGGGCGGCCTGATCCAGGGCGATACCGTCGGCGTGACGGCCGCCGGCAATCTCGGCGTCACCAACGTGCAGGCCAAGGGCGCGCTGACGCTGAAGGCGGCCGGCACCAACGGCGGCGGCGACCTGACCGTGGCCGGCACCGCCGCCGCGGGCGGGCAGGTGATGGCCGATGCGCAGCACGACCTGTCGGTGCCGGGCCGGTTGCAGGGCGGCGCGGGCGTGGCCCTGGGCGCCGGCAGCGACGTGTCGATCGCGGGTGCCGTACAGTCCGGCGGCGCGATGACGATCGCGGCGCAGCAGGGCAGCCTGAACGCCACCGGCGGCATCAACAGCGGCGGCACGCTCGGCGTGACCACCGGGCTCGATCTGTCGCTGGGCGCCACCACCAGCGCCGTCGGCGACCTGACTTTGAACGCCGGGCGCGACGCGCTGCTCGGCGGCGGCCTGCTGATCGGCGATGCCGCAGGCTCGCTGAACGCGGGCCGCGACCTCGTCGGCACCGGCACGCAGTCGTTCATCGACGGCGCGCTCGGCGCCAATGCGCAGCGCGACGTGTCGCTCGGCGGCAGCGCGCAGGCCGCCTCGCTGAACGTGCAGGCCGGCGACAGCGCCACGCTCAGGAACGTGGTGGCCGGCACCACGCTCACGGTGAAGACGCAGGGCAATGCCGGCGGCGGCGACGCCTCGATCACCGGCAAGGTCGGCGCGAAAGGCGCGGTATCGATCGACGCCGCGCGCGACGTGCTGTTGAGCGGCGCGCTTGCGAACGGTGCGGCGCAGACCCTCACGGCGCAGCGCGACGTGAGCATTTCCGGCAGCACGCAGTCGGCCGGCGACATGAGCGTCACGGCGACCCACGGCAATCTCGGCGTGACCGGCAGCGCGGCCTCGGGCGGCGCGCTCGGCCTGAGGTCGGGGCTCGATGCCACGCTCGGCGGCACGGTGTCGGCGGCCAACGCGATGGCCGTGTCGGCCGGGCAGGATCTGACGCTGGGCGGTACGCTTGTCGGGCAGCAGGGCGGCACGCTGAATGCCGCGCATGACATCGTCGGCGCCGGCACCACTGCGTTCGCGCAGGGCGCGACGCTCGGCGCGGGCCACGACGTGAACCTGAGCGGTTCGCTGCAGGGCGGCAGCCTGGCCGTGACCGGCGCGAACGATGTGACGCTGGCCGGCGTGCAGTCGACCACCGGCACACTGGCGGTGACCGCCAACGGCAGCGCCGGCGGCGGCGACGTGACCGTGAACGGGCCGGCCATTGCGACCGGCGCGCTGAACGTGCAGGCCGCGCGCGACGCGACGCTGAACGGCGCGACCACCGCGCTTGGTACGACCAACGTGCAGGCCGGGCGCGATGCGACACTGGCCGGCACGCTCAACGCGGGCGATGCGGCCACGCTGAGCGCCGCACGCAATTTGAAAGCGGGAGACCTCAATGCGGCCGGCAATCTCTCGCTCACGGCCACCAGCGGCACGCTGCAGGCCGGCAACCTGACCACCCAGCACGATCTGAACGCCACGTCGGGCGGGGCGACGAGCGTGGCCGGCAAGACGCAGGCCGGCGGCAACGCCACCCTGACGGCCGGCGGCGACCTGACGCTTAGCGGCGACATCGCCGCGCAGCATGCGGGCACGCTGAACAGCGGCGGCGCGCTGAACGCCGCGTCGGTGGCGTTCGGCCAGTCGGCCAGCCTCGCGGCAGGCGGTGCGTTGAACGTGGCGGGCACGCTCGCGTCGAACGGCGACGTGACCGCGAGCGCCGGCAATGGGCTGAGCGTGACGGGCACGCTGATCTCGGGCCGCAACCTGCAGGCCAGCGCCGGCGGCGACGTCGTGGTCGGTGGCAATGTGCAGGCCGGCGGCACGGTGACGCTGCATGGCCAGGGCGCCAGCGGCAACGGCGACGTAACAGTGGGCGGTGGACTCACGTCGGGCGGCGCCACGCAGATCACGGCCGCGCGCGACGCGACGATCGGCGGCGCCGTGGCCGCCGGCGCCGCGTTCGACATGAGCGCCGCGCGCAACCTCGTGCTGCACGGGCTCGCGCAATCGAACGGCAACTTCACGCTCACCTCCACCCATGGCGCGATCGCGGCCGATCGCGCGCTGACATCGGGCGGCGACCTGACGGTGAACTCGGCGGGCGCGATCGCGTTCTCGCAGGGCACACTCGTCAACGGCAACACCGTCCTGAACGCGGGCGGTGCACTTACGCTCGGCGGCGCGCTGTTCGGCCTCGGTTCGGCGCAGCTCCAGGCGGGCGGCGCGATCGGCGCCGGTGCGCTGACGTTCGGCAAGGACGTCGGCTTGCAGGCCGGCACCACGCTCGGCGCCGGCGCGATCCAGAGCGCCGGCAAGGTGAGCGCGAGCGCGGCCGGCGACGTGGCGCTGACGTCGGTCACCGCGGTGGGCGACCTTTCCGTCACGTCGAATGGCGGCAACGTGGGCGCGAGCGGCTCGCTCACCTCCGGCGGCGCCACGCACGTGGAGGCGAACGGCAACGTGGCCGTGAGCGGCGGCGTGTCGTCGTCGGGCACGATCGCCATCAAGGCCGACACCGGCAACGTGTCGCTCGGCGGCCTGACCTCGAACGCCGGCGCCACCGTGCAGGCCGCCCAGCAGCTCACGCTGAGCGGCACCAGCCAGACCGTCGGCGATCTCTCGCTGACGGGCGACGGCGTGAGCGTGTCGGGCAGCGTGACCACCTCCGGCAGCCTGACCATCGGCGCGACGCACACGCTCGACGGCAGCGGCGCGCGGCTGGTCGCCTCGCACGACGTGCATCTGAGCGGGCAGGAGGTGAAGCTCGGCAACACGCTGGCCGGCGGCGCGCTCGACGCCCAGGCCGGCGATCAGCTCACGCTTGCGGCGGGTACCGTCGGCGTGGTTGGGGCCGCCTCGCTGACGGGCGGCAACGGCATGACCAATGCCGCCAACGTGCTGTCCGGGGGCGCATTGACCGTGTCCGCGCCGCAACTCATCAACCAGGCCGGCGCCTCGCTCGCCTCGACGGGTGCCACCACCATCACCGTGACCAACTTCTCGAACGCGGGGCTCGTCAACGGCGGTACCACCACCGTCAATGCCGCGAACTGGGTCGGCAACGGCGGTGGGGCGCTGATGGGCGTCAATGCGCTCACCCTCTCCACGACCCTGTTCGACAACCGCAACGGCGTGCTGTTCGCCGGTAACGCGAGCGACCCGGCCAGCCAGACGGGCGATCTGTCGCTGACGATCCGCGGCGGCAACGGCTCGCTGAATAACGCAGACGGAAAGTTGCTCGCGCAGCACAACCTCAGCCTCAATCTATCGAACATGGCGTTCGATCCCACGCAAGGCACCATCAACCAGGGCGGGGGACTGTACATCACGGCCGGCACGATCAACGTGGGCAGCAACTGGAATTACGGCGGCCAGAGCGTGACGCTGAACGGGCTCAACGGCATCACCAACGTGGGGGTCATGTCCGGCACCGCGGCGTTGACGATGTACGCGGGCGGGGGAGTTTCGAATTACGGACAGGTGCTGGGCTCGAACGTCACGCTGAACACCTCGCTGGCGAATTACGCGAACGCCATCGTGCATGCCGACGGCACCTTGACGCTGAACGGCGATACGTACAACCGCGGCACGGTGGAAGCCGGCGGCACGCTGAACGTGAACGGCGGCACGTATGACAATCAGGGCGGCCTCACACAGTCGCGAGGCGACGCGAATTTCAATCTCGGTGGCGGGGTGCTGCAGAACACCGGCGGGCAGATTTACGTGGGGAACAACCTCACGGTCAATGCCGGGACGGTGGTGAATGATCAGACCGCGCCGGGGGGGGCGGTCACCACGTCGTATGCCACGGTGGATCCGAACCTGCTGTGGTCGGGATCGATCGGGACGTCGGAAGTCAAATGGGCCTATTTTTATGGAGGTGATCACTTCAAAGCCGATGGTGCCTTCTACACAGCGCAACAGGCAGCCACGGTCGGACAGTTGCTTGCGCCGACGGGAGTGACGCCGTCGACAGTCAATACATCGCAAGTCAGTAACGTCTTCGGCTACAGGTCATGCTTCGGTGGTTGCTCGATGGAGACGTCGCAGCCGATCACGGGTTCCGGAACCGTAACGTTTTATCAAGAGCAGGTCTTTACAACGGTCGGCGGCGATCATAGCCACACCGTAATGCAGCCTGTCTGGATCCTCGACAGTGGCGCTGTCCCTGTCGGCGCTCCGACCGTCACGCTGGCCTTGCCGACTGCCACGGTTACCACGACGACGCAGCAGGCCGGGACTTCAGGGGTGATTTCGGCGGGCGGTTCCGTTGCGTTGACGGCGGGTACCTTGTCGAATCGAGGTGGCAAGATTTCTGCGGCAGGCAATGTCACGTTGAACGTGCAGAATCTCGGCAATGGCGCGGTTGCTCCGACATTGACAAACCAGACCGTCACGGCGTACGACGCTGGTCAATATGCGGCGTTCCTTTCGCAACTGAAGTCGATGGGGATGATTCTCGCCACCGGGAACGCGACCAATTCGACGTCGCGGTTCTGCATGAACTCGGACAACTGTCCGACGAATGCTGTCGCGACGCAGCTTTTCAACATCAACACCTCGAGCGCGGCACCGGTTTCCTACGGAAGCGTGTCGTCCTCGACGCCCACCGGCATGATCGCGGCGGGTGGCAACCTGACGCTGCTCGGCGGCAATCTCGTCAACGCCGGCCTGCTGTACGCCGGCAACAACGTGCTGATCGGCGCGCAGAGTTTCTCCAACCAGGGCGGCAATCAGCAAAACTATTCGTCGCAGGTGGGCTGCGCCTCGGGCGTGCCGAACTCGGCTTGCGGCAACGCCGGCCAGCCGCGCGGCAACAACCCGAACACCACGAGCTTCGGCTACAGCCAGAGCGACGCCACGATCTACGCCGGCCATGACCTGGTGGTGGCCGCCGGCAGTATCGACAACACCTACGGCAACCTGCTGGCGGGGCATGACATCGTGATGGGCGGCGTGGGCTCCACCGCCAGTTCCACCACGCCGGCCGCGAGCCTGACCAACACGTCGGGCAACATCATCGCCGGCAACAACATCACGCTGAACGTATCGGGCGCGATCACCAACACCTTGCCGCCGCCCGTGCCCGTGCACGAAAACTACGGCACGCAGGAGCAATACGCCGGCTGCATGACCGCCGGCGGCTACAAGGAAAGCTACTGCGAGGGTTACGTCGATCAGCAGTCCGGCAGTTCGTCGGTGATCAGCGCCGGCAACAAGCTCGGCATCAACGCCGGTTCGCTGGCCAACATCGGCAGCCTGATCGCGGCCGGCAACGACGCGACCATCGCCGTGGCCGGGCCGGTCGTGAACGAGGCGCAGACGCTCAATGCCTACTGGCACTCGCACTGGGTGCAGGAAACCGGCATGTTCAGTTCCGACAAGCGCCACGACATCTGGGCCTGCGGTTCGGTGGCCGAATGCACGGCGCTGTACGGCCGTGCCTACACGAATAGCGGCGGACAGATCGATCCGCCCACGCCGGTCGGCAACATCGCGGCCACGATCCAGGCGCCGAACCTGTCGATCACGTCCGGCGGCCAGATCCAGAACGTCGGCAACGTGATCGGCACGGCCGTGTCGCTGACCGGGCAGAAGCTGATCAACGGCATCACGCGGCCGAACACTTATACGCCGACCGTCAGCGCGCCGCAGCGCGTGATCACGCTGAGCCCGGCCACGCTGCCGGGGCTGAACCTGTCGATTCCGCGTACCATCGGCACGGGCAGCATCCCCACGCCGGTGGCCGGCACCGCATCGTACGTCGACGGCTCGCTCGGCAGCTCGGGGATCGGCAACCTCGGCCCGCAGAATCTGCTCAGCAATCTGCCGGCGACGCTGCAGCCGAGTGCGGCGCTGTTCTACTACAACCCGCAGGAAGAGGATCGTAAGCGCTCAATTCGCCACACGTTGACGGTCGGGCCGAAGCTATGCGCTCGATCGATCAAGGCGGCGGCGGTGTAGCCGTTTGCCGTTTCGCGAAGTTGAACGGCAGCAAGTCCGTGATGTCGGCATCCGGGGCTCGCTGAGGCAGTTCGGTGAGCACATGAAGCAGGTAGGCATACGGCTCGACGTTGCATGCGCGGCACGTGAGCATGAGACTGTAGACCATTGCGCTCGCCTTCGCGCCAGCGACCGTGTCGCTGAACAGCCAAGATTTGCGGCCTGTGCAGAAGGGCCTGATGTCGCGTTCGATAACGTTATTGTCGATTGGGGCGCGGCCGTCGATGACGTAGCGGCTCAGATACTCCCATTGATTGCGCGTATAGCTGATCGCCTTGCCCAGCAGACTTTCGGGCAACACGTGTGGCGCCTGCTCGTCCAGCCAGGTCTTGAATGCAGTGAGCAACGGCACGCTATGTTCCTGGCGTAATCGGTACGTGTAATCGTCGCGGGTTTCTCCTTCGGGCAGACCGCCCTTGGCGAGCGTCTCGACCTGATACAACGCCTTGAAGTACTCAAGAGCCTGTGCCGCACGCCCACCGGGCTTCTTCTGACCTTTGAGCGCATCGACGAACGCCCTACGGGCGTGGGCAAGGCAGCCCAAGTGCGTCGCTGCGTCGAGCGTGCGCCACGCAGCGTAGCCGTCACTCATCAGCATGCCCGTGTATCCGGCCAGGAACGCTTGCGGATACTCTTGGCCGCGCCCTGGCTGGTAGTCGAACAGCACCACCGGCTGCTCGCATTGCTCGGCACTGCGATAGACCCACATATACGAGGTGCTTTGCGCGGTCTTGCCCGGTTCTTTGAGAACCTGCACCGTCGTCTCGTCGCCGTGAATCAACTGTTGCGATAGCAGCGTTTGGCGCAAGGCCTCGTACAGTCGGCTGTAGTGCAGTTGAGCGGGCCGGATGATCCAGTTGGCCAGCGTGCCGCGGCCCACCGCGATGTTCGCGCGCGAGAGCGCATCCTCCATGCGGTATAGCGGCGTGCCATCGACATATTTGCCCGCCGTCACGGTGGCGATGAGCGCTGCGCTCGCATTGCTGCCCGGCAGCGGCTGCGCCGGCATCGGGGCGGTCACGATCGGCGTGCTCTCGGCATTGCGCTCGCAGTGGCGACATGCGTACTTGAAGCGAACGTGCTGCAGCACAGAGGCTTTCACTTCGAAGTGCAGTTGCTCGCTGACTTCTTCGCCCATGCGATGCATCGCGCTGCGGCAGCAGGGGCAGACCTTCTCATCGTCGGGTAGATCGTATTCAATGCGCTGGCGCGGCAGCTCGGCCGGCAACGGTTTGCGGCCTCGCTTGCCCCGCTCTGGCTCATCGGGTGCGGGCAGCCCTGTGTCCGGCAACGCGAACGCGTCGTCGTCGGGGTCCTCCGATGGCGCTGCCGCAGCCATCTGCTCGGCCTCGTCGAATACGCGGTCCTTCAGCTTCTCGCTGCTCGGTGCGAAGCGTTTGCTCTGCGCCAAGCGGAACTGCTCCTCCAACTGGGCGATGCGTTCGCCTAGTTGTCGGTTGCGCGCCTCCAGTTCTCGGATATAGGCCTGAGCGGCCGACGGCAATTGCGAGAAGTCATGTTCGTCCATGCCGCTCACCATACCGGAGCGGCGCGCCCAGTGGGTTTACGGAAATGGGCAACAACCGTCGCGCGCGTTGTTTACCGACAACATCAGTTGGCGCCGCCTTCAACTCGCATGACGATACCGGCGCGCCGGGTGTCGCTGCATGGCGTCGATATCGATGCCGTCGAGCAGCCAGTGAAGCTGCTCGGTCGTCAACTCGATCACCGCTTGCTCTCGGTGGGGCCAGACGAAGTGGTCCGCTTCAAGACGCTTTAACATGAGCCAGAAGCCGGTGCGCTCATACAGCAGCAGCTTGACCCGATTGCGCTTGCGATTGCGGAACGCGAATATCGCTCGCGCGAACGGATCGAGCTGTAACGACTGCTCGACCAGCATCACGAGGCTGTTGATGCCGGCTCGGAAATCAATCGCATCGCGGTGCAAGTAGACCCGCAATTCGGCGTCGAGCCGAAACATTAGCTGTAGAAGTCGCGACCCGATCTGACAGTTACCCGTTCCGACGGTGCGTGACTGTCAGATCAGATTCAGGTGGCTCACTTTCTCCTTCCACACCTCCTTGCCCGCGATGAGCGTCTGCAAAGGCGTGCGACCACAACACATCTTACCTTGATGCGTTCGCTCGCCGTTGTAGTACATCAGCCAAGTATCGAGATCGACCTGCAGTTCCGCCAGCGTCAGATAGAGCTTGTGGCGGAACGCGACCTGATAAAACTCCTGCAGGATGGTTTTATGGAACCGCTCGCAGATGCCATTGGTCTGCGGATGTCGCGCCTTGGTTTTGGTGTGCTCGATGTCGTTCAGCGCCAGGTACAGCTGATAATCGTGCGATTCCGGCTTGCCGCAATACTCCGTGCCTCGATCGGTCAGCATGCGGATCACACCCATGCCGTGCTCCTCGAAGAACGGCAACACCCGGTCATTGAGCAGATCGGCCGCCGTGATCGGCGTCTTGGTCGTGTACAGCTTGGCCATCGCCACTTTGCTGTAGGTGTCGACGAAGGTCTGCTGGTAAATCCGGCCTACGCCCTTGATCGTGCCCACGTAGAACGTGTCCTGCGAGCCCAGATAGCCGGGATGAGCGGTTTCGATTTCGCCATGAGCCACATCGTCGTCCTGCTTTCTTTCCAGCGCGGCCACCTGGTCCTCGCTCAGCACGATGCCTTTTTCAGCGACCTGCTTCTCCAGCGCCACGAGCCTCAGCTTGAAGGACGACAACGCGTGACGCAGCCAGATCGAACGAACGCCGGATGCAGACACGAAAATGCCGCGCCGGCGTAATTCGTTGCTGACCCGAACCTGCCCGTGGGCGGGCTGCTCGATGGCATAGGCCAGCACGGCGATTTCCGTCGCTTCATCGACTCGATTCTTGGGATTCGGCTTGCGCCGATTGCTGTCGAACAGGGCATCGACGCCGCCCTCGGCCACGGCGTTCTGATAGCGGTAGAACGTATCGCGCGACAGCCCCATCACCTTGCAGGCTTTCGACACGTTGCCCAGCTCGGCGGCCAGATTCAGCAGACCGATCTTGTGGCGGATGACATTTTGGTTGAGACTACTCACGGGGTTACTCCTTGGCGCTTGCGCGCTGTTTTGATGAAGATTCGCACCTCTATCAAAACGGGTAACCCCGCCTCTTGGCAAGGCCTTACTGTCAGATCAAGTCTGAACTTCTACACATTAGCGCACTCCCAATGCTTCGATCATCGCTCGCACGAGGGCGGCATCGTGCGCTGCGCATTCGAGTCGCAGCGTCACGCCATTGGGCAACTGCGCCGAAAGTCGAGCCTGCACGGCGGAGCTTATCGAGTGGTTCTTCTTCGGCGATTCAGGCGCGGGTGCGCGCTGCGCCACGGACATCACGTCGTTGACGGTCACGACCGGTACGAATGCCGATGGCGCCGGCTTACGAGTTGTCGTCAGCGCAGTCCCGCTCGTACGCTCGCGCAAGTGAATCCATTTATGCAGTTGGTTCGCGTTGACGCCGGCCTTCAGCGCAAGTCCGGCAATCGACGCACCTGGCTGCATACAGGCCTCGATCAGCTTGCGCTTACCCTCTGGATCAAAGCGTCGCTTGCCGGTGGCGGTCACGCCCGTCACCCGCAGCGGAAAGAAATCAACTTCGTTCTCTGTCATAGGTTGCGTCCGCAAGTTGTGGTTGCGGACGCAAGCCTGCGCGCATTCATCCGGGAATTCTAGGTGCGCTTAAATTCGCGCTTACGATCAGGCGGGGACGCAGGCGCTGCTGGCGCAGTTGCAGTCGACGCTTGGCGGGAACTTCACGCAGAAGTCGGTGAGCGACGACCTGCATCAGGATTTCGTGAAGGAAGGCGGGGCGTTCGGACTCGACCAGCTCGGCATGCTGGTGGTGGCGGTGGCCGCGTCGCTCGCGACATACGGCGCCGCGAGCGCCGCGATCGGGACGGCGCTGGGCGCAGCAGGCGGCACGTTCGCCACCGCCAGCACGGCTGCCGGGGTCAGCGCGGGGCTCGGCAACGCCGTGCTATCCGCGGCGATCGCTGGCGTGGTGTCGAGCAGCGCTAGCCAGTTGGTCGGTACGGGCAAGCTGGATCTTGGCAGCGCGTTCGAGGCGGGCGCAGTGGCCGCGATCACGGCCGGGCTGATGAACGGCATTACCTACAGCAATCAGTCGGGGCTCGGGTTTACGACTTCGCCGATCGCGAGCGGATCTGGCGTGCAAAGCCTTGGGAGCCTGGCCGGCGTGCAGCCGGTGATGGGTACCTCGGTGAATCAGGCTGCCAGTTCGACGGCCACGCTCATCGAAGAGCGCGGGCTGGCCATGCTGGCCAGTGGCGTGATCAACGCCGGCGTGGGGACGGCGATCGAGGGCGGGAGCTTCCTCAGCGCGCTGAAGGGTTCGCTGGTCAGCGAAGTGGCGGCGGTGGGGGCCAATGCGATCGGCGATGAGGCGAATGTGAAGGGCTCGCCGATCGAGGCCGGGTCACCAGCGTATTGGCTCGCGCATGCGGCGCTGGGATGTGCCAGCTCGGCAGCGCTCGGAACCGGGTGCGCGGGTGGGGCGATTGGCGGGGCCGCCAGTGCAGCGTTCTCGCCAGATTTCATCAAGGCGATTGACCCGACAGCTGCAGTGCTCGATTCGGGGCAGCAGGCAGCGTTGGCTGGGTTCGCGACGCTGCTGGGCGGGGGCCTGGCCGGACTGGCTGGTGCGAACGTGCAAGGTGCGGCGACGGCGGCGCAGAACGAAGCGCTGAACAATTCAGGCGCACCCGGGCATCAGGGAGGCGTTCATCTTCATTTCAATCCAGATGGCACTGAAAGTTTGTCCAGCGAGATCGAGAAAGATGCTGTCCCGATCGTCCCACAAGGCATGTCCTCGGTCCAAGACGAAGAGAATGACAACTTTGTTGTAGGCGCAGGGCCACTCGTCGGAGGGCTGGGTAGTGGTGCCGCCACAAACAGTGGGACAGTAGGTGCAGTTTCAGCGCAGAATGTCGCAACTGCTAGTCAGTTGGCGCAACAGTTGCAGCTTGAGTCGGCTAATTCGCCGTTCACGGTAAGTGGTACGCTGACGCAAGGAGCCATCGACAGTTCAACACAGATATTTCCTCCCGGCAGCATGGGCAATCCGGCGATACCGGAAGGCTTCGGTAAATATACGACGAGTACGTATCAGAGTCCGGCAGGCAATTTCCAGGTTCACTTCTATATGAATCCGACGACTGGACAGGTGTATTACGGACTAGACTACAAGGCGATCTTCAACAATGTTTCGGGCGTGCCCAAGTAGCCATGAAAGTTAAATGCGTAAAGCTGTTAGACGCGTGTGGGCGAGAGGTGGATGATTCGCCTTGGTTGACGCTTGAGCGTGTGTACCCTGTGTTTGGAATCTTTGTAGACCCGGACGGGCGACGGAGCTACCAAATCATTACCAACGACCGCGATCCAGGGTTTGCGGCTATGGTTTGCCCTTCGGCGGAATGCTTCGAGATCGTTAGCACGACGGTGCCGTCGAATTGGCGTCTGAAGATCCGGGAAAATGGTGCGATGAGCATTGCACCGGGGGCTTGGCAGGAGCCAGGTTTCCTGGAGGCTTTTTATGACCGAGATCCTGCCGTATACCCAATCTTCGAGAGGGAGCGTGATCTCATTCTGAGCGAAGATCCATAACTTGTGGTTAGTACGGCAGGATCGGCGTGCGCCGGTTATTGGCCGGACAGCAGCAGTGAAACGAACCCGGCCGTGCGCCGGGTTTGTGCTCCATGGCGTCGGAGAACGTGACGGCGCTGCGGTTCGATTGGCCGCGTTCGTCGCAGGTCGCGAGCTCGGAGTGTGTCGCTAGAAAATCCCCTTCGCCACCTCGCGGCGCGCATCCTCGTTGAGGTGCATTTGCCGGAAGAGGTGGCCTCGCTCATTCGGACACTTATCCTAGTTTTTTTTAAGTGGAGCGTCCGAGGCGCTCATGCTGCCGCGGGGACGCTGGCAGCGGCCGGGGAAGCGGCGTTGGTGCTTTAGGATGAGCCGTGGCTGGAAGCTGCCGTCGCGATCGCGAGGCACCTCGATATGGATCGGGCCGTTTTCGGCCAGGACCGTTTGGGTGCCCTTGCCGTTGCGTTGGGGACTCGCCTCGGGTGGCTTGGCAGCGCCGGGCGAGTAGCCGCGGTGATGGTTCATCTCGCCGCCCAGCGCGCGCTCGATCAGCGCTTTCCTGAGTGCCAGCGTGGCGGCACCGATGATTTCGGCCGTCATCGCGCCATTGCCGAACTGCTCCAGCCGCTCAGCGGGACTCGCCGGCAATTCGGCCGGCTCGGCTTTCGGTTTGCGAGACATATGTTCTCCTTGGAACAAGAATATGCCTCGAACACGAAATTACGGACGGGCCCTGCCTCCTCAAAATCCGCGCCGCGCTCTCCGAAAACCCGCGATGAACCCAAAAAAAGCCCGGCCAAGGCCGGGCTCGAATGTCCGCGCACCGGGAGCAACCACACCCCCAACACGCGGCACCTGCAAAAATAAACCGACCGCTTACGCCGCCAGCAGCGAGCGCAGCACGAACGGCAGAATCCCGCCGTGCTTGTAGTAGTCCACCTCAATCGGCGTATCCACGCGCAGCAGCACCGGCACGCGCTTCGTCTCGCCGTTCTTGTAGTGAATCACCAGCGTCACGTCCTGCTGCGGCTTGAAGTCGTTGCCGAGGTCTTCCACGTCATAGGTTTCCTCGCCGGTGATGCCGAGCGACTGCACGCTGTCCGAGCCCTTGAACTGCAGCGGCAGCACGCCCATGCCCACCAGGTTCGAGCGGTGGATCCGCTCGAAGCTGCGGGCGATCACGGCCTTCACGCCGAGCAGTTGCGTGCCCTTGGCGGCCCAGTCGCGCGACGAGCCGGTGCCGTACTCCTCGCCGGCGAAGATCACGGTCGGCGTGCCGGCGTCGATGTACTTCATCGCCGCGTCGTAGATCGCCATCTGTTCGCCGTCCGGCTGGTGGATCGTCAGGCCGCCTTCCACGCGCGAGCCGTCGGCCTTGGCCGGGATCATCAGGTTCTTGATCCGCACGTTGGCGAAGGTGCCGCGCATCATCACGTCGTGGTTGCCGCGGCGCGAGCCGTAGCTGTTGAAGTCGGCCTTCTGCACGCCGTTCTCCTTCAGCCACTTGCCGGCCGGCGAGTCCTCCTTGATCGAGCCGGCCGGGCTGATGTGGTCGGTGGTCACCGAGTCGCCGAACACGCCGAGCGCGCGCGCGCCCTTGACCGGGGCGATCGAGTCCGACGGCTGCATCGGGAAATCCTTGCCGAAGAACGGCGGCTCGGCGATGTAGGTCGACTTCGGCCAGTCGTACACCTGGCCCGTCTCGCCCTCGATCTTGCTCCAGAGGTCGCCCTTCTTGGTCAGCTTCGCGTAGTTGTCGACGAACGCCTCCGGATCCAGCGCGTACTTCAGCAGCGCATGGATTTCCTCGCTCGACGGCCAGATGTCGCCCAGGTACACGTCACGGCCGCCCTTGCCCTTGCCGACCGGCTCGGTCATCAGGTCGCGCGTGATGGTGCCGGCGATCGCGTAGGCCACCACCAGCGGCGGCGAGGCCAGGAAGTTGGCGCGGATGTTCGGGTGAATCCGCGCCTCGAAGTTGCGATTGCCGGACAGCACGGCCGCCGCGACGATGTCGTTCTTCACGATCGCTTCGTTCAGCTCGGGCGTGAGGTCGCCGGCGTTGCCGATGCAGGTCGTGCAGCCGTAGGCGGCCAGCTCGAAGCCGAGCTTCGACAGATAGGGCATCAGGCCCGTCTTGGTCAGGTACTCGGTGACGATGCGCGATCCCGGCGCCAGCGACGTCTTGATGTGCGGCGCCACGGTCAGGCCCGCTTCCACGGCCTTCTTGGCAAGCAGGCCGGCGGCCAGCAGCACGCTCGGGTTCGAGGTGTTGGTGCAGGACGTGATGGCGGCGATCAGGATGTCGCCGTTCTTCACTTTCACGCCGTTGCTGGTGGTGTACTGGACAGCGAGGTCCTCGGCCTTCTTGTTGAAGCCGTTCTCCGCAACCGGCTTCGAGAACAGGTCGGTGAAGGTCGACTTCACGTGGGTGATCTCGATGCGGTCCTGCGGGCGCTTCGGGCCGGCCAGCGACGGCGCGACGGTGCCCAGGTCGAGCGTGAGCGTCTTGGTGTAGTCGATCTCGCCGGCCTTCGGCACGCCGAACAGCTTTTGCGCCTTGAAGTAGTTTTCGAACGCGGCGATTTCGGCCTTGGTGCGGCCGGTGCCCTCGAAGTACTCGATGGTCTTCTCGTCGACCGGGAAGAAGCCCATGGTCGCGCCATATTCGGGCGCCATGTTGCCGATGGTCGCGCGGTCCGGCAGCGACAGCGAGGCGGTGCCTTCACCGAAGAACTCGACGAACTTGCCGACCACCTTCTCCTTGCGCAGCATTTCGGTGATGGTCAGCACCAGGTCGGTGGCGGTCACGCCTTCGCGCAGCTTGCCCTTCAGCTCCACGCCCACCACGTCCGGGGTGAGGAAATACACCGGCTGGCCGAGCATGCCGGCTTCCGCCTCGATGCCCCCCACGCCCCAGCCCACCACGCCGATGCCGTTGATCATGGTGGTGTGGCTGTCGGTGCCCACCAGCGTGTCGGGGTAGTACACCGTGTCCGCGCCGTCGGATTTCTTGTGGACGCCGCGCGCCAGGTACTCGAGGTTCACCTGGTGGACGATGCCGATGCCGGGGGGCACCACGCCGAACGTGTCGAACGCCTGCATGCCCCACTTCATGAACTGGTAGCGCTCGTTGTTGCGCTGGAATTCCAGCTTCATGTTCAGGTCGAGCGCGTCCTTCTGGCGGAAGTAGTCGATCTGCACCGAGTGGTCGACCACCAGGTCCACCGGCACCAGCGGCTCGATCTTCTTCGGGTCCTGGCCGGCCCGCTGGGCGACACCGCGCATGGCCGCGATGTCGGCGAGCAGCGGCACGCCGGTGAAATCCTGCAGCACGACGCGCGCGACCACGAACGGGATTTCATCGACGCGCTTGGCGTTGGGCTTCCAGTTGGCCAGTTGCTCGATATGCTCTTCGGTGATCTTCTTGCCGTCGTAATTGCGCAGCACCGATTCGAGCACTAGGCGGATCGACACCGGCAGGCGTTCGATCTTCGTCTTCAGTCCCTTGCCGAGCTGCGGCAGCGAATAGAACTTGCCTTTGCCGGAGCCGCTGTCGAATTCTTGCAGTGTCTTGTGGAGATTGTGGGCCATGGTGTTTTTCCTGGGTTAAGGCGAGGAAAGAAGTCCTGTATCTGACGGCTAGATCACATACAAGTCGACGTATTCATTGACCGGCATGGCCTCGAGCCTTGCCTGGTCCAGCGACACGTCGAGAATCGCTTGTTGCTGTTTCGCCGGCAGGCGCCGCGCGAGGTGGCTGCGGAATTTGTCGAGCAGCAGCGGGATGCCCTGCGCGCGGCGGCGCCGGTGGCCGAGCGGATATTCGACCACCACCTCGTCCAACACGGTGCCGTCGTCGAGCTCGACGGTCAATCCGTTGGCGATCGCGCGCTTGTCCGGGTCGTGATAATCGCGCGTGAACTGCGGGTCCTCGACGCAGGCGATCTTGGCGCGCAGCGCGTCGATGCGCGGATCGGCCGCGACGTCGTCCTCGTAGTCGGCGGCGGTGAGGCGCCCGAACAGCAGCGGCACGGCAACCATGTACTGGATGCAGTGGTCGCGGTCGGCGGGGTTCGCGAGCGGCCCGGCCTTGTCGATGATCCGGAGCGCGGCCTCGTGCGTGCGGATCGTGACGCGCCGGATCGACGCGGCGCCGCGGCCCGCCTCGGCGAGCCGGCGATGCAGCACGAGCGCCGCCTCGGCGGCGGTCTGTGCGTGGAATTCGGCGGGGAACGCGATCTTGAACAGCACGTTCTCCATCACGTAGCTGCCGTAGGGGCGTTGAAAGCGGAACGGCTTGCCCTCGAACAGCACGTCGTAGAAGCCCCAGACGGGCGCGCTGAGCGCCGTGGGGTAGCCCATCTCGCCGGTCCGGGCGATCAGCGCGAGGCGCACGGCGCGCGAGGTGGCGTCGCCGGCCGCCCACGACTTGCGCGAGCCGGTGTTGGGCGCGTGCCGGTAGGTGCGAAGCGCCTGGCCGTCGACGAAGGCGAGCGACAGCGCGTTGACGAGCTCGTCGCGCGTGAGGCCCAGCAGCTTGCCGACCACCGCGGTGGAGGCGACCTTGACCAGCAGCACGTGGTCGAGCCCGACGCGGTTGAACGCGTTCTCGAGCGCGAGGCAGCCCTGGATCTCGTGGGCCTTGACCATCGCCACCAGCACCTCGCGCATCGTGAGCGGCGGCTTGCCGGCCGCCACCGCGGTGCGCGAGAGCCAGTCGGCGGTGGCCAGGATGCCGCCCAGGTTGTCGGACGGATGGCCCCATTCGGCCGCGAGCCAGGTGTCGTTGAAGTCGAGCCAGCGGATCGTGGTGCCGATGTCGAACGCGGCCTTGACCGGGTCGAGTTCGAGCGAGGTGCCGGGCACCCGGGCGCCATGCGGCACCTGCGTGCCCGGCACCAGCGGCCCCAGCAGCTTGGTGCAGGCCGGATACGACAGGGCCTCGAGTCCGCAACCGAGCGTATCGAGCAGGCAGTAGCGCGCCGTGTCGAGCGCGAGCGCACTGCCGATCTCGACATCCAGCACGTAGTCGGCGATCTCGACCAGTACCGGGTCCGGCGCGGGCCGGACGTTCGTTTGCGGAGCGGACATCGGGTTTCCTGTCGTGGCGGTCCGATTGCTTCCTGAATGGCTGGCTGGGTGGCGGTGGCGCCGGGTGCGCTTACTTGCCGGTGTTGGGGGCGAGTTCGTTCGACTGGGTCGGCGCCGGCGTGCCGTTCGCGGCCATTTCCGCGGTGACGCATTCGTCGGCCAGGCGCGTGTCTTCCTTGTCGCTGAACAGCATGCCCTTGGTCGGAATCACGACGAGCTTCAGGCCGCTGGCCGGATCGTAGAACACGTCGGCGCCGGTGGTGGTGGCCTGGCGCGGCAGCTTGTAGTTCTTGTTCGCCCAGTGGACGGTGACGATCTGGTCACGCTTCATGTCGCCGGCGAGCATGTACGACAGCCCGTCCTTGCACGACCACTTGACCGAGCCTTCGGGCACCGGATCGACCTTGGCCGCCGCCGCCGCATGGGCGCGCTTGCTGCGCGGGAGCAGGTGGCGCTTCGGCGCCGGGCGCTTGGCGACGGCCTTTTTCGTCGTCGTGTTGGCCGTGGCGGTCTGGGCCGAGGCGGCCGGAGCCATGGTCAGCAGCGTCGCGGACAGGGCGCCGATGGCGGTGGCGATCAACAGTTTATTCATGTGCTCAAAACCTTTTATCAATGTCGGGGGTGAACAGGAAACGCGGCTGGCCCGCTCGACCGCGGCGGCACGTGTCTCCCGGGTGCGCAGCGGCCGCTATTTTCTCCTAATTCGCGCGATATTTTTAAAGGAATTCGAAGCGTCTGTCGTGATTTCGCGATAGTGGCGGCAAAGGCCGTGACCAGCGGGCGGGCCGGGGCGCCGGTACGCGGCACGCTCGGCGCGGGGCCGGGCGCACCGGCACCCTTCACGCGCAGGCCTGGCTGCCGGCCGCACCGGCGGCCTCGGCCGGCAGCCAGCGCGCCACCTCGGCCGGCAGCGCGGCGCCGGCGGCGTGCGCGCGGCGCAGCACCGACCAGTAATAGCGGTAGCTGGCGCGGTCGTGCAGCGTGTCGCGGTGGCGCGTCGGCCCCCAGTCGGCGGCCTGCGCGGCAAGCAGGATTTCCGCGGCCAGCGCCACTTCTGCCTCGCGCGGCGCGAACGCGGCCACGATCTCGCGGATCTGCGCGGGATGGATGCTCCACATCCGCGTGTAGCCGAATTCGTCGCGCGCGCGGGCGGCGTCGCTCGCCACCATGGCCATCTCGCGGATCTCGGTGGTCACATTGTGGGACGGCGTCTTGCCGTGGGCGTGGCAGGCGGCGGCGATCTCGAGCTTGGCGCGGCGCACCAGCGGATGGTCGAACTGGCCTGGCGCGCGCATGGCGGCGTCGGGGATCGCGCCGTGATGGGCGGAGACGAAATCCATCAGCCCGAAGCTCAGCGTCGAGACGGCCGGCAGGGCGGCGATGCGAGCGACCTGGGCGAGCGCGCCGTGCGTCTCGATCAGCACGTCGGCCGGGATCGGCCGGGCGATGCCGAGCTCGCGGCGCGTGCCCTCGATGAACGCGCAGACCTCGGCCACGTCGGCCGCGTCGGTGGTTTTTGGAAGCGTAATGTAAGCAGGCGGCCGGGCGGCGCGCAACACGATGCGCAGGTCGTCGCGCCAGTGCGGGTGGGAGAAGTCGTGGATCCGCACGCCGGCACGGCCGAAGCGGTTGGCCGCGTTGCCGAGCATCGCGGCCACCAGTTCGGCGTGCGCGGCCTCGCGGCCGACGGCGGCGCCGTCCTCGCAGTCGAGCGTCACGTCGAACACCGGGCCCAGTTCGGCCTGCAGCGCCAGCGACTTGCGCATCAGTTTCTCGCTGCCGGCGTAGTGATCGCAGCAGGGCAGGAGCGCGGGGGGCGCGGCGCCGTCGTACAGCACTTCAGCAGGAGAGAGCGCGGGCATCGTCGTTACGCGTCGGGGCGGCGTGATCGAAAGGGCATCGGATTCGGACGGGCGCTGCGGCGGCGGGCGCGGGCAACGCGCGTGCGGATCGAATGCGGGGCCTGGCCGGCCGCCGGCGGGAGCCGGGCGGCCGGGCCGCCGCGCGGGCCGGCGGCGGCACTGAAGCGCGGAACTTACTTCAGCAGGTGGGCCACGCCGTCACGTTCCTCGAGCAGCTCGGCCAGCGTGCCGTCCATCTTCTCGCGCGAGAACGCGTCGATTTCCAGGCCTTCCACGCGCTTGTACTCGCCGTTTTCGCAAGTCACCGGCACGCCGTAGATGATGTCCTCGGGGATGCCGTACGAGCCGTCCGACGGGATGCCCATGGTGACCCACTTGCCGTTCGTGCCGAGCACCCAGTCACGCACGTGATCGATCGCCGCGTTGGCCGCCGAGGCCGCCGACGACAGGCCGCGCGCCTCGATGATCGCCGCGCCGCGCTTGCCGACGGTCGGGATGAAGGTGTCGCGGTTCCAGGCGTCGTCGTTGATCAGCTTGAGCAGCGATTCGCCTTCGGCGGTCGCGAAGCGGAAGTCGGGGTACATCGTCGGCGAGTGGTTGCCCCACACGGCGAGCTTCTCGATCGAGGCCACGGGCTTGCCGGCCTTGGCGGCCAGTTGCGACAGCGCGCGGTTGTGGTCCAGGCGCAGCATCGCCGTGAAGTTCTTCTTCGGCAGGTCCGGCGCCGACTTCATCGCGATGTAGGCGTTGGTGTTGGCCGGGTTGCCGACCACCAGCACCTTCACGTCGCGGCTCGCGACTTCGTTCAGCGCGGCACCCTGCACCGTGAAGATCTCGGCGTTGGCCGACAGCAGGTCCTTGCGCTCCATGCCCTTCGAGCGCGGACGCGCCCCGACCAGCAGCGCCACGTCGGCATCCTTGAACGCGACCTTCGGGTCGTCCGTGATCACCACGCCGGCCAGCAGCGGGAACGCGCAGTCGTCGAGTTCCATCACGACGCCCTTGACGGCGCCTTGTGCTTGCGGGAGGTCGAGCAGTTGCAGGATGACCGGCTGGTCCTTGCCGAGCAGGTCGCCGTTCGCGATGCGGAACAGCAGCGAGTATGCGATTTGACCTGCGGCGCCGGTAACGGCAACACGCTTTGCGGGCTTAGCCATGTTGAGAAATCTCCAGGACGATGAGCGTAGGACGCTAGGGAAAACGCCATTCTATGCGCGTTACGCGTAGCGATGCGTTGAAGCGGGGCGCAGGACTCGCGGGGCATGCCCGCCGTGGCCGCGAAGCCGGCCCCGACACCGGGCCGGGCGCGCCCGGCGGCCGCGAACCCTTGCTCGCCCCGGAGTGTAGGAGTGCGATCGGGCAAAGTCAAACGGTATCATATGTCTTATATAAGACAGATGTATTGCGGAAAAATCTGGACGTAAAAGTCAGCTTTGTGTTGAAATGCGCGCCATGACATCCAACCAGGCGAACGCGGCGAATCCCAACGCCCCCGGCCAAGGCCCGGCCGGCGGCGAAGTAGCGCCTGCGGCAGCGCCGTTGCCGTCGCCATCGCCGTCTCCCACCTTCAGCCCTTTATATCAGCAGATCAAGGCATTGATCACGCAGGGCCTGGAGTCGGGTGAATGGAAGCCGGGTGAAATCATCCCGAGCGAGGTCGAGCTCGCGGCGCGCTACAAGGTGAGCCAGGGCACGGTGCGCAAGGCGATCGACGAGTTGGCGGCCGACAACCTGCTGGTGCGCCGGCAGGGCAAGGGCACCTTCGTGGCCACCCACAGCGAGGAGCGTGCCCAGTTCCGCTTCCTGCGCCTGCTGGCCGAGGACGGCGTGGAGCACCCGCACGTGAGCCGGCTGCTGGAATGCCGCCGCACCCGGGCGCCGGCCGAGATCGCGCGGCAGCTGGACCTGAAGCCGGCCGACCCGGTGGTCCAGGTGCGCCGGCTGCTGGAGTTCGACGGCGTCGCCACGGTGCTCGACGAGATCTGGCTGCCGGGCGCGATGTTCCGCGGGCTCACGTTCGAGCGCCTCAGCGAGTACAAGGGCCCGCTCTACGCGATGTTCGAGTCGGAGTTCGGCACGCGCATGATCCGCGCCACCGAGAAGGTCCGCGCGATCGCCGCGGAGCCCGCCGTGGCGGTGCTGCTGGGCGTGGCCGACGGATTTCCGTTGCTGTCGGTCGAGCGCGTGTCCTATACCTATGGGGACCGCCCCGTCGAGGTGCGGCGCGGTTGGTATGTCACAACCGGGTATTACTATCAGAACGAATTGAGTTGACGGGCCGCCGCGGTATCGATCCGGCGGTGCGTCGAGGAAATGGGGAACGAGCTCGCGCCCACACGCGAGGCACGTTCAGGGCCGTCATTGTTCGCTGCAGCGTAACTGTCTTGAGCAGGTTTTCGCTGCAGCGCGACATGAAAAGGCGCTAAAATCGCGGATTAGTGTGACTACATCGTAGGGGTCTAGCATGACTGAAGCAGTAAGAAAACCGAGACCGGAGTATCGGAACATCGGCATCGGAGACATCACGCTCAAGTATCGTCTGCCGCTCGCCGGGCAACTATCGATCTTTCACCGTGTCAGCGGTGCGCTGTTATTTCTGTCCCTTCCGTTCCTGCTTTACCTCTTTGATCAGAGCCTGACGTCCGAACTGAGCTTCGATGTCTTCAAGGCCTTTTTCTCCAATATCGTCGTCAAGCTGATCGTCCTCGTATTGTCGTGGGCATTTCTCCATCATTTCTGTGCCGGCATTCGCCACTTGCTGATGGACGTCAACCATGACGCCGTTACCAAGGAAGGCGGCAAGCGCACCGCCGCCGTCGTGTTCGTGGTGTCGCTGGCCTTGACGCTGGTCGTCGCGCTCAAACTGTTCGGAGCATTCTAAGAAAATGGCAGGCAATAACCGAATCGGCTCGAAGCGCCTCGTCGTCGGCGCCCATTACGG